>JALWPY010000120.1 GCA_026994915.1 Campylobacterales bacterium
CCAATCCCGACGGTGTCTGTGTGGGCACCTATGCCATCGAGATACTGGAGAAGAACTTCACCCCGGAACAGAAAAAGGCGTTTCGCAAAAATCTGGTCAACTACACCGCCTCATGTTCCAAAACGGCCAACGCCGTCGCGCTCAGGCAGGCCGATGCGGTGATCGGATGGCGGGTCTTTGGATACTGGAACCCCAAACGCATCGAGACGGTGCCGCTGAAAAAGGAGGAGATCGTGCGTATCGGTTATATTCCCATCGCGATTTCGCGTTTCAGCAAACACCCCGAACTGGCACAGCGTTTCATCGACTTTCTCCTCTCCGACGAGGGGCGGGCGATCTTCGCGAAGTACCACTACCTCGCCACGCCCGAAGAGGCGGTGGACTATATCGGCGAAGCCAAACCCGTCGGCGGTGAGTACGAGGTCCCCGAGACATGGCGCATCCGTTAGGCCTGCAGCGCTGGGCGATCTTCTCGGCGCTCTTCGTACTCGCACTCTACGGTGGTCTGATCCTCTCGATCGGCTACTTTCTGGAGGGGCAGACACTATGGACGAGCCTCCACTCCCCGCGCACCCTTTTCGCGATCAAAACGAGTCTGCTTGCCGCCACTTTTGCGACGCTGCTGGCGTTGCTGATCGCCATTCCCGCCGGTTATGCGCTCTCTCGCTTCACCTTCCGGGGAAAAGAGCTGATCGACACCCTTCTGGAGTTCCCGATGATCGTCTCGCCCGCTGCGCTGGGTGCGATCCTGCTGATCTTTTTTAACAACCCTCTGGGGGAGTGGGTGGAGAACCATCTGGTCACCTTCGTCTTCAGTTTTGCCGGGATCGTACTGGCGCAGTTTGTGACGATCACGGGCGTCACGGTGCGATTTGTCAAGAGTGCGTTCGACGAAGTCCCTCCCGAATTTGAATCGACTGCCTCCACGCTGGGCGCCTCGCCGATGCACACCTTCGCGACGGTGACGTTGCCGCTTGCAAGACGGGGGATCATCGCCGCGACGATCCTCAGCTGGGCGAAGGCGCTGGGAGAGTTCGGTGCGACGATCACCGTCGCGGGAACGATGGCGATGCGTACAGAGACCCTTCCTGTCGCGATCTACATGCATCTGGAGACGGCCGACATCGAAGGGACGGTATCGCTGATCCTGATCCTTGTGACGATCGGTCTGGCGGCACTCTTTGTCGCGCGCTGGCTGCTGAGCCGGAGCATGCGATGATTCAGCTCAAAAAGCTCACAGTAAGGGCGGGGGAGTTCATGCTCCGCGAGATCGACATGCAGATCGAAGAGGGGACATGCCATGCGCTGCTGGGCCCCTCCGGTTCGGGAAAAAGTACACTCGTACAGGCGATTCTGGGGCTCAGGACTCCCGAAAGCGGTGCGGTGCTGCTCAAAGGGAAGGAGGTGACGCACCTGCCGACCCATCGGCGCGGATTCGGCTACCTGCCGCAGCATCTGGCACTCTTTCCGCATCTGAACGTGGAGGAAAATCTGCGTTATGGTATCAGAGCGCAGCGGCTCCCGGCAGCCGATACCGAGCCGCTGTTGCAGGAGTTGATCGAAGTGACCGGCATCGGCGGGCTTTTGGATCGTATGCCGGCTACCCTCAGCGGCGGAGAACGTCAGCGGGTGGCACTGGTACGCGCCCTTGCACCGCGACCGAAAATGCTGCTGCTGGATGAACCTTTCAGTGCTCTCGATGCGGGGCTCAAGCGCGATCTCTGGATGCTTGCCAAAAGGTTGCAGCAAGAGTACGGCACGACGATGCTGCTGATCACGCACGATCTTGAAGAGGCGGGTTTTCTGGCTTCGCGTATCAGCGTTATCATCGACGGAGAGATTCGCCAGAGCGGAACATGGGAAGAGCTCTGGACCCGACCGCGAAACGAAGCGGTCGCCCATTACATGGGCATACGCAATATTTTCGACGCAGTTGTGACGGGGCAAAACGAAGAGCGCCTCTCTGTTCGGGTCGAGGCGCTGGGAGGCGATCTGAAGCTGGTCACCTCCGGGCGACATCTGCCCGGTGAGAAACTCACGCTGGCGATACGTGCGGAAGATTTGCAGGCAAGTGCCGAAGGGTGTGATAATGTGCTCAAAGGCAGGATCGAGTGGATGAAGATGGGCAGTCGCAGTCTTGGAATCTTCACCCCGGAGAAGGGGGTGCAAAAAGTGGAGCTCATGGCAGGGCATGAAGCGGTAGATACGGGGGAGGAGCGCATGACACTCTGTCTGCCTGCGGAGAAGATTATCACGCTTGCGCAGCCCTCTTCTCAATGAAAGGGTTGCGCGAAAAAGTCGAAAAAGAGCACCATCAGCAGTGAGGCGACGACAAGTGTCAGAAGCATCACCGGTGTTCCGCGCCTGAACCAGACGCCCGGTGTGATGGCCAGTGAAGGATCGTTCTGTTCTTTGGCAAGGCGCTCGGAGATAGTGACGATGTAGACGTTGGCGGTAGATCCCAGATGCGTACCGTTACCGCCCAGTCCCACACCGATCGCCAGTGACCACCAGAGCGGGGTGATGTTGATACCCTGGGTTTCGAGACCGAGCAGGATGGGGATCATCGCGGCGGTGAAGGGGATATTGTCGATCATGGCCGAAAGCAGTGCCGCTACCCACATCAGCAGGATTGCGGAAGTGAGCAAGTCTTCTTTAACGAAAGGATAGATGAAGGTACCGATATATTCGAGAAAGTGGCTCTGTTCCACTCCGCCGATAAGGACGAAGAGTGCGATGAAAAAGAGCAGCAGGGTGATCTCCACCTTGGCGAATGTCCCGTCCAGATCGATATGCGGTGCCAGAAAAAGCAACAGGGTCAGACCCACCGTTGCAACCATCCACGCTTCCCATTCAAGTTCACGGTGCATCATGAAAAGTACGACGACGACACCCAGAGAGATCAGTGCGGCTCTCCATGTGCCCGGTTCCCTGAGCGGCTCTCTGTCGCCGAAGTCTCCCGGTTTGGGGATGATAGAGAACTCTTTTCTGAAGAGATACTTCAGTGCCAGAATCGTTGTGATCCAGGCCGCAAATACAATACCGGACATATGAAAAAGAAAAGTGTTGAAGTCGATATGTGCGGCGGAGCCAATCATCAGATTGGGTGGATCACCGACGAGTGTCGCGATGCCGCCGGTATCGGAGAGGAGGGCAGCTGCCAGCAGATAAGGGATGGGATTGACATGGAGTGTACGGGCGATCAGTATAATCAGAGGGCCGAAGATGACAACGGTGGTGACGTTGTCCAGCAGCAGTGAGATGAGTGTCACCGCTGTACCGAGCAATACCATCAGCAAAAACTGATTGCCCCGGCTGTAATGCGCCACTTTGAAGGCGATGAGCTGAAAGCCGCCCGTGGGAATCATGATGGCGACGATCGTCATCATCGCTGCCAGCAGCAAGACGACATTCCAGTCAATCGATTCCAGCCCCTGCTGAGGAGAATAGAACCCGTAGTACTGCCCGGCGATCATCATAACTACTGCACCCAGTATGGCAAACTTCGTGCGGTGGAATCCGTGTAGTCCCTCGGTAAAAATACCCAGAAAAGTCAATACCATAATGATAGCCGAGACGAGCATGGGGGTGTCGAAAGTGAGATATTCCATCAGTGCACCTTATATTTTGGAGAGATAAGATATAAGTTAATATAAAAAAATATTATATCATATTTTCTGCGAAGAGCAAAAAGATGTTGTTTGCCTCTCTCGACTATTTCAGTGGTTCTCTTCCGTCGCCTTTTGAAAGAGTGCCATATCCTGCGGATTGTGAAAGATGAAGGTGACATCCATCGGATGCTTCTGGATGAATGCCTCGACCGTACTTTTGGCGATACGCGCCGCCTCCTCTTTCGGATAGCCGTAGATGCCCGTGGAGATGGCGGGAAAGACGATATCTCGGCACCCCAGATCGTAGGCTACACGGAGTGAATTGCGGTAGGCGGCTGCGAGCAGATCGGGGCAGCTGCCGTCACAGAGCCGGTAGATCGGCCCGACGGTGTGGATGACATATTTTGCGGGGAGATTTCCCGCGGTTGTGGCGATTGCCTCACCTGTGGGAAGACCGTCCGGGTAGCGCGTCTCCCGGATCTTTTTTGTCTCTTCGAGAATCTTCGGCCCGCCCGCGCGGTGGATGGCACCGTCGACTCCGCCGCCGCCCATCAGGGAACTGTTGGCGGCGTTGACAATGGCACAGGCCGGCTCTTTGGTGATGTCGCCGGTTTTTAGTCTGATGGTCCCTCGCATGCGACCTCCTTACATTTCTCTATTTTAATGTCCCGATAACTGTTTTGGCCAGCTCCAGCGCTTTGGCACGGTGGGAGAGCTTCTGTTTGACGTCGGCGTCGAGTTCTCCGAGTGTCTGTGTGTACCCTTCGGGGATGAACATGGGATCGTAGCCGAATCCCTTGTCTCCCCGTGCTTCGGCGATCACGTTGCCATGCATCCAGCCATGTACCGTGAAGTCCCCTCTGTCGGTGACGATCGCCATCGCGGCGGTGTAGTAGGCGGGTGTCCTCTCGATCCCTTTCTCTTTGAGCGTATCGATTAGTTTATGGAGATTCTCCTTGTCGGTCGCTCCCTCTCCGGCGTATCTGGCGCTGTAGATACCGGGAATGTTCCCCAGTGCCGGCACGGTGATGCCGCTGTCGTCGGAGAGGACGACGAAGGGGGTGTCGATCTTCTCTTTGACTTTGTCGTAAATCGCATGCGCTTTGATGAGGGCGTTCTCCTTGAAGGTGGCGCCATCCTCCACCACTTCGAACTTTTCGGTAAAGTCGGTGTAGGGGAGGACTTCATGTTTGTCACAGTAGGAGGCGATCTCTCTGATCTTGCCCTGATTGCCGGATGCGAGGATTATTTTCATTTTCAACCTTGTTTTATTCTAATAGGACTATAATTGTCTAATATTTCAGTGATGGTGTCGTAAATGGTATATGGGTGTTTTCTGCAGCTACCAAAAAGAGGCTCAGACCGTCAGGGAGAATTTGTCCTCTTTTTGGTAGCTGCAGAAAACAGTTTCAGGTAAATATACCTTATCAATATCATTTTGTTGGATTATGGTTAATCATACGGGAATATGATTGCATTATTATATCAAAAAAAGGGGATTCGATGATTAAATCGGTTTTACCGTTGAGTCTGATCATAGCATTGCGCTTTTTCGGACTCTTTATTGTACTTTCGGTACTTTCGGGCTATGCTAAGGATCTGCCGGGCGGTACCGCGTTTCTGGCGGGTATCGCACTGGGTGGCTATGCGCTGACACAGGCGGTGCTTCAGGTACCTTTTGGCGTGCTAAGCGACCGCATCGGGCGTAAAAAGACACTGCTCATCGGCCTGCTGATCTTTGCAGCCGGTTCCGCTGTGGCGGCGATGGCGGACAATATCTATGTCCTGCTCGTAGGACGTTTCCTCCAGGGTGCGGGTGCGATCGGTTCGGTTGTCACGGCGATGATCGCCGACCATGTCCGCGAGGATCAGCGTGCGCATGCGATGGCGATCATGGGGATGACGATCGCCATGAGTTTTGCCGCGGCGATGATTCTGGGACCGGTGATCGCGGGCTACTTTTCAGTCAGCGCACTCTTCTGGCTCACATGTGTGCTGGCGCTCACGGCGTTGCTGATTCTCTTCACTGCGGTGCCCGAACCGCCGAAGATCGTCCATCACTACAGTGAAGAAGAGGCTCAGATCAAACATGTCTTCAAAGACAAAGATCTCGTACGGATGTATATCACCTTTCTCTTTCACAGTTCGACGATGGCAATCGCCTTTTTCATCATCCCGATCTTGCTCAAACACAAGTTTCACATGACGACGATGGATTACTGGAAGGTCTATCTGCCGGCGGTAATCCTCGGTATCCTCGCGATGGGTCCCGCGGCGGTGTTTGGTGAAAAGTACAGCAAGGGCAAAGAGGTCTTTCTGATCTCGATCGGCTTTATCATGGTTTCGTTTATCCTGATGGGATATACCAGCTCGTTCCTCTGGTTCGCCGTGGGTGTTTCGGCTTTTTTCATTGGCTTCAACATGTTCGAACCGCTGCTGCAATCTTTCGTCTCCAAGTTCGCCAAAGTGCACCAGAAAGGGGCTGCACTGGGTGTGGCCAATACCTTCGCCTATATCGGTATCTTTCTGGGCGGCGCGATCGGCGGCTGGCTCTATCAGCACTATGGTGAGCAGGGTGTGGCGGTCTTTGTACTGGTTGTCTCTCTTTTCTGGATCTACTGGATCGTTGGTATGCGTAACCCGGGTCTGCGCAAAAATATCTTTTTGCCTATGGATAAGTATGATCGTGAAAAAGTACCCATGCTCAAAACCACCAAAGGGATCAGCGACTTTTATATCAACGAGACCGAAGAGACGATCGTCGTCAAGTATGACGATGAAGTGATCGACGAAGACGAACTGCGTAAAATGCTCCTGAAATAGGTGACATACCTCACACTCTTTTTCGCTTCACTGCTGGCGGCGACTCTGCTGCCAGGAGGCAGTGAAGCGCTGCTGCTATATGACCTCTCCCAAAACTATTCTGTTTCATTCCTGCTGCTTGCTGCCACGGCGGGTAACACGCTTGGATCGCTGATCAACTATCTGCTGGGGTATAAAGGCTCGGACTATCTGCTGCACAGAGGCTATCTCAAACCCAAAGCGCTGGCAAGAGGGCATGCACTGTTCGAGAAGTGGGGTGCAGTAGCATTGCTGCTCTCATGGATGCCGGTCGTCGGCGATCCGGTGACGTTCGTCGCCGGGGTACTGCGCTATGAAGTGTGGAAATTTCTGCTGCTGGTGGTGATCGCCAAAGGGGTGCGCTACGGGGTGGTTACAGCGCTGTATCTGCAACTTCCCTGATGTTTTTCTCTTCCGCTTCGATCTCTTCGATCGACATCGGCTTGCCGAAGTAGTAGCCCTGAAATTCGTCGATTCCCAGATCGTAGGTGATTTCGAAAATCTTCTCGGACGAGACGAACTCCGCGATGGTGCGGATGCCGAGACTCCTTGCAAACTGTACGATCGCTTTGACCATCTCGTAAGATTTGGGATTGGTGTCGATGTCACGGATCAGGGAGCCGTCGATCTTGAGATAGTGGGGTGCGATGCCGATGATCTGGGAGAAGTTGGAGTAGCCGCTGCCAAAGTCGTCGATGGCGATCTTGACGGCGAGATTTTTGAACTGTGAGAGTTTCTCGTTGACGATCTGGTAGGCTTCGATATTGTCGTTTTCGAGCACTTCAAGGATGATGTGGTTCTGTGTGCCGGGGCTGTTGAAACTGTTGAAAAGGCGGATATTTTTTTGCAGCATCTCCAGGAGCCTCGGGTTGTTGATGTCGCTGAGGTTGATGTTGAGCGAGAGGGAGACATTGCGGCTCTTCATCAGGTCGATCGATTTGCTGATCATGCGGTAGGAGAGTTCGTCGTAGAGCCGGGTTTTGATGGCGATGTCGAGAAATTCGAACGGTGAGACGATTTTGATCTGATGGTCGGCGTCGTACTGGCGTATACGCATGAGTGCTTCATATTTGGTGATCTCCTGCGACCTGTTGACGATGGGTTGAAAGTAGGGGATGACGCGATCCTCTTTCAGCGCCTGTCTGATCTCTTTGCGCCAGTAGAGAGTTTTCTCCAGATCGACACGGTTGTCCATGTCGGATGTGTAGCGGATGAATTTTTTGCGGTTCTTTTTGGCATGTTTGAGGGCGATATCGGCTTTGCCGAGTGGATTCTGCGGGTCACAAGCAAATCCGATCGTGACACTGATGGTGATGAATTCGTCGATTTTCTCTATGAAGAGAGGCTCTCTCTCCATCATCTGCAAAAGTGCATCGATCGTTTTGGTACAGGTGCACTTGTTTTGCTTCTCGACGGTGCGGTGAAGGACAAACTCATCTCCGGAGATGCGATAGGCTACATGATCTATCTGTGGTGCGAAATCTGCAAGTTTTTGGGCAAAAGCCACCAGTATTTCATTGCCCACTTCCATCCCGTAAAGTTCGTTGTAGATGGCGAAATCGTCGATATTGAGCAGGATGATCGTCTGCATTTGGGAGCGATGTTTGTCGAGTTTTTGCAGCAGGGCGTAGCGACTGTTGATTTTGGTCAGTTCATCGGTCAGAAAACTCTGTTGGAGTGCCTCTGTCTGTTGCTGGATCTGCTCTTCGAGTGTATGATGATAACGCTGTACCTCTTTTTGCATCGCGATTTTCTGAACGCTTTTATGCACAAGCTGGACGAAGGGTTTGAGGTCGATCGGTTTGAGCAGATAGCCGTCTACACCAAGTGTGATCGATCGTTTAAAATAGTCCGTTTCGTCGTGTGCACTGATGATAATCACCGTCACGTCATGGTCGTGTTCACGGATCTTTCCGATCATATCGAGACCGTTGAGACGTGGCATATTGATGTCGGTGAAGATCAGGTCAAATCGCCCTTCACTAAATTTCTGAAGCCCCTCTTCTCCGTCGGTGGCGACAGTGATGTGACGGAAGAAGTTTTCCAGTAGTTTCAGTGTCTGTTCTCGCGCTTCTGCGTTGTCTTCGACATAGAGTACATCTACATCTTCAGCGAGCTGGATGATCTCTTTGAGGTCACTTTTCACGGGCGATCCTCATGCTGTGGGAGTGTAACGGTAAAGCGTGCGCCGCCGTTTTCGTTTGTCGCTTCCAGTGTGCCACCACAATGCTCCTCGATGATTTTTTTGGACATATACAAGCCAAGACCAGTCCCCTCTTTTTCCAGTTTCGTGGAGAAGTAGGGCTCGAATATCTTGTCGATCATTTTGTCAGGGATTCCTCCGCCGTTATCTCTGACGATCAGTCTGTGACTATTATCGACATTTTCAGTAATAATTGTAATCTCCGGATTTTCGATGCTATTCTCCAGCAGCACATCTTCGGCATTTTTGATGAGGTTGAGAATGACCTGTTTGAGTTCGCTGGTATAGGTATTGACAGGGATTTTGTCGCGATAGTCGGTAGTGAGCGTGATGTTGTGATTTTTCAGAGAGATGGCGACGATTTTGAGCGTCTCTTCCACCAGATTGCCCAGTAGAACGGACTCTTTCTGCTTGTCATGTTTGAAAAAACTTCTGAAGTCATTGATGGTCCGTGAGAGATGCTGGGCATAGTCGCAGATGAGAGCGATCTCCTGCTGGCAGTAGGCAGAGTCCGGCTCTTCGAGTTCGAGCTTTAGTGAGAGGTTGTTCGCCGTGGCGCTGATGGCGTTGAGCGGTTGACGCCACTGATGGGCGATCATGCTGATCATCTCACCCATCTGTGCCAGTTTGGATTGCTGGAGAAGTTGCTTGTCCTTCTCCTTGATATCGGTGATATCGGAGATGTATCCCAGAAAGTGTGTGATTTCTCCCTGACCGTTTCGGACGATGACAGTACTGTCGTGAACCCATTTGGTATCGCCCGCTTTGGTGAAGATACGGTAGGGATCGTGCTCGAAATACTCTTTCTGGGACTTGATCGCCTCCTCCAGCTCTTTGGTGACATGGGCGATATCGTCGGGATGGATACAGCTGGCGTAGACGACTGTATGGGTGAGAAACTCCTCCTGTGTATATCCCAGCACTTTGGTAACACTTTCTGAGACATAGTCCACACTCCACATCTCGTCGTTGTTCCATTTGAAAAGAACCGATTCGCCCTTGTCGAAGAGTGAGAGGAGCATCTGCTGTTCGTTGGTGCGTTGTGTGACTTTCTGTTCGAGTTGCAGATTGAGTTCCCGGATCTGCTCTTCGAGCATTTTACGTTCATGGATATCGCGCCAGACAACATGGATAATATCTTTACCATGGAGGTTGATTTTGGTCAGGACAATCTCCGCCCAGAATCTTTCGCCGTTGGCACGGGTGTGGACCCACTCGAACTGGTTGTAGCCGTTTTCAATGGTGATCTGCATCATCTCTTCCGCTTTTTCAAACGAAGCACGGCCGTCGGGCTGGTATTTGGGGCTCAGTTCGGAAGGGTGCGCTTTGAGTACCGCCTCTTTGGAAGGGTAGCCCAGCATCCTGACGATCGCCTCGTTACAGGCACTGAAACGGCCATCTTCAATCAGGAGTATGCCGTCATGCGCCTTTTCAAAGAGGGTTTCAAAAGCCTCCTTCTGCTCTTGCAGCTCCTGTTTGAGCCGTTTTTGCTCTTTGAAGAGAAGATAGAGCCCTGAAAACACGACCGCGACAGCCATGGCGAAAAACCAGAGAAAATGGCGATACTCATCGAGTTGATTCTCTACTGTAGCGGCCTGCAGGAGGAGTGGAAAGAGCAGAGCGAAGAAGCGTAACATAGAAAAACTCCCGGGATTTTAAAATATCCCAGCAAGTTTTATGCCGCTTTGACAGGTTCTCCGTATTTTCTGAAGTA
Organism: Campylobacterales bacterium; assembly: GCA_026994915.1. Lineage (GTDB taxonomy): Bacteria > Campylobacterota > Campylobacteria > Campylobacterales > QNZT01 > QNZT01. The sequence continues at coordinate 10,370 of JALWPY010000120.1, forward strand.
GAACCAGGCGGCCAGCCCCACGGCGATCATCATGAGGCAAAACTCCTGGCCTCTCGTCATCCAGCCGCAGCAGACAAATCCCAGCTGCGGATCGGGTGCTCTGAAAAACTCCGCGATGAAACGTGCGACACCGTAGAGCATGACATAGAGTGCAATCAGTTCTCCATGTACCTTTTTGTGTCTGCGGTAGAGAAAGAGGATCAGAAAGAGGACAGGCCCCTCCAGAAGTGCTTCGTAGAGCTGGGAGGGGTGGCGCAGTACGCCGTCGACGTAGATGCCCCACGGTACGTCGGTGGCACGTCCGTAGAGCTCCTGATTGAGAAAGTTGCCGATACGGCCGAAAACATACCCCGCGGGGATCGCCACTGCCGCGATGTCGAGCATGAACCACTGGTTGAGCTTATGTTTACGGCAAAAGAGGGTCGACGCGATGATGAAGCCGATCAGCGCCCCATGAAAGCTCATGCCGCGTATGCCGATGAACTCCCCGTCTTTGAAGGGGTTGAAGATCTGCCACGGATGGGTCAGATACCATGTCGTGTTGGGGTCGTAGAAGAGGATATAACCGATCCGCGCCCCCAGAATCACGCCGACTTCGATCCAGATGATATAGGCGTCCAGCGTCTCCTGCGAGACAGGGAGTCGGTCTTTTTTGACGAGCCATTTGGCCACCATGATCGCCACCACCAGTGCCAGCACGTACATGATACCGTACCAGTGAACTTTGAAGACGCCCAGTTCGAACGCGACGGGGTTGAAGTGTTCGTAGATATGGTTCCACCAGCTCATCTGAGTGCCTCCGCGATCAGTTCGAGCGGATTTTTGAAGACGATCTCATCATCTCCGCTGTTGTTGAGTGATTCGCTGATCTGTACGCGGCATGCGCTGCATTCGGCGGAGACGTAGGTCGCTTTGGTCTCTTTGATCATCGCCGCTTTGGGTTTGCCAGCCAGCTCCGCCAGATGGAACTTCTCGGTCTGCATCGTCACACCGCCGAAACCGCAGCAGCGGTTGGGGTCGCTCATCTCCTGCATCGGGTAGTTTGCCGAGAGGAGGTTGCGCGGCTCCTGCCAGATCCCCTGTACCTTGCGCGCATGGCAGGGGTCGTGATAGGTGACAACATCGTCGAACTTCTTGCCTTTGGTTTCGAGCAGCTCTCTGAGGTTGGTGTTCTCATGCAGCCAGTGAGTCGCCATGTGGATCTTCTCGCTCACCTTTCTGGCGCGCGCCTCCCAGTCAGGCATGTCGTGGTTCTTGAAAAAGACCGCCCAGTCATGTTTGACCATCGCCGAACAGGTCGCTTCGGGGATCAGCATGGCGTCGTACTCGTCCATAAAGCTCTCGAAGTATTCGATATTTTTCTTTGTCATGCGCTCCACTGAGTCGACGGCGCCCGTGAAGTATGCAGGTGCGCCGCAGCACTGCTGCTCTTTGGGGATGAAGACTTCGACGTTGAGCTTTTCGAGAATCTCGACGAGGCTGCGGCCGATCCCTTCGTAGTTGTAGTTGCCCAGACAGCCGATGAAGATCGCGACCTTCTGTTTCCGTTTTTCGGGATCGGGGGCAGGGATCTTTTCGGGATAGCTGTTGAGAAAGCTTGTTTTCATCATGGAGGGGATCAGCCTTCCCTTGCGCATCATCGGCAGGGAGAAGCGTGCTTTGAGGCCTCTGCCTTTGGGATCTTCCGCGAGTGCGCATGTCTTGAACATAAACCCGAACTTCATGACAATGTCCATCACTTTGCGGTGTTCGAGGAAGTAGAAGGCGATACGCTTGAACCATGCGATACCGAACTTATCGGCGATATCCGCACGTACCTCTTCGATCACCATGTCGGTTGGCAGTGAGTTGGGGCAGACATCGACGCAGTTGGTACATAAAAAGCAGCTCTCAAAGATGTTTTTGGCAGTTTTATCCAGCTCCAGATTACCCGCCTGATACTGCCCGAGCAGGTCGATGAAACCGCGCGGCGAGGTGGTCTCGTCGGGGTTGACCTGGTGGATCGTACAGACCGGAATACACTTACCGCACTTGATACATGCGTCGCTGGTCTCCTGAAAGTTGAAAATCTCTTCTTTACTGCTCATATCGTCTTACTGAATGTCTTCTGTTTGTCGGCATGTTTGGCCATGTAGGCGTCGAATGCCATCGCGATGTTACGGATGAGCATGGCGCCCGTTTCGTTCGCTTTGATCTCTTTGTCGTCTATGGTGAGCAGCTCCGCCTCCTCAAACTCTCTGAGCGCTTCGAGGGAGTCTTTGAAATAGTCCCTGAAGTCGATGTCAAACCGCTTTTCGATACGGGGGATATCGAGCTTGAAGTTGCTCATCAGCTCCATGATGACCGCGTTTCGGATGACGTCGTCTTCGCTGAGTTTGATGCCGCGCTCGACAGGCAGGCGCCCTTCGTCGATGGCTGCTTCGTAGTCATGCATGTTTTTGTAGTTCTGGACGTAGTAGTCGACACCTTCACCGATGCTGGTGAGCCCCACGCCGATGAGATCCGCGCCCCCTTTGGTGGTATAGCCCTGGAAGTTTCGGTGCAGCTCCCCTTTCTCGATCGCTTTGAAGAGTTCATCTTCGGGTTTGGCGAAGTGGTCCATTCCGACCATCTTGTACCCCTCTTTGGTAAAGTAGTCGATCGTGTACTTGAGAATCTCCAGTTTGACGGAGGGGTGGGGGAGGGTGGTTTCGTCGATCTTTCGCATCGTCTTTTTGAGCCAGGGGACATGCGCGTAGTTGAAGACGGCGAAACGGTCCGCGTCGAGACTGCGCGCGAGTTCGAGGGTCTTTTTGAAAGTCTCAAATGTCTGGTATGGCAGGCCGTAGATCAGGTCGACGTTGACCGATTCGATGCCGTTGGCACGGGCGAGGTCGATAGCCGCTTTGGTGACGTCGTAGGGCTGAATGCGGTGGACCGCTTCCTGCACTTTGGGGTCGAAATCCTGCACGCCGAAGCTGATACGGTTGAAGCCTCCCTTTTTCAGGACATCCATGTGCTCGGGAGTGAAAAAGCGCGGGTCGATCTCGCAGCTGATCTCGGCATCGGCGGTGAAGTTGGAGAAGGTGCCTTTGATGAGTTCGATGACGCGCCCGAGCTGTTCGGGTGAAAAGAAGGTCGGCGTACCGCCGCCAAAGTGCATCTGGATCACTTCGCGGTCGGTATCGAGATGGGCAGCGAGGATCTTGAGCTCTTTTTCGTTGTAGGCGATGTAGCGCTCTTTTTTGTCCTCTTTGGAGGTAAAGACGACGTTGCAGCCGCAAAAGTAGCATGCACTGCGGCAGAAGGGGAGGTGAAAGTAGAGCGAGAGCGGGCGTGATTTGTCCTGATGCGCAAACTCTTCGATCAGCGTGTTGGTATCGAAACTTTCGTTAAACTCCAGTGCTGTCGGATAGCTGGTGTAGCGGGGGCCGGGTCTGGAGTAACGGGTAAATTTGTTGAAATCAATCATGATTGTCCTGTAGCTGGTTCATTTCCTGTGGCATGAAGTCACGGATGTTGATGAAAAGGTTGGGGTGCTCTTTCTTGATCTTTTTGATCAGTTTGTCCAGATCAATAGAGACCGGTTTGTCGGGGTTTTTCTGCTGGGCGTATTTGCGTATCTCTTCCATCGCCACGACCCAGACATCCTCGAAATCGGCGGGGATGTTTTGCCAGATCGTCTTTTCGAGCTTGAGGTTGAAGTTCTCCTGCTGCGAATGGCGCAGGGTATCGATCAGCTGTGCAAAGGCTTCGGCGGGGATGAATGCATACGCCTTTTTGTCGTTCTTCTTCTCGATGGCGAACCAGGGATCGTTTGAATCCCAGCTCCCCTGGATCAATCGCAACTGTTTGATATGCGGATCGTCGGTATCTTCGATCTCCAGCAGTGTCTCGTGGCCACGTTTGAGGCCCAGTTTGTCGGAGAGCGAGTGGATCTTTTCGATAATGTCGTACTGCTTCTTTTCCGTTTTCTCTTCGGTTGTCGTTTGCTCTTTTTTCTCTTCACTCATGTTCTATTCCTTGTCTCTCTGTTTGTCCAGCCATACCATCAGCCCCTTCTGGGCATGCAGTCTGTTCTCGGCTTCGTCAAATATGACGCTTTGCGGCCCCTCGAGTACCGCTTCACTCACCTCGTACCCACGGTAGGCGGGGAGGCAGTGGAGAAAGATCGCATCTTTTTTGGCCAGCGCCATCATCTTCTCGTCGACGATGAAGCCGGTGAAATCTTTGATGCGCTGCTCCTTCTCCTCCTCCAGTCCCATAGAGATCCAGGTGTCGGTCGTGACGACGTCGGCGTCTTTGACCGCCTCTTTGGGATCATAGGTGAAGGTGATCTTCGCACCCGACTTTTTCGCTTCCGTCAGTGTCTCCTGGATCACCATGCTGTCGGCTTCGTACCCTTTGGGTGTGGCGATACGCAGCTCGAACCCCAGCTTCGCCGCCAGCCACATCCATGAATGGGTCATGTTGTTGCCGTCTCCGACGTAGGCGACGACGGGATCCTTCGCTTTGCTGTGCTCGATCATAGTCATGTAGTCTGCCAGCAGCTGTACGGGGTGGTAGAGGTCGGTCAGGCCATTGATGACAGGCACACTTGCATAGCGTGCGAACTCTTCGAGGCTCTCCTGTGAAAAGGTACGGATCATGACCATATCTGCCATGCGACTGACGACACGGGCGGTATCTTTCATAGGTTCTCCACGCCCAAGCTGGCTGTCGTTGGAGGAGAGAAAGATGGCATGCCCGCCCAGCTGATACATCCCCGTCTCGAAACTCATGCGCGTGCGCGTGCTCGACTTTTCGAAGATCATCGCCAGTGTCTGCTTTTTGAGGTAGGGTTTGAGCTTACCTTTTTTGAGCTTCTTTTTGATCTTGAAACCCAGTTCGATAATCTCGAGGATCTCCTCTTTGGTGTACTCTTTGAGTGTCAGAAAGTGTCTCATTGCGATCCTTTCAAAAGTGCGGCCGCCTCTTTGGCATGGTAGGTGATGATGATATCCGCACCGGCGCGTTTGAATCCGAGCAGTGTCTCCATCATGACGCGGTCATAGTCGATCAGCCCGGCGGCACCCGCATGTTTTAGCATAGCGTACTCTCCGCTGACATTGTAGACAGCCAGCGGCAGGCGGGAGCTGTTGCGGATGTCCCGGACGATGTCCATATAGGCGAGTGCCGGCTTGACCATCAGGATGTCCGCGCCCTCTTTCTCATCTTCAAGGCTTTCCAGAATCGCTTCGTCCCGGTTGGCGGGGTTCATCTGGTAACTTCTGCGGTCGCCGAAACTCGGGGCCGACTCCGCTACGTCACGAAACGGTCCGTAGTAGGCGGAGGCAAATTTGGTCGAATAGCTCATGATCGGCAGGTTGATGTAGCCCGCTTCGTCGAGTGCGGTGCGGATAGAGGTAATCATGCCGTCCATCATGCCGCTTGGTGCGATCATGTCGACACCCGCTCTGGCGTGTACGACCGCCTGCTTGCCGAGGTTTTTGAGGGTTGCGTCGTTGTCGACGGTTTCGTGTTCGAGGTCTAGGATGCCGCAGTGCCCGTGATCGGTATACTCACAGAAGCAGAGATCGCTGACGACGAACATATCGGGATGTGCCGCTTTGATCGCCCGTATACTTTCGGCGATGATCCCATGCTCGCAGAGTGCGTCGCTTCCGACACTGTCCTTGACATCCGGGATACCGAAGAGGATAATGGAGTAGAGTCCCAGCGCTTTGAGCGTCTCACACTCACGGATCGCTTCGTCGATACTCATCTGGTAGACGCCGGGCATGGAGGCGATCTCTTTTTTGTAACCGCTCTCGCCCGCTTTGATAAAGAGCGGGTAGATAAAGTCGTCGGTGGAGAGTCTGGTCTGTGTCAGGAGCTCTCTGAGTCTGGGGTTGATACGGGTGCGTCGGAATCTCTTAAACATCTTTTAGCCTCGGGTATGATAAAATCGAATGCATTTTACTTTATAATCCGTAAAAAGATGAATCTTACCATAAAGTTGGAAATAAAAAGATATGAAAATCGATATATCCCAAATCGCCAAGCTTCCCACCCGTCATGGAGAATTTTTGATACAGGCTTTCAAGGAGGGGGAAAAAGAGCATCTGGTGATCTTTAAAGAGCCCTTCGGCGACGCGCCGGTTGTGCGTGTGCACAGTGAGTGTCTCACCGGTGACGCACTGGGCAGCCTCAAATGTGACTGCGGACAGCAGCTTCAGTATGCACTATCCACGATCTCGAAAAAAGGCGGCATGGTGATCTACCTGCGCCAGGAGGGGCGAAACATCGGTCTGCTGAACAAAGTCAACGCCTATGCCCTTCAGGATG
>JALWPY010000121.1 GCA_026994915.1 Campylobacterales bacterium
ACCGAGGAGCTGATAAAGGCGTTGGGGAGGTTGGGCATGAGGTAGATCGTCTCGATCTCGGGATCGAGTGATGCGTTGGCATAACCCATCTGGAGTTCATACTCGAAGTCGCTGACGGCGCGCAGGCCCCGTACGATGAGTCTGGTGCCCATCTCTCTCGCCAGATCGACCAACAGGTTGTCGAAGCTGACGATGCGGATATTGTGGCAGTGGGCGGTGGCGATTTCGATCAGCTTTTTGCGTTTCCGGAGCGAAAACATCGGTTTTTTGGCGCTCGATTCGGCGACGGCGACGATCACACCCTCGAAGATACTTCCGGCACGTTCGATGATGTCGATATGGCCGTTGGTGATGGGATCGAAGGTCCCGGGATAGAGCGCGATCTTCTCCTGCGTCTCTTTTACTCTGTTCATCTCTCTCCCCAGCGTTGAAATAGTGTGTGTTCGATTCCCAGCAGGTCGAACCACTTGCCGATCATGAAATCTTCCATCTGTTCCAGTGTCTCGATACCGGCATAGTATCCCGGAACCGGCGGTGCGATGATGATCTGTAAGCGCGCTAATTTTAGCATATTTTCCAATGAGATTGGGGAAAAGGGCATCTCCCGGGGTGCGAGGAGGAGTTTGCGCTGCTCTTTGATCTGCACGGCGGCGGCGCGGGTGGTGAGGTTGTCGGCGATACCGCATGCGATCTTGGCGAGGGTGTTCATGGAGGTGGGGATGATCGCCATCGCGTCGCAGCGAAAGGAGCCCGAAGCGACAGGCGCGGCGATGTCGTCGTTGTCGAAGATGCGCATGGTGTCTGAAGAATGCTCTTTCTCAAAGACGGTCCGGGCGTTGTCGCTGAGGATCAGGCAGGTTTCGATTTCGGGGGGCAGCGCATCCACGAAACGTTTGCCCAGCCCCACGCCGCTGGCGCCGGTGATCGCGACGATGAGCCTCACTGCAGCACCTCCACTTCGGTGTTGGAGAGGACACGCGCTTTGAAGCGGCGCTTGTAATCTTTGCGAATGCGGATGATGTCACCGACATTGCCCGCCTGCAGTGCGGTCGCTTCGAAAGAGAGGGCGACGCCGCCGTCACGAATCAGGGCGCGTATTTTGTCGTTGCGCTGGATGTCGGTGCGTGCCTTGAGCTTGTCGCGTGTGAGGATCGCGCCGGCTTTGATGGAGCGTCTGGCGACGTAGCGATAGAGCGCCTCTTCACCGACGGGTTCATGAAAGAGGGTGGTGAAGGGGAGCGTCGTTTTACGGACGGTTTCGGGGGTGATGGCGCGATCTCTCTGCAGCGGCATCGCGGCGGTATAGAGGGTGATCTCGGCGTCGAGGGCGTATTTGAAGTAGAGTTTGCGTTTTTTGGTACCGTGGGTGAAGGTGACCATGACGCTGCCGCGGCTGCGTCTGAGGTCGTCGCGGGTGAGGGCGACCTCTGCGACATCGTAATCGGCGACTCTTTTGTAGAGGCCGGAGACGGGGGTGATCTTTAGAGAGCGGATCTGCATGGTAGGGTAGGCGTCATGAAACGCCCGGGTGATCTCGGCGCGGATTTTCGCCTCCTGTGCCGGAGTGGCGAGGAGAGAGAGCGCAGAGAAGAGCACCAGAAGAAGTACTTTCATAATTTTAGTACCTTATTTCAATTATTTGAATCCTCTGAAAAAGTGTGCTTTTCCCAAACAGCTTTCCGGCGGGTCCCCCGGACTCCGTGCCGGATTTCGACGTTGGGCTGTGATGTTGTCCGAGAATCACACTGTTCAGAGGGTTCATTATAGATATTATAAAGCAGAAAGTATACCCAAAAGGGCGTTAAGAGAGGGTGTGCGCTCTGCCGGGTATCTGTTCCGGTATGGTACAATAGCGCTATCATTTGCCGAAGGAGCCTTTTTGAAGAGAGTATTGCCGGCACTTTTGCTGACAGGCGCTTTGTGGGCCGATGCCGCCCCCGCACACACCAACGCACTGATCCATGAACACTCCCCCTATCTGAAGATGCATGCACACAATCCGGTCGACTGGCACCCCTACGGTGAGAAGGCGTTCGCGAAAGCGAAGCGAGAGGATAAGCTGATCTTTCTTTCGATCGGATTCAGTACATGTCACTGGTGTCATGTGATGGAGAAGGAGTCGTTCGAAAACGGTGAGATCGCCGCGCTGCTCAACAGAGATTATGTGAGTGTTAAAGTGGATAAAGAGGAGATGCCCCAGATCGATACGTACTATCAGCAGCTCTTCGCCAGACTACATCACCGGCGCAACGGCTGGCCGCTCAGCATCATCATGACGCCGGATCGGGAGATTCTCTACATGAGTACCTATATTCCCGACAGTGACCGTTACGGTGTGCCCGGGATGCGGACGCTGCTGCCGAAGTTTGCGAAGATGCACCGTCATGAGCGGGCGAAGGAGCGCAGGCTCGTGCAGGAGAATCTGGCGAAGATCCAGGCGCCGCAAAAGGATGTGCAGGAGGGGGAAGAGGGGAATATCGGCAAGCGTTATGTGCAGAAGATGTGGCGGCGTTTCGACAAGATCTACAAAGGGTTCGACGGGCGTCCCCACTTCCCGATGGCTTCCAACCTGATGCTGCTGCTGGAGATCTACGGACTGGAGGGGGAGAAAAAGGCCCTGCAGATGGTGGACGAGACACTGACGGCGATGGCGCAGGGCGGCATCTACGATCAGGTGGAGGGCGGTTTTTTCCGCTATGCGACCGATCCCGACTGGGTGATTCCCCACTTCGAAAAGATGCTCTATACCAACGCCGAACTGTTGCAGGTTTATCTCCGTGCCTGGCTCCTGACGGGCAATCCGCACTACAGAAGGGTGGTGACGGAGACGATCTCCCACTATCACGCGCGTCTGGAAGAGGATGGGCTCTTCTATGCCGCTACCGATGCAGACAGCATGGGGGAAGAGGGCGGCTACTTCACCTACCGCTACGATGAGGTGATGCAGGTGCTGCGTAAACATGGCTTTTCAAAAGCAGAGGCGGAGAATCTGCTGGAGTATTTCGACATTTCCGATCCGGGCAACTTCAAAGAGGATCGCAGCAATGTCCAGTGCAATATCGGTTTCGACGCCCCGCCCGCGCGTGCCGAAGAGGTGCGCAGACTCCTGCGCAAGATGCGCGCGAAACGTACCTACCCCTTCGTCGACAAAAAGATCGTCACCTCATGGAATGCAATGATGGTACGGACACTCATCGAAGCGGGCGTGATCGATCCGCGCTACCGAAAAGAGGGGCTCGAAGCGCTGGAGAAACTGATGCGGCGCAATATCCGAAACGGCTGCCTCCGCCACTACACGATCGGCAATGCCGATCCGAAACAGAACGGCTTGCTGGAGGATTACGCCTTTTTGACCGATGCGCTGATCACAGCGTATGAAGCGACCTATGAGAAGCGTTATCTCGATAAGGCGCAGAAACTGGCTCGCGAAGCGATGGCGAAGTTCTATGACGGGAAGCGGTGGTATCTGAACGAAGGGATGCCGCGGGTGACGACGCGCTATCTGGACAAATACTACACCACGCCGCTGGCACGCATGCTCGATGATCTGCTGCGAATCGCGGCACTGACCTATAACCGGGAGCTATACGCGAAGACAAGAAAGATGATCGCGCAGGAGAAGGGGCGGATTCTGGAGGCGTTTGACCGATCGCCGCATGCGCTCCATCTCTTGCTGCGCCTGAAGCATGGCGATATCGTCATGAAGGCGACGCGAGCAAAGCTGCTGGCAAAGCGGGTGGAAATCGCGAAGATCGCCTATCCGTTTCTCTTGACAAAGGAGGAGAAGAGTCCATTGTGGTTGCTGTGTGATATGGAGAGCTGTTTTTTCTATGATCGCAACTTTACGAAAGTGGTAGGAAAGATTGGAAAAAAAGGTATGAAGAGCAGGGAAAAATGAGAGAGGGCCTTAAAGGAGGCGAAAAGGCCCTCTCTCTCAGACTGTGATGAATGACTTTCTTGGCTGTCAGTCACAATTGTTCTCGTGACAAAGGAAGTATAACTAATTAGGAGTAAAGTTATCCTTTTAATTTAAAACTATTTTTAAAGTTTAAAATCGGATTAAAGTTATCCCTTTTTCTCCTCTTTTTCCTGTTGAAGGGTGCGGATCATCGCTTTGAGCTCGGCGATATCCTCTTTGGTCGCCAGACCCATCTCGTCAATCACTTCGCGGATCTTCTTCTGAAGTTTGTCTTCCATCTGCCGCTTTTGTGCTTCCGCTTCGCTCTGTATTTCGTCGACAGTTTTGAGGATATCCTCTTTGGAGGATTCCGCTATCTGGAAAATCTCGTTAAATTCATCCGAGAAGCGATCTTTGATCAGGAGCAGAGCGCCAAGGGCTTTATAAAGCAGCTCCTTGTCGTCCTGCGGTCGATTTTGTGTAGAGCCGGCCATCGTCTACTCGGAGTAGCAAAATTTGTAACCGCGTCTGCGGATCGTCTCGATAC
>JALWPY010000122.1 GCA_026994915.1 Campylobacterales bacterium
AAGCAGAGCCACGACTTCGGTCAACGAAAAACCGTATGCCGAAAGTGCCGAGAGCGGTGCGTACAGTGGTGATCTGGCGACATTTATCAAACAGACATATCAGCTTTTTGCGGGCAGTCTGCTCGTAGGTGCTGCAGGTGCGTATGTGGGGATGGGCATTCCAGCAATACGTGAGTATTACTGGGGCTTTGTGATTCTTGAATTTGCACTGATTTTCGGTATCGGATTTGCGCGCAGCAAACCGGGATTGAATCTCTTTATGCTCTTTGCTTTTGCACTCGTTTCAGGATTGACGATGTCAGTCATCGTCGGTAACTTCATCAGTGCCGGTGCCAGCGGGGTGGTGGCCAATGCCTTCATATTGACGACGGTCGCTTTCGGTGGGCTTTCAATGTTCGCGATGAACACGGAGCGTGACTTTACGATGATGGGCAAGATGCTCTTTGTTACGCTGATCGTCATCGTTGTAGCGGGTCTGCTTAACGCCTTCTGGCTGCACAGTCCGTGGATGCAGGTGGGTATCGCTTCGATCAGTGCGATTCTCTTCTCCGCATTTATTCTCTATGATACACAAAATATCATCCGGGGAAATTACGGCCATCCGGTAGACGGCGCACTGGCGCTCTATCTTGATTTCATTAACCTCTTCGTCTCACTGCTTCAGATTCTGGGCATCTTCGGAGATGAAGACTAATAACGAGGGGGGTCTCTCCCTCGACAAACTACGGCGTCTCGTCGATGCCAATCTAAACCGCCTTCGTGAGGGGCTGCGTGTACTTGAAGATATCGAGCGTTTCATCTACGACGACAAATCCCTCTCACAACAGTTCAAATCCCTCCGTCATGCATGTCGTATCGAAAACTACAGTGACTATCTGAAAGCGCGCGATATCATTGGTGATGTACTCAAAGAGACCACTACTTCGGAATCACAACGTGAAGATATCGCCTCGATCCAACTCTCCAACATGAAACGTGCACAGGAGAGCACCCGTGTACTGGAGGAGACACTCAAGTTGATCGATGCAGCAGAAGCAGAGCGTTTCAAACAGATACGCTACACCCTCTATGATTTGGAGAAGCAGATATTGCAGAAGTGACTGAAAACGCTTATTCCGGGGTTGCTAAATCAGAGTGTTTTACCGACACAGAAAAGCACTTCAAACTCCAGATAGGAGTGAGGATACTCCCTGATGAGTCTGCGTGTCTCTTTGACGCTGAGTCTGCGTTCGCCACCGCTGACGCCGCTTCTTTTGATATAGCGAAATTTTGAGATGTTATTCGGAAAATCGAGCCGATAACGCTCGATCTCGCACCGGCATGCAAACTTCGATTCGAGAAGTTTCCGAAGCTGTGTACTTTTGGGCAGAAACTGCTCCATTCCCGTCATGCGATAGATCGTCTCAAAGGTCCCGTCGCAAAAGATCGCAAAGGCCACTTCATCGGTCATCGATGCGATATGATCCAGCAGTCGCGGCAGGTTGGAGGCCCACTGAAGTGCGGAGGATGAGATGACCATATCGAAATGGCCGAGGCTTTTGAGCAACTTCAGATCTTCAAAATCGGCTTGCAGCAGGGTGATATGTTCTCCGCGTGGGTGGAGTGCACACATTTGATCCGCTTTATCGATACCAGTGAAACTCTCAATCTCCCAGTCTATCAGATCATGGATCGCGCCGGAGCCACATCCCAGATCGAGAATCCGGCGTGGTCTGGAGGTGATGGATCCGATCAGTTTCTGTGCAACTTTTTTCTGGATGATATTGTGTTCGCTGTAGCTTCCTGCCCGTCTTGAAAACTCAAGGACATGGCGGTTGTGGTTTTCTCGCAGGCCCGATTTTTTGGTCATTTAATAGTACTTTTAAATATTTTGGGTATAATCCTTCAATTATATCTAAAAAAGGTTTTAAAATATGAGTTCAATCCTTTTGATTTTACAGTTTGTACTCGCTGTGGTACTTTCGATCGTTATTTTGCTGCAGAAAAGTTCTTCGATCGGTCTGGGAGCATACAGTGGAAGCAACGAATCGCTTTTTGGGGCAAAAGGACCTGCAGGGTTTTTGACAAAACTCACATTTACGCTCGGTTTTCTCTTTATTATCAATACACTGGCACTTGGATATATCTACAATCATGAGCATAAATCCTCCATCGTGGACACTATTGACTCATCCAGCATTCCGGCAAATCCCGTGCCTGCAACACCTTCAGCACCGGCAGCCCCGGCTGCTCCTGTGAAAAAGTAAAGGGAGGACAGAGATGTCACTTGAAGAGATTTACAAACACCAGAAAGAGGCAAACGAAAAAGCGATTGACGTTTTGAAGCGTGACTTCACAACACTGCGCAGCGGTAAAGTTTCCACTTCTATCGTAGATAGTGTCAGAGTCGATTATTACGGAACACCGACACCGCTCAATCAGGTGGCTTCGGTATTGACGACCGATGCGACGACCATCACGATTGCGCCATGGGAAAAAAATCTCCTGCCCGAAATCGAAAAAGCGATCCAGTCTGCCAATATCGGCGTCAATCCCAACAACGACGGTGAAGTGATCAAACTCTTTTTTCCTCCTATGACAGTCGAACAGCGTCAGGAGAGTGCCAAAAAAGCCAAGGCAATGGGTGAAAAAGCCAAAGTAGCGATCCGTAATATCCGAAAAGATGCCAACAACAAGATCAAAAAACTTGAAAAAGAGAAAGAGATCACCGAGGATGAAAGCAAACGTGCGCATGATGAAGTACAGAAGCTGACCGATGAGGCGATCAAAAAAGTCGACGATCTGGTCAAAGAGAAAGAAGCAGAGCTTCTCAAAGTCTGATTGAAGTGAACAGATGCTGAATATTGAAGAGATCTACAAAGACGCCGGCGCCTATCTGGAAGGGCATTTTCTGCTCAGCAGCGGTAAGCATTCTCAGTATTATCTGCAGAGTGCCAAAGTACTTGAAAATCCAAAAACTGCAGAGTTATTGGCAAAGGCTCTGGCAGAGATGATTCAGAAGAGTGGTATCGAGATCGATACCGTATGCTCGCCCGCTCTCGGCGGTATACTTGCCGGCTATGAACTGGCACGAGCACTGGGCGCACGTTTCATCTTTACCGAACGTGTCGAAAAGGTGATGACTCTCAGACGAGGTTTTGAAGTTCAACCGGGTGAAAAGATCCTGATCTGCGAAGATATCATTACGACCGGCGGATCTGCTCTGGAAGCGGCAAAAGCCGTGGAAGCACTGGGTGGTGAAGTCGTGGCGTATGCAGCACTGGCAAATCGTGGATTTTGCAAACGGGAAGGAAGCGACAAAGAAGCAAAACCCGAATGCAAACTTCCCGGAAATGTGCCATTTTTTGCGCTCGATGATTTTGAATTCGAGATCTACGAGCCCCAAAATTGTCCATTGTGCAGAGAGGGTTCCGAGGCCTACAAACCAGGCAGTCGCGGAAATTAAATATACCACTTCATTTTATCTTAAATTAAGCTAATTTAGGTTAAATATAATTTACTCAATACAATATCAGGAGTGTACATGAATATATCCGTGATCGGAACAGGCTATGTCGGACTCGTCACAGGGACATGCTTTGCAGAGATGGGCAACAACGTCATCTGTGTCGATATCGACGAAAAGAAGGTCCAGGATCTTAAAAACGGTATCATTCCTATTTTTGAGCCGGGTCTGGAGAAGATGGTGCTCGAAAACCACGAGAGAGGCACCCTCAACTTTACAACAGATATACGGGAAGCACTCGCCAAAAGCGATATCTGCTTCATTGCCGTAGGCACTCCGATGGGCGAAGACGGCAGTGCGGATCTGCAGTATGTTCTGGCCGTGGCCAAAAGTATCGGCGAAAATATGACCCACCACATGTACGTCATCGACAAATCGACCGTACCCGTAGGCACTGCGGAGAAGGTACGCGCCACGATTCAGAAAGCCCTCGATGAAAGAGGCAGCGACCTCACTTTCGATGTTATCAGTAACCCGGAATTTCTCAAAGAGGGAGCGGCGATCGCGGATTTCATGAAACCCGACCGTGTCGTCATCGGTGCCGATAACGACAAAGCCTTCGAAGTGATGCGCGAACTCTACGCACCCTTTACCCACAGCCATGAGCGTTTCATCACGATGGATATCAAATCGGCAGAGATGACCAAATATGCCGCCAACGCGATGCTCGCCACCAAAATCTCCTTCATGAACGAGATCGCCAATATCTGCGAACGTGTCGGTGCCGACGTCAACAAAGTCAGACACGGTATCGGCAGCGACAGCCGCATCGGATACAGCTTCATATATCCCGGCTGCGGATACGGCGGAAGCTGCTTCCCCAAAGATGTCCAGGCACTTGCCAAAACAGCTAAAGATTACGGCTACACACCTAGAATACTCGATGCTGTCGAAGCGGTCAATTATGACCAGAAGAAGGTGATCAGTGAC
>JALWPY010000123.1 GCA_026994915.1 Campylobacterales bacterium
GTCGAGCCTTTTTTGCGCTTTCGTGTCATCCAGGGAGCGCTTCAGGAGTGTGGTGTTGGCTTCGATGGTGGCGATGGGGGTGTTGAGTTCATGCAGGGTATGGTCGATCATCTCTTTGAGCTTCTCGTCGGTTTCCAGAAACGGCTCCAGGATAGAGGGTGCCAGAAAATAGTAGAGCAGCGCCGCCAGCAGTGTCAGCAGCCCCCAGCGCAGAAATTGCTGCTGGATCAGCGGTGTGAGCAACTGCTCTCCGCCCAGAAGCAGCAGCGACAGGGTGACGATGATGATCAGATGTGACAGCAGCAGCCCCTCTCTTTTACTCTGCAAGGCGGTAACCGATCCCTTTGATATTTTCGATGCACTCTTTCCCCAGCAGCTTTTTGAGTTCGTTAATGTAGACGCGAAGTGCTCCATCACTCGGGTTTTCATTCCACTCCCAGAGTGAAGATTTGATCTCCTCTTTGGAGATCACTTCGCCGCGCTTGTGTGCGAGGATCTCCAGCAGTGTGTGGAGCTTTTTGGAGAGGGAGATCTGCTGCTGTCCTTTGATCAGAATCTTCTGGCGCATGTCGTAGCTGAAAGCGCCGATCGTGATGATGTCGTCCGTTTTGTAACTGCGCCGGATCAGTGCGTTGATACGTACCAGGAGTTCATCGAGATCGACCGGTTTTTTCAGAAAGTCATCCGCACCTCTGGTGTATCCCTCCAGCAGGGTCTCTTTGTCCTGATAGGAGGTGAGATAGATAGCGGGGGTGGTGTCGGCATTTTCCCGGAGGTTTTTCAAAAGCTGCAAACCGTTGAGACCGGGCATGTTGATATCCAGCAGCAGCAGATGGTAGTTGCGTTCGTAACAGCACTCTTCCGCTTCGGTGCCGCTGTGGCAGAGATCGACACTGAACCCCTCTTCACTGAGAAAATCCTCCAGTGTTTGGGCAAAGAGTCTGTCGTCTTCTGCTATGAGAATCTTTATCATCCCGCTATGATAGCAAATTTTGATATAATGTAAGTAGAGGTGGGGAGACAGAGATGAAGGAGGCAGAGATGGGTGAAGGTCGAAGTGTAGCAGCGTCGTTTGTACTCGGTGTATTGCTGGCGGCGGGACTGATCGGACTGGGATTTTTCGTGACGGATGCGATGTATCGTATCAAGCAGATGGAGCGGAGTGTCAGTGTCAAGGGGCTGGCCATGAAAGAGGTGAAAGCGGATACGGCGATCTTTCCGATCCATTTTCAGAATGTCGCTCCGACGATGCGTGAACTCAACACCAAAATCAAGCGGGATCTGAAACTGATCAACGCTTTTTTGATGGAGTATGGTTTCGACAACTCCGAGATTACGATCGCACCGCCGCAGTTTACGGACAGACTGGCACAGGGGTACAACAATTACAACCCCAAAACACGTTTTTTCGCCGACTCCATGATCACGGTCTACTCCCGAAAAGTCGATCAGGTGGTGAAGCTGCAGCGTGAACTCTACAAACTGAGCGACATGGGGATCTTTGCCAGAAACGACCCCTACGAGACGCAGTTCATTTTCACGGGGCTCAACAAAATCAAGCCGGAGATGATCGAAATCGCCACCAAAAACGCCCGGAAAGCGGCGATGAAGTTCGCCAAAGATTCCGATTCGCGGCTGGGCAAGATCAAGCGTGCCTCACAGGGCTATTTTACGATCGACAACCGTGATCAGAATACGCCCTACATCAAAAAGGTGCGTGTCGTCACCAATGTCGTTTACTATCTGGGAGACTGAGAAAGATGGCTGAAATAGTGTTGCGGCTGAGTACCGCTCTGCTTTTTGTGCTGATGGCCGGATGCGCCACCGGCCAGACTACGCTGAAAGAGAACAACATGAGTGATCGAAACCATCCGTCCATTTCCTACCATGTCGTTGCATCGGGCGCTTATCCTGTCGATGAAGCGCTCTATTCGCATGGGAAGCGCAGTTATACGATCTATGATACCGACAGGCCTGAAGAGCTGGAGGCGTTTCGCAAGCTGTACGGCAAACTGACGGAGAAAGTGCCGCCATCGGATCTGAACGGGACACTGATCGTTGCGATATATGGTACCCAAAGTACAGGTGGATATAGTTTCAGGGTAGAGGATATTCGTGAAGAGGAGGACGTGGTCAAACTCTGGCTGAAGCTGGAAAAACCCTCTTCCGGTTTAGTGACAGAAGCGCTGACCAATCCCTGGATGGTGATCCTGCTCCCCGATCTGCATAAAAAGATCGAGGTGGTCGAAGAAGAAAATTAATCCTCGATGATATGTCCGGCGAACTTCGCATCGTCGTCGAGGATGGGGCGCACGCCGGTACGGTACCCCAGTGCACACCCCTCATAGGCGAAGAAGACGCCGGCCTGATAGTAATTGCCCGCATCATCACGGTTGAGAGTCGCCTTCTCCTGATAGATCTTTTTGAAGTTGTCGTAGTGGCCATCTTTCTGATCGATCAGACTGCCGTCACTGTCGTAGATCGTCACATTCTCTCCCTCTCTGCCAAAGGTCGGTTTCTCGACATACGCTTTCCCCTCCAGCGGCTCGTATGATGTCTCCAGAAGCAGCGGATGTCCGGGAAAGAGATCCCACAGGATCTTCATGAAGGCTTTGCTCTGAAACATGAGTGTATAGGCGGGGTTGAGGATGATCGCTTTCTGATTCTCGACGATTTTGGTCAGGATGACCGCCAGCTCTCCCTCTTCGATGGCGATATCTTCCCAGGGAACCAGTTTGAAAAAGTAGTCGTACTGCTCATCTCCGACAAAGATCCCTTCATTGGGATCAAATTCGATTTCATCCATATAGGCGAAGGCCGTCTCAAAGCCCGCTTCCGTGGCGATACTCTGCAGATATCTGGTCGTATCTTCATCCTCCTGCGCACCCCGTACACATGCAAAGAGAATCTTCCATCCTTCATAATACTCCGCAAATTTGTCGATACTCTCCTCGAGTGTCACCAGCCGCTGAAAATTCTCTTTCAGACACTGGTGCAGGTTGTTGAACTGGCGGTGATCGTCGAGTCCGTTGGCCTTGAGCATCGCCCACTGCGCGATGGCCGTATCGAGCAGCAGTGTCGGTGTATCGGCATTGAACTCCAGCAGTTTGATCGGTACCCGGTCGAGACCACCGGCCAGATCGAAGCGGCCGTAGAGGTGCCAGTGGACATCATTTTCCCAGCTCGTTTTGATCAGATCGACCAGATTGTAGGGGATGCCGAGTTCATGAAAAAGGTTGTTGTCGATGACATGATCTCCCGCTTCGACGAACATGTCGTAGAGTTCGTTGGCTGCATCGGCATAAGCGTTCGCCTCCATCTCTTCGACGACGACGAGTTTGTCTTTGAGGTAGGGCGTGTTGTCGTCGAAATCGGTATGCCAGGAGAAGCCGATCGACTCGAGAAACTCTGTCGTGAGGGGTTTGATGGGAAGCAGTTTCATCGATCAGCCTCCAAAACTTCGTGAGCTGCTTTTGGATCCGAAGAAACCGCTGCTGCGTGTGCTGCTTTTGGTGCTCTGTTTGCTTTTGCTGAAGAAGCCGGATCGTTTGGTTGAAGTCGTTTTGGCTTTGTTGAAACTGTTCTTGCTGCGCGAATAGGTCTGCGGGCTCTTGTAGGAGGTGCGGCGCTTTTGCTGATAGTTGGGATTGTTGAAGAGTTTGCTGCCGATCCAGCTGCCCAGGATCGCTCCCGCAGCACTTGCAAGGATCGTCTCACCCAGCCCCATTCCGCCCATACCGCTGCTCATCTGTGGATTGGTCAGGGGAGATTTCCCCTCTTCGATCTTTTTGGCTTCCTCTTCGATCAGCGCGTCGAGCTCCTCTTTGGTGAGGATCTTCTCTTTGCCGTCGAGTGTCTTGAGGATCACCCGGGTGTCGGAGCTGGGATATTCGTCGACGATCTTGTACTGTTTGGGAGCCACCTCCTGGATGACGACGAAAGCGCCCTGTGTCTGTGCCGCCGTCTGAAAAGTGTTTTCCTGCGGTGCCTGTGCCGGAGGCAGGCCGCTGTCGCCGCATCCGCTCAGTCCTGCCATCACCACAGCGCCCATGCCGCCTGCTATCGAATAGTCCGCGATTTGTTTGATATGTCTCATGCTACTCCCTTTATCTTCTCGATTTTTGCTTTTGCTTTTTCAAGTGCATCTTTGCCACAGGTGAGTATGACTGCCATACGGCGTCCTTTGTGTGCGACCGGCTTGCCGAAGATACGCACGATCGTATCCTGATCGAAGATATCGTCGTCGATCTCAAATGCGGGCGCCACACTCTCCACCTCTGATTTATACGCGGCACTGGCGCCTTCACCGTAGAAACGGAAGTCCAGCGGCAGTCCGAGCACAGCGCGTACATGCAGGGCAAATTCGCTCTGGCTCTGGGTAATCATCGTCACCATGCCGGTAT
>JALWPY010000124.1 GCA_026994915.1 Campylobacterales bacterium
AGAGCTGCATCATGATACCGACGATATCAAAGAGGTCGCCAGACTCTTCAGCGAGCATGATCTCTCGGCCATTCCTGTCGTCAATGCACAGAACGAACTCGTCGGGCGTATCACGTCGGACGATATCTACGATATTCTCGAAGAGCAGGCGACAGAACAGATCTATAACCTCGCCGGTGTCGATGATGAAGCTGAAGAGGAAGAGGATCTTTTCGAAGCGGGTAAAAAACGCGGTACCTGGCTCCTGATCAACCTCTTCACCGCGATTCTGGCATCGATCGTGATCCAGATGTTTGACGCGACGATCCAGTCCTATGTGGCGCTCGCGGTATTGATGCCGATTGTCGCCTCGATGGGCGGCAATGCCGGTACCCAGACGCTCACCGTTACGGTACGTCAGCTGGCACTGGGAGATATCGAACTGGCCAATGCCAAAGAGATTATCAGGAAAGAGATTCTCCTCTCGCTCGCCAACGGTTTCGCTTTTGCGATACTGCTGGGTATCGTCTCATGGATCTGGTTCGGTGAAGTGAAACTGGGATTTGTCATCGCCGCTTCGATGGTGATCAATCTCTTTATGGCGGGCTTTTTCGGTGCCGTGATCCCGCTCTTTCTCAAGCGTGTCGGTGTCGATCCGGCTGTCGGATCGACGGTCATCCTGACGACGGTGACCGATGTGGTGGGCTTTTTCAGCTTCCTTGGACTCGCCTCTCTCTTTCTGGTAAAATAGCGCATGGCCAACACAAAGATCGAAATAGAAAAACTGGAAAAGATCCAGGCCTGCGATGAGACGAAGTTCATCAAACCGGCACGGCTCTGGTATCTGCAGGATGGTAAGCGCAAAAGCTGGGAAGTGGTCGAGACACACGACAGCGTGGCGATACTCCTCTATGAGAGAGAGGCAGAAGCTTTCATACTGGTGAAGCAGTTCCGTCCGGCCGTCTACCTCCAAAACCATGATGGGTATACCTATGAACTCTGCGCGGGACTCGTCGACAAAGAGAAACCGCTCGAGACGATCGCAGTGGAGGAGGTGCTCGAAGAGTGCGGCTATGCCATTTCCGAAGCGCATCTCGAACGTATCGTCTCCTTTTTTACCGCAGTGGGATTTGCGGGAGGCGAGCAGACGCTCTTCTTTGCCACAGTTGATGAAAGCATGCATCTGCAGGAGGGTGGCGGAATCGACGATGAGCAGATCGAAGTGGTCAAACTCCCCCTCGCAGAGGCGAGACGCTTCATGTTTGACGAGACCAAAGCCAAAACACCTGGCCTCCTGTTCGCCTTTATGTGGTTTTTCGAGCACTACGACAAGTGAGACTGCAGCTTCCCTCCCCGG
This sequence comes from Campylobacterales bacterium, assembly GCA_026994915.1. GTDB lineage: Bacteria > Campylobacterota > Campylobacteria > Campylobacterales > QNZT01 > QNZT01. The sequence goes on from JALWPY010000124.1 coordinate 1,337, forward strand.
TCACGCATGTGCGTTTTGCAGGGCTGGAGGTCGTGCTGAAGAGAGACGATCTGATCGACAGCGACTTTTCGGGGAACAAAGCGCGTAAATTCTGGTACTTTTTGGAAAATGATCTCCCGCACATCCGACATCTCGTCTCCCATGGCTCCGCACAATCCAACGTGATGTATTCGCTAAGCGTGCTGGCACGCATGAAGGGATGGCATTTTACCTACTATGTCGATCATATTGCCTCCTGGCTCAAATCCCATCCCCACGGCAACTATGCAGCGGCACACGCAAACGGCATGCAGATCGTCGAAGGACCGGTGCCGCACCATTTTGACAAAGAGACGCTCTTCATTGCGGAAGGAGGGCGTCAGAAAGAGGCATCTCACGGGATTTCGATGCTCGCCGAAGAGCTTCGCGCCCACTTTGGTGATGAGAAGGTCGATATCTTCCTGCCGTCGGGTACCGGTACGACAGCTTTTTATCTGCAGCAGTACCTTCCCTGGCGTGTCTATACCACCGCCTGTGTGGGCAACAGTGACTATCTGCGTAAACAGTTCAGAATGCTGGGCGGAGAGAATGCCCGACTGCCGATCATCCTCGAGAGCACGAAAAAGTACCATTTTGGCAAGCTTTATCCTGAATTTTTTAAAATTTGGGTAGAATTAAAAGATCAGACCGGTGTGACTTTCGATTTGCTGTATGACCCCAAAGGATGGATCACGATGCTGGAAAACCGGGATCTGTTTTCAGACAGGATTTGCTATATCCATCAGGGTGGGCTCAGAGGAAACGAAAGCATGCACAAGCGTTATCAAAGGAAATATGGATGAAACTACTGGATAGTTCAAAGAGCGATTTTGAAAAGGATTTTGCCGAACTGCTCGCACGCGGAGCGATGGATATCGACAGTGTCAGCGGTACGGTCAAGACGATACTCGATGAGATCAGAACAGAGGGCAATGAGGCGTTGATACGCCACAATGCGAAGTTTGACGGTTGGCAAGCCGCTTCGGAGATCGATCTGGAGATCTCAGTCGAAGCGATGCAGGAAGCGTACAACGCACTCGATGAGACACTCAGAAGTGCCCTCCATCTCGCCTATGAGCGGATCGAGAGTTATCATCGCAAACAGTTGCCAAAATCGTGGCTCGATTTTGAAGAGAACGGTTCCGTACTCGGGCAGAAGGTGACGCCGGTTGACCGTGCGGGACTCTACATTCCCGGAGGCAAGGCGGCTTATCCCAGCTCTCTGCTGATGAACGCGATTCCGGCTATTGTCGCAGGTGTGGAGGAGATCGTCGTCACCACACCGGCGCCGGGCAATGAGATCAATGCACTGCTGCTGGCGGCGATGCATCTGTGCGGTATTCAGAAAGCCTATAAAGTCGGTGGTGCCTCCGCGATCGGTGCGATGGCGTACGGTACCGAAACGATCCCCAAAGTCGATGTCATCACCGGTCCGGGCAATATCTTCGTTGCGACGGCCAAAAAACTCGTTTTCGGTGAAGTCAACATTGACATGATTGCCGGGCCCAGTGAGATCGGTATCATCGCCGACGAGAGTGCCGATCCGGCTTGGCTGGCGATCGATCTGCTGAGTCAGGCAGAACACGACGAGATGGCCAGCTCGCTGCTGATCACCACCTCCAAAGAGATCGCAGAGAAGACGATCGCAGAGATTGAAAAGGCACTGAAAACGCTCGATCGTGAAAAAATCGCCCGTGAGTCGATCGAGAAGCGGGGTGCGGTCATCGTCGTCCGTGATCTCGATGAGGCGGTGCACTATATGAATCAAATCGCCCCTGAACATCTGGAGCTTATGGTCAGCAATCCGTTCGATCTGCTGCCGCGCATCAAACATGCCGGAGCGATCTTCATGGGGCGCTATACCCCCGAACCGATCGGTGACTATATTGCCGGGCCCAATCACACGCTTCCCACCGGAGGCACGGCAAAATTCTACTCACCGCTCAATGTCGAAAACTTCATGAAAAAATCATCGATCATCTCGATGAGCCGGGAGGGTATCGACGAACTCGGTGTGGCCTGTGCCCTGCTCGCAAAGACCGAGGGGCTCGATGCGCACCGGAAATCGGTCGAAATACGTCTGAAGGATTAGCATGAAGAGGTGGTCTGCGCTTTTTCTGGCGCTCTTTTTCGTGCTACTGGCCGGATGCGGAGGCGGCTCTGCTACGTATCCGGGAAGTCCCGGCGCCGGTGACGACAACACGTCGCAGAATGATCAGGGGAGTGCAGGCACACCTCCGAGAAATATTTTCGATGTCCCGGCACCTGCTCTGTGCAATCTCCAGACTCGCAAAAAATTTGTCTACGATGTGCTGCACGACTCCTATCTCTGGGCCGACGAGACACCCGATGCCGACTATACAGACGACAGCGTCTATCCAGACGAAGAGGCGTTGCTTGATGCCCTGCGAAACCCAAAAGACCGCTTCAGTTTCATCATGACACAGGCAGCTTACGACAACTTTTTCCAGGCGGGTAAAAATGTCGGCTACGGTATCTACTTTCAGCTCGAAACAGAGAATCCGTCACCGCAGGAGAGCAATGAAACAATCATCAAAGATATGGCGATTTTACTGGTCTATCCCGGATCGCCGGCAGACAAAGCCGGAATCAGACGCAGTGACAGGATCACCAAAATAGACGACTACAGCGTCAACACTATCTTTCATGATGCCAATCTCAGCCAGTACTACTTCGAAGAGGAGAAGCCGGTGACAGCACGTTTTACACTCCTGCACCGTGACGGCACCGTCTCGGAAGTCAGCGTGACCAAAGCGGAGTACGATGTGCAGTCCGTCATACGTACGGAGGTACTGACCGATACACGCAACAACAGCAGAATCGGATATCTGCTCTTTCAGTCCTTCGTCGGAAGCTCCGAAAAGGAGCTCGACACTGCCTTTACCTTTTTCAAAGAGGCGCGTATCGGCGATCTGGTACTCGATCTGCGTTACAACGGCGGCGGCTATGTCTATATCGCCGATCAGCTGGCGTCGCTGATCGCGGGCTGGCGGGCGTATGATATCGCCAGAAGAGAGTATGAGAT
>JALWPY010000125.1 GCA_026994915.1 Campylobacterales bacterium
CCGTTTGTGTCTGTTGGCTTTGGCGCTGACAGCAAAAGAGATCACCTGGTCGCTTCCCGCGCCGATGATCAGATGTTGCAGTCCCACGCCAAACTTCTCCGAAAGGGCGTTTTTGAGTTCCAGCATGCTATCGTCGGGGTACATGTAGACTTCGGGCGCATGGGTACGGATCGCTTCGATCACCTTTTCGCTGGTGCCGAAGGGGTTTTCGTTGGAGGCGAGTTTGACGATCTTTTCGGGCGGGATGCCGTACTCTCGCATGACCAGTTCGATCGGCTTGCCACCTTCATAGACTTTGATACTTTCGAGTTGTCTGTTAAACCGCATCTTTCTCTCCTGATACGTAGCTTCCCAGCCACTTGATTTCACCTTTTGACTTTTGGATCACTTCCTGGATGTTGGCATCGTCGATGTGCCCCTTGAAGTCGATGAAGAACATCGATTTGAAGCGCTCTTCCATCAGGGGACGTGACTCGATCTTGGTGAGGTTGATGCCATGATCCTGGAAGTTTTTGAGGAAGTCGACCAGACTGCCGGGAGCATTGTCCGTTTTGGCGATGATGGAGGTTTTATCATTGTCGCTGCGCTGGTTCTTGAAGTCGCTGAGGATCAGAAAGCGTGTCTGGTTGGCGAGGTTGTCCTCGATCTTTTCGAAGTGGATCGGGAGGTTGTAGAGTTTTGCTGCGATTGCCGAACAGATTGCCGCACCTTCGGGGTCCTTCTTCGCTTTCTGCGCGGCGGCGGAAGTGGAGTAGGTGGGAATGAACTCTACATCCATCAGAAAATGCTCTTCGAGGAAGTTCTTGCACTGGTTATAACCCTGCGGGTGGGAGTAGATACGCTTGATCTCCTTCAGATCCTCAGCAAGCGTGGCGAAGGAGTGGTGGATATCCATATAGAGTTCGGCGACGATTTTGGAATCGTACTTGTTGAGGCAGTCGATTGTCGTGCCGACAGCGCCTTCGGTATTGTTCTCGATCGGGATGACACCGTACTTTGCCTCTCTGTTCTGAAGAACCTTGAAGACCGCTTCGATCGAGCTGAGCGGCAGATAGTAGCTCAGGGCCCCAAAACGGCTCTCTGCCGCCTGATGGGTGTAGCTCCCCTCCGGTCCCAGATAGGCGATCTTCTCCGGCAGTTCGAGGTTGCGGCTGACGGCGAAGATCTCCATGTAGATCGCTTCGATCGCTTCGGGTGTGAGATCGCCGTCGTTGAAACGGTTGAGGCGCTCGAGGATTTCACGTTCGCGCTCGGGTCGGTAGATGGAAGTACCGTCGTTCTGTTTGAGCTTGCCGACCTCCTTGACGTAGCGCATACGTTGGTTCAAAAGTTTCAGAAGTTCATCGTCGATCTTGTCGATACCCTCTCTCAGTTCCTGCAGTGTCATATCAATCCTTTTTAAGGTAATCCTTCTCTAGTGCGATCATGTCTTCGAATGTTTCACGTCTGCGGATGAGGCGGTCTTCTCCGCCCCCAAGTGCCACTTCAGCGACACGTCCGCGGGTGTTGTAGTTGGAACTCATCGTGGCGCAGTAGGCGCCCGCGCTGTGAATCACGAGCAGATCGTTGTGTCGGGTCATGGGAAGCGCAATATTTTTGGCGAAGAAGTCGCCGCTTTCACAGACAGGTCCCACGACGTCACACTCTGAAACCTCTTCATCCTCACCCTTTCCGATGATTTCGATGTGGTGATGGGCGTTGTAGAGCGAGGGGCGGATCAGGTCGTTCATGCCGCCGTCGACGATGACAAAGCGCTTGTCGCCGTTGACTTTCTCGTACAGCACGCGAGTCAGGAAGTAGCCGCTGTTGGCACTCAGATAGCGTCCTGGCTCCATCATGATCGTCACATCGAGTCCTGTCAGTGTCGAAAAGATCGCCTGTGCGTAGTCGTAGGGTTCGATCAGCTCCTCATCTTCGTAGCGGATGCCGAGTCCCCCGCCGATATCGAAGAAGCGAATATCGATATCGAGCACTTTGAGACTGCGTACCAGATCGGCGACGATGGCGCTCGCCTCTTTGATCGGCTCCAGCTGTGTCAGCTGGGAACCGATGTGAAAGTGGATGCCGACAGGATCGAGGAAGTCCGAATTTTTGGCGAAGATATACATCCGTTTGGCGGTGTCGATATCGACACCGAACTTGTTCTCATGCAATCCGGTGGAGATGTAGGGATGGGTCTGCGGATCGATGTTGGGGTTGACACGGATGCTGATGCGCGCCTGTTTTCCCAGCTCCGCCGCCTGGATCTCCACGCGGTTGAGTTCCGCTTCACTTTCGACATTAATCATCAGGATATCTTTTTCGAGCGCCTCTCTGATCTCGTCGTCGCGTTTGCCCACACCACTGAAGATGATCTTGTAGTTTTCCACACCGGCATAGAGGGCGCGGTTCACTTCACCGATGCTGACGCAGTCGCATCCCGCACCCAGTTGCGCAAGATGCTGGATGACGGAGAGGTTGGAGTTGGCTTTGACAGCGTAGCAGATGAGTGATTTTTTGGCTTTGAACGCCTCTTTGAGCCGGTTGTATTGGGTCGTGATATAATCAAAATCATAGAGATACAGAGGGGTGTCGTATTTCTCTGCAAGTGCTTGAAAATGGATCATGAAGTACCTTGTTTTTGGGGTATTTTACCCAAAAAGGTTTAAGGGAGCCCTCAGCACAGCAACAGGTACGGCAGGTACTTTTCAGCGATATTTTCGGTAGATGTAAAAAGCGGCGGCAGCCAGCAGTACGATAGGGAGTATGATGCCCGCTTCCGGAGAGATGGCACCGTTGAGTGCGATCTGGGTGAGGGTAAAGAGGATGCCCCAGACAACAAGGGTCCCGAAGATGACGAGTGTGGTAAAAACAGGGAGGTTGGAACCCCGGTGCTGCGCGGGAAAGAGAAAAAAGAGTCCAAAGATCGTGATCGGTGCAAAGAGCGGGAAAAAGAGCATCATGTAGAGATTGGCACGCACTTTTTCAGTACGGAGTTTTTGTTTATCCAGCAGTTCCATCGCCAGAATGGAGTCCTGTATCGTCAGTCTCGGAGAACTCTGGAAAAGGGTATCGATGATACGCGGTGTGAAGCCGGTGAGCACGTCGCGCTTTTTATGGGTAGTGATAGTCAGTTTTGCATCCTGAAGATGTGTTGGATCGAGTCTGGGTTTATGGAGGATCATTACATCTTCAAGTTCCCAGTGATCGTTTTTGAATCTGCCACGTTTGGCCTCTATGATCTCTTTGAGATCTCCGTGCTCGATCCTGAAGACCTTCATCCCCTCTGCACTCTTGTTGTGAGGGTTGAGACGCTCGATATAGGCATAGTTGTCGCCCGACTTGATGAAGATCGAAGAGCTGATGGAAGAGATCGTGCCTACACGCCGGATATTGGTCGATGTCTCCATCGACTGGACAAAATAGGGGAGGGTATTGAGTCCGATGTAAATGAGTGTGAGCACCGATGCGATGATGAGAAAAGGTCTGGCGACACGCTCTTTGCTCACGCCCAGTGCATAGAGCGTCACCAGTTCGTTGCTTTTGATGATCTGCAGCATTGCCAGCAGCAAGGCGAAGATCAGTGAAAGGGGCAGGGTGTAGTTGATGAACTCCAGAAATTTGTTGACCGTATAGAGGATCTGCAGGTTGGCGGAGTCGGGCAATCTTTTGAGATTTCGCAGCAGATCGAACCCGACGAAAAAGAGTTCGAAAGCGATAAAGAGCAGCAGAAATTTTTTGACATAGAGCCGGGAGAGAAATTTCTGAAAAAGGAGCATCGGCTACCCGTCGGTACAGTAGTTTTTCTTCGCCGGATAGCGGTTCTGCAGTGTCGCTATATCCGATTTTGCGAGCTCCAGTGCGATTTTGGCTGCGACTTCGGTGACTTTTTCGACACAGGGCCACTCCTCTTTGCGAAAATCGCTCAGTACATGGCTGATGACATCTTTCCCCTTCGGTGGCCGGGAGATCCCGATGCGGATACGATCGTAGTCGTTTCCGACAAGTGCGTCGATCGACTTGAGGCCGTTGTGTCCGCCACTGCTGCCGCCATGCTTGAGCTTGATGCGTCCCAGTTCGATGTCGAGTTCGTCATGTATGACGATGAGCCGGGAAGTTTTATAGTAGCGTGACACGGCCAGTACGCTCTCTCCGGAGAGATTCATGTAGGTGAGGGGTTTGAGCAGCAATAGATCTCTGTGTTTGTAGAGTGCGCCTTTGAAGGTTGCTTTGGTGATATTCTGGGGGGAGAGGTCATCGAGAAGTTTGTCGATGACCATGAAACCGACGTTGTGCCGGTTTTTCTGGTATTTGTCGGTGGGGTTGCCAAGTCCGACGATGAGTGTCATACGTGCTTATTTCGCTTTAATGACACCGACGACGGAAACTCTGTCAGCTTCCATGATT
>JALWPY010000126.1 GCA_026994915.1 Campylobacterales bacterium
GGTTCGAATCCGGCCCCGGGTACCACCTTCTACCCAAACTTAGTTAAAATCCCCTTCTGTAACAGATCCTGTACTCTTCCCCCTTATCGGAGCTATAGAGTGCACATGATCGCTCTTCAAAACCGAAATCCAGCAATCTGTCCAGCTCTCTTTTACGTACCGGATGTGGTGGTCCGGGAGGATTGGGAATATTTTGCAGATTTGCCAGACAAAGCAGCAACATCTCACCGCCCGGCTTTAACAGAGAGGCAGTTGCATCGATCGCCATCTCTCTGCTCTGATTGGGGAGCGATTGCAGAGTATAAGCTTCATAGACGAAGTCGAAGGCTTCCAGCATCTCTTCCCCGAGTTCGAAGAGATTGAGATGCCGATAGTCGACACGCGTATCCGGAAAGCGTTTTTGTGCCGCCTCGAGCGCCTCGGCGGAGATATCGAAAGCTACTGTTTCAAATCCAATCTTTTGCAAAAACTCGGCATCGTCACCCAGTCCGCACCCGACAACTGCGGCTCTGAGACCGGAGCGCGGATTGTTCAGTCGTACCCACTCGACCAGCTCCGGATTGGGATGCAGTCTCGCCCAGGGAATAGAGCTGTAGTGATCTCCCGCATCTTTGTAGACCGTTTCAAAAAAATCGCCATAATGCTCCATCGATCGCTCCTTTATAAAATCTTTTTATAATTTTACCAAAGAATCTCTCTTGAGGTCAAGATATCATGCAAAATCTTATGGGAGATAGAAGTCGGCATCGACCGTCTCATCCGACGCTTTGTCGTCAGATCCTTTTTGGCGCCGGAGCTCCTCCTCGACATCGACATGATAATCGTTATAACCGAGCAGTATCGCTTCATCGGGTGTGTTGAAGATATGTGCATAGCGCAGGAGTTGGGGATTATCACGTACAAGTTCTGCATAACGACCGATAAATCCTTCGACATGGCCTCCCTGATTGATGATACGATCGGCGAAGGTTTTGCCTCTGATGACTCCGGTTTGGGTGATTTTGAGCTCTTTACAGACAATCGTCCCCTCCATATGTCCACCTGCTACGACCGTTTTTGCCTGTACACTGCCTGTAATAGCCGCTTTCTCATCAATAAAGAGCCCTCCGCAGAGTATATCCCCCTCCATAGCGCCCTTGATCAATATTTTATTGGCTTTGATCGCACTGTGGGTTTTTGACTGCTCCAGCAATTCGAGGATATCACATACCAGTTTCCCCCGAATCTCCCCGCTGGAGATCACTTGTTTCGCTTTGATGTTACCACGAACGACGCCGCTTTTGGCGATAATAACGACATTGTTGACTTTGACATCGCCACATACTTCCCCTTCGATATGGATCGAATCATCTCCGATCACCGAACCGATACAGTGCGTGCCTTTGGTGATGATGGTTGCCGCTTTGAAATAGTTCTCTTTAGGCTGGCTGTTTTTTTTAAAAAGCATATTCTCCACTTTGTGACAGGTATATTTGCAATATCGACACACAGAGAGCTTTTTTGAACCGATATATCACTAAAAAAGTATCGAATTTGGACGATTTGGAAAAAGCCGCCATAAATTAATATCTAAAAAGAGAGCATGATGTCCTTTTATCGATCCATTTTATACTGTATGTTTTTGTTGCACATTACGGGCCTCCAACTGACCGCCGCTTCGCATCCCGTCAATATCACTGATGAGATTCCATACGTCGAAGTACAGATCGAGGGCAAAAAAATCCGTATCGAACGTATTCAGGACACCTCCCATAAACTGACCAACAACTACACCAAAACTTCACGTCCGACTCCGCCCTTCGATATTCAGCCATTTACACCGATACCCGGTATCCAAACCGTTACAGAACTCGATGTCCTCGACTTCATCAAAAAACATGTCTCGGACAGCAGTGGCTTGCTCATCGATGCACGCATACCCAAATGGTACAGTCACGGTACAATTCCCGGAGCACTGAATATCCCCTTTTCGATCCTCAAAGGTGGTGCACAAAACCCCTACATACCAAAGATATTTTCTCTCTTCGGGGCAATACAGAGAGGAGACAAATGGAACTTTTCCAAAGCCAGAACACTGCTTCTTTTCGACAACGGCCCCTGGTGTCAGCAGGCAGTCGTGGCAATGCAGGAACTAGTCGGGCTCGGTTATCCCAAAAATAAGATCCTCTACTACAGAGGTGGCATGCAGTACTGGCAAATCGTCGGACTGACAACGATCAAGCCGAAGGAGCAATAGATGATGCATTTTAACTTACACAGAGAGAAAGCCACTAAATCTATATTCGCGCTTCTTCTTTTGCCACTGCTCGCTTCTGCCGATACTGCGCAACAGGATGTCGTGGTCAAGATCACCAAAGATATTCCATGGCTGACCGTCAACCATATGGGAGAGAAGATCAAAGTCGCCCGGATACAGGATACCACGCACAGACTCACGGACGACTATACAAAGACATCCCGCCCCTGTCCGCCATTTTGTATCCATCCTACCAAAGTCCATCCCGATGTCAAAACCATCGCGGAAGTGGAGATGGTCCATTTTCTCAAAGAGAAGGTTTCCACAGGCAAAGGTGTCGTGATCGATGCCCGGCTCAAGAGCTGGTATGAGCTCGAAACGATCCCGTCAGCCATCAACATTCCCTTCCCCGTCATGGAGAATGCAGATAAGCGTGTGGCGGAGCAGATTTTTCGCGCTCTGGGAATGCAGACAGAGAAGGATGGGAAGTGGGATTTCACACATGCGAAGGAGCTCGCGATTTTCTGCAACGGCGTCTGGTGTGACCAGTCTCATCGTCTGATCGATGGATTGCTGAAATTTGGCTATCCGGCCAGTAAAATCTACTACTATCGCGATGGCTTTCAGGGCTGGAAACTACTGGGACTGACGACAGTCGTACAAAAAGAAGAGAGTGTCAAATAAAAAGGATTGAGGATATGTTTAAACGTAAAGCAGATATAGAACAGGATTTTATCTCCTATGGTAACGAAGTACATGAAAAACCTGGCAAAGGTTCACTGCTGGGCATGTTGATTCAGCTTTTAAGTGTGGTGATACTTCTGGGTATCACGCTCTTTATGGGTATGTTCGGATATAAGTACTGGCAAAAAGAGTTCAAAGAGCCCGCGGTCAAAGCCGCACCACAGATTGCCGTGACAGCAGAGCCATCGTCACCTGCGTTGAAAGAGACATCCGGGAAAAAACTCTATACCCAGGAGGAGATGCAGGCAATCGTCACTATGCTGATGCAACAGATGCAACAACAAAAAGCGACAGAACCTCAACCGGCACAGGCGGTATCGACTTCTCAGGCACCTGCCTTGCAAAACAGCCAGCCGGAGCCAAAAGCCTCGCCCGCCACATCTTCTCAGAAAGAATCCGCAGAAGCGACGGATGCCAATAGTCTGGCCAATCAGCTGGAAAATGCCGGAGAGGATGAGTTTGAAACTGCGCAAGAAACACCGCCAAGAGATGCTATAGACCCTGCACTCTATGCCGCAAAAGCCACTCCTCAAGCCAAAACAGACACTTACAACAAAGTCGTTGTCAAAAAACACCGAAACAGCTACGACGATCTTGCAAACCTTTCTCAAAAAATCGGTAACATCGTCGAAACGATGCAACATAAGCGAAAATCAACTTATACTGCTTCGATCAAAAAAGAGGTCAATACCAGAAGTCGTGAAATGCGTGTCATCATCGTCAGGAAAGGAGACACTCTCTCCAAAATTGCACTGCGTGCCTACGGCTCCGCGATGGCTTATGACACGATTCTCAGCGCCAACCCGGATCTCATCAAAAACCCCAACCACATCTACGTCGGTCAGCGTCTGCGCGTACCGGTAATAAAAAAGGCGACATCCAAATGAGACAAGGGGTACCGATGCAATCCGAAGTGAAGCAAAGATACAGGTTGCTGACACGCAGCAACTTCGATGGAATCGTCAGTACCGCACTGCTGCAAAAACTCGATCTGATCGATGAAGTACGCTACCTGCACCCCAAAGCGTTCGAAGAGAAACAGATCGAAGTGACGAAGGAAGACATCGTCACCAACCTCCCCTTCACAGACGATGCCCATATGGCTTTTGACTACAAACTCGAATACCCACGCACGCGTCTCAACCCTTGGCATGCACTCTTTACCGACGCCCGCTCCGTCTCGGAAGTGATCTACCAATACTATGGCGGAGAAGCACGATTTGAAAAGAGGTTCGCCACCCTTGTCGAAGCCGCCAACAGATCCAAAAGCGCCTCTTTCACCCGGGAAGAGGTGACAGATCCGCAAGGATGG
>JALWPY010000127.1 GCA_026994915.1 Campylobacterales bacterium
GTTTTACGACAACGGTATCATCCGGCACCGCGGCGAACTCTTTACGACATGGCGTCTGTCGCAGTGCTATGCGCTCAATTTAAAGTTAGATGAAGATAAAATAGCCCTAAAAAGAGAGCGGCGGGCAACGGTTTCGCTCTTTCACTACTTCTAAGGAACGGGTATGATTCTCAGTATCGAAAGCAGTTGTGACGACAGCTCCATCGCAGTGACGGAGATCGCGACCAAAAAGCTGCTTTTTCACAAAAAGATCTCTCAGGAACTCGACCATGCGAAGTACGGCGGAGTGGTGCCGGAGCTGGCCGCGAGACTGCATGCGACTGCGCTGCCGAAGATACTGGAGCAGACCGAAAGCTTCTTCCCGCAGCTCAAAGCGATCGCCGTTACCAATGCGCCGGGGCTCGCCGTGACGCTGGTGGAGGGGGTGACGGTGGCCAAAGCGCTCTCGGTGGCGCTCGATCTGCCGCTGATCGGGGTGAACCATCTACATGGGCATATCTACTCGCTTTTCCTGGAGAAGGAGAGTGCATTTCCGATGACGATACTGCTGGTTTCGGGCGGCCATACACAGGTGATCGACGCCCGCGGCTACAAAGATTTTTCCCTGATCGCACAGACGATGGACGACAGTTTCGGAGAGAGTTTCGACAAAGTGGCGAAGATGCTGGGGCTGGGCTATCCCGGCGGTCCGATTGTCGAGGCGTATGCGAAAAAGGGGGATGCAAACCGGTTTGCCTTTACCGTACCGCTGGCAAACTCCGGCAAGATCGCCTTCAGCTACTCGGGTCTCAAGAATCAGGTGCGGCTGCAGATCGAAGCGCTGGGGACGCTGAGCGATCAGGACCGTTACGACATCTGCGCTTCGTTTCAGCTGGTGGCGGTGGCGCATCTGCTTCAGAAGCTCAAAAAGATCTTCAAAACCGCTTCGATCCGCGACTTTGCGATCGTGGGCGGGGCGAGTGCCAACCTCTATCTGCGGGAGAAGATCGAGGCGCTCTGTGAAGAGTTCGGAGCACGGCTCTATCTGGCGCCGCTGGCCTACTGCTCGGACAATGCGGCGATGATCGGACGGTGCGGGGTCGAAGGGTATCTGCGGGGCGACTTCACGCCGATGGAGGAACTGGTCTCCAGCCCCAAAAGTGCGCTCTGATGCGAACGATACGCTGGGGAATGATCGGCTGCAGTGCCGTGACGGATGTCAAAAGTGCACCGGCCTACCGCCAGATCGAGGGGTTTTCGCTGGAGGGGGTCATGTGCCGTGACCTGCAGAAGGCGAAAGCGTATGCAGCGCGTCATGCGATACCGCTCTATTTCGACGATGCCGCGGCGCTGATCGAAGATGCGCGTATCGATGCGGTCTATATCGCCACGCCGCCCGATTCGCATGCGCGTTACGCCCTGATGGCGGCGGAGGCGGGGAAGATCTGCTGCATCGAGAAGCCGATCACACCCGACTATGCGAGTGCCCTCGAAGTGGTGGAGGCGTTTGAGAAGCGAAACATACCGCTTTTTGTCGCTTACTATCGCCGCTCGCTGCCGCGCTTTCTGGAGGTGAAAAGGTGGCTCGACGCGGGGCGTATCGGCCGGGTGCGGCAGGTGGTGTGGCATCTGACGCGCACACCGCATCCCAGAGATATGGAATCGGGCCACTGGCGTGTGAACAGCAGGGTGGCGCCTGCGGGCTACTTCGACGATGTGGCGAGCCACGGGCTCGATCTGCTGATCTTTCTGCTGGGAGAAATTGTCGATGCGAGAGGACATGCGCGCAACCAGCAGGGGCGTTACAGTGCCGCGGATGCCGTGACGGGATGCTGGGAACATGAAGGCGGAGTCCTTGGCAGCGGAAGCTGGAACTTCGGCTGTGACCGTCGTGAGGATCGGGTGGAGATCTACGGAGAGCGGGGGAAGATCACCTTTTCGGTGCTCGATGAGGCGCCGATCGTCTGCGAAAACGATGTTGAAAAGATTGTACGTGAGATACCCCACCCCCGACATGTGCAGTACTATTATGTACAAAACATGTATAAAGCGCTGACGGAAGGGTATGCGCACCCTTCCACCGGACGCAGCGCGCTGCATACGGCCTGGGTGATGGAGCGGATGACGCGGGGTTGACTACTTCAGGGTGCGCCAGAGGTTGCGTGCGAGCAGGACCGTCAGGGCGAGCGCGAAGAGTTTGAAGTCGAGTTCGCTGGCGAAGTGGGTATTTTCGAAGAGTTTGTTCTGCATGATCTCTTCACCCTCTTTCTGAAACGCCAGAATCTGGGGCATGTAGTAGTGGACATAGAGCAATCCGGTAGCGAGCACGACAAACGCACTTGCGGTCGTGACGGTGTCTCGGTCGAAGTTTTTGTATTTGAACCCTTCGTAGAGTGCGACGGCAAGCAGCGTGAAATCGACCAGGTAGCCCAGACGGACGAAATTTTCCGTCATGATGAGCCCCTCTTGAAAACGGCTTAAAATCTCCGATCCGAGCCAGAGTTCACTGTGAAAAACGACGGGCGCGACGACGATACCTGCATAGAGCCCCGCCCCGAGTGTGATCCCCAGCAGAATGAAGTAGGCGATGGTGATGCCCTTTGGAATGGTTGGCATAGTGCTCCTTTTTTGCAAAAGTATAGCGTAAGTCTATTTAATTAAGATAATATTTATCCTAATTGCACTATAATCACAGTGTAGGTTTATTTAAGCATAAATCTACTGCTATATAGACAGGGGACAGTGCGGCCTTCGGGCCGCGTTGTAAACTATTTCTGCTTCATTATCATTTCATTTACATTTCTTACTCTCCGACTACATTTTTTTTAAACTTTTAGCTAGATCGCTATATAATTGCATTTATAACTAGTATTAATAGTTAAAATGAGGAGTATAATGATGAAAAAAACTATTGCTATGTCCATCGCTGCGGCGTTGGTCACAACAGCGATTGCCAACGCGGATGAAGTGACAGCTTCCCAGACACCGGAGACAACAGCAGCAGAAGCAACGGCACCTGTCAATGCGGAACTGGTCAAAAAAGTGGAGAAACTCGAGAAGAGTCTCAAAAGACTGAAAAAAGAACTTACCAAAGTCAAGACGCACGATGCGACCGACAATATCAAATGGAATGTCGATTTCAGAACGGCACTCGATGTGATCAACTACAAAGCCGCTTCAGGCAAAGAGTACAAAAACGACTCTCTGCTCTCCAACAGACTCTGGTTGAACATGGCTTTTGCACCCAGTGCCAACATGATCTTCAAAGGACAGCTGGCATTCAACAAAGCTTATGGCGCGACACCGGTCAATCCTTCTACCGGTTATCCGCAGCGGGGCTTCGGGTACGACACTTTCGACTGGGTACTCAACGAAAACCTGCTGGATGATACACTGAGAGTCAAAGAGGCCTACTGGCTCTACATGAGTGACAGCCTCTTCGGCACGAAAGTCAACTGGACAGCATCGTTCGGACGAAGACCCTCTACCGACGGATTCCTGATCTCTCTCAGAGAGGGGGACAAGCCGAAATCTCCACTGGGACACGCTATCAACGTCGAGTTCGACGGAGCGAGTTTCAAATTTGGACTGGAGAAGGTGACAGATATCAGCGGTATGTCTCTGAAGTTCTGTTTCGGACGCGGTCTGACCAATGCCAGAAGCAGATTCAACTTCGACGGCGGGCTGGCTTCGAAGGGTGATTACAGCAAAGACAGAACGACTTTGAAAAATGTCGATCTGGCCGGCTTCATCTTTGTACCGTACGATGACGGTCAGTACAAGATCATGACCACCGCATACAGAGGATTCAACGTTCCCGGTTTCACGATGGCCAACGGTACAGTTGTAGGCAATGATGATGGTACAATGGGGATAGATGGTGGTGACGGTATGGTCGGTGCGATCAAGCCTGTCTTTGACCAGACAGGTACATTCCTCGGTGCGCAGGCGGCGGGTCTCAATCCACGAGTTACGATGCACAACATGGGTGACATGGACGGCGCCGCTATCTCTTTCCTGATGGATGGTATCGGTGACGGTATCAACGATTTTCTGGATAACACGAAGTTCTTCGCGAGCGTGGCATGGTCCGTTTCACATCCTGACAACAAGATCGAAGGGCTGGATCTGAGTGCATTCAACGGCTTCATCGGTAAAAAGCCATGGGAGATTGCGGGTGATATCAACCAGATGATGAGTACAAACCTCTCCACCAATCCTCAGGATTACGCCGATCCTCAGAGTCCGGCGTCTCAGCAACTGGCGGGTGCAATGATTCAGGCAGCCAACGGTGCTCCAAAAGTGAAAGAGGGTATGCTCGGCTCCAACGATGACAAAACGGGTGTCTCCTACTGGGTCGGTGTCAACATGCCGGCAGTCGTAACCGACGACGGTACTTTCGGACTGGAGTACAACCACGGTACCAAATACTGGAGACCGTTCACTTATGCGGAAGATACGATGATCGGGTCGAAGATGGCGGTACGCGGCGATGCGTATGAAGCTTACTACATCCAGCCGCTGATGAAAGGTTTCAGTGCTGAAGTGCGCTATACCTATTTCGACTATAAATATACCGGTAGTCAGGGATTTTTCGGTGCAGGCGGTACCCCTATGACCATGGACGAAGCGAGAGCGATGGGAATGGATCCTATCGACAAAGCGGATGATCTGAGAATCTCACTGAGATACCAGTTCTGATCCATCATGATGAGGGGCTTCCCTCATCATGAAATGCATTACATTGATTGGATATTCTACTTTTTGAACTACCTTTAAAGGTCTCCTCCATCTTTCGGTTTATGACTGACATCTTCGTAAATCACTCTCCACAACAGCGCATTTTTAAATGTCGAGTTGCCCAGATCGCTTTTTTCAAATTTTGCACCGCCCAGCTGTGCACTGTTGAAGTTGCAACGGTCGATTTTCGCTTCTCTGAAGTTGGCAGCCCATGCATGGGTGTTGGAGAGGTCGGTTCTGATCATGATCGCACTGACAAACTTGGCCCCTTTGATATCTGCCTGAGAGAGATTGGCATCGGTAAGGTCAGTGTTGGAGAGGTTGGCCCTGTGGAAATTGGTTTTGACGAGAATGGCACGTGAGAGATTGGCTTCGCTCAGGTCCGCCCGGGAGAGATCGAGTCCGCTGAGGTTTGCACCACTGAGATCACAAAGTTGACAATCTTTCTCCTGATGCAGCTGTTTCAGATCTGCAGGATCATATGCGCTTAAAAGTGTAACATAAAGTAACAGAGCATAAAAATGCCTCATTTGACTGCCTTGAGTTTATCCATAAATGCAGCGGCGCCGGAAGCACCTTCTATCTTGCCTTTGAGCTTCCCTTCCGGAGAGATGATGAAAAATGTCGGGACACCTTTGTAACTGTATCCTTCAGGGAGTTTGTCTTTTGAGATATCCAGTGAAAGCAGTTTATAGTGTGATTGCAGATAGCCTGAAAGTTTTGGATCCTTGAAAATCACCTCTTTCATATAGGCACATTCCGGACACCACTCGGCATGGTACATCATCAGAACCGGTTTTGCCTCTTTTTGAGCGTTTTTGAGCGTTTGGCTGTACTCATGACTCCACTGCAGAGATGCCGCATATAAAATAGTTACAATAGATAACAGACTTAAAATTTTCTTCATATATTTCCTTTCTATAACTATTCTCGATGTTTATTCAGGTTACAATCATAACACATTTTTTGTTGAACAATCGTGAAAAAAAGAGTGCATATATCGCTGTATAATTGATTTTAAGGGGATTTTGACGCTTTGTTTCATTTGCTTTTTTTATAGATTGTTAAGAAAATGGTAGTATAATTGTACGTTTATCAAACACAACAGACAAGGAGGAAAGATGTTGAAAAAGAGAAAAATGCATCTGACAGATGCCTCTTCTTCAGCTGGTTCAGATACTATTGAACAAGCCGACAGAAGAAGTTTTTTCAAGAAAACACTTGCATATTCTGCAGGTGCGCTTGCCGCTGCGAATGTACTTTCACCGGTAAAAATGAGAGCTGATGATCCGGCAATCGTGGAAGAGAAACCATGGGGAACGACACTTGGCGATCCGGTAACGAAAAACCGTTACGGTATTCCGTCAGCATATGAGCATAATGTCATCAGAAGAAATGCCGAGCTGCTGAGTTCCGGTAACTGGCAGGCATCTATCGCGATGTGTCCCGTACAGGATATGGAAGGTATCCTGACACCGAATGGTCTCTTCTTCAGCCGTACACACGGTGGTGTCGCGCATATCGATCCAAACGAGCACAGACTGATGATCCATGGACTGGTAGAAAAAACACTGGTTCTGACGATGGATCAGCTCAAGCGCTATCCGAGTGTGAGCAGAATCCACTTTATCGAGTGCCCTGCAAATGGTGGACCCGAGTGGAGAGGACCGCAGTTCAACTCTATACAGTTTGCCAAAGGTATGATGAGTTGTGCACAGTGGACCGGTGTCTATATCAAAGATATCCTCAAAGATCTGGGGCTGAAGCCAAATGCAAGATGGATGCTGGCTGAAGGTGCGGATAACTCTCATATGGGAAGAACGGTACCTATCGATAAAGTACTTGACGACGCGATGATCGTATGGGGTCAAAACGGTGAAGCACTCAGACCTGAGCAGGGATATCCTATCAGACTGCTGGTACCGGGATGGGAAGGTAACCTCTGCGTCAAATGGCTCTGCAGACTCGAATTTGCATCCGAGCCTTTCTATGCGAAAGAGGAGACTGCAAAATATACGGCACTCAAGCCAAGCGGCAAAGCGATTCAGCACTTTTATGCAAATGAAGTCAACTCTGTCATCACATCTCCTTGTCCTGAAAAACCATGGACAGACCTCAAAAAAGGCGATATTGTCGAGATCGAAGGTCTGGCATGGAGTGGTATGGGTACTATCGAAGGTGTCGACATCTCGTTTGACGGCGGTAAAAACTGGGTAGAAGCGAGTCTCAAAGGTCTGGTATTGCCGAAAGCATGGACAAGATTCAGCTATATGTACAAATATGAAGGGAAACCTCTGCTTCTCTCCAGTCGTGCACGTGACGATGCCGGACATATCCAGCCGACAGTCAAGCATGAGAGAGAAGTCATGGGTGTAGAATCTGTCTACCACAGAAACGGTATCCATACATGGGAAGTCACAGCAAAAGGAGAGGTTAACAATGTTCAAATCTTATCGTAATATTCTGTTAGGGGCATCATTGATAGCGGCAGCTTCGACAACGCTCTTCGCAGCAGATACCGGAGCATCGAAAAAATATGCTGACGGCATACAAAAAGGAAAACTGGTCATTGACGGTGGTGTGACTTACCCTGTGAAAAATGGTAAGACAGGTCCATACTACATCAATGAAAAAGCGCATAGTCTGGCGATCAACAACGGCAGACCGGCAACGCCCAACGAGATCAAAGCATGGGATATTGACGTCATGCCCGATGGTACAGGACTTCCGGAAGGAGAGGGTACTGCTGAAGAGGGTGAAGAGGTTTATGAAGCGAAATGTCTCTCCTGTCATGGTGACTTCGGTTCCGGAGGCGGTGGATACCCTTCACTCTCCAAAGGTAATGCTTATGAACTGCATGAAACGCTGAAGTTCCAGAGAACGACACCGGATGCAGACGGTCCTGTACGTGTTTTCGGTACCTACTGGCCGCGTGCGAGTACACTTTGGTGGTATATCAAAACAGGCATGCCGCATCCTGCACCGCTCAGTCTGACGGATGATCAGGTCTATGCACTGGTCGCATACATCTATGTCCTCAATGAACTCAAGATCGATGGTGAGGAAGTGGAAGATGACACAGTGATCAACAAATCAAATGTACTTAAAGTGGATCTGCCCAACAAAGACGGTTTTATACCGAATATCGACGGACCAAATGCTCTTGAAGATGTACGTGCATTTTACAACGACTACAGCAATTATGGCAATGGTACACGATGTATGCATGACTGTTTCAAAGGTGAACCAAAAGTGGCACCTATTGTGATTGAGCAGAAGAGTTTCCTGCCACCTTTATCTGAAAAGAGAGATCTGCCAAAAAATCCTTGCTGGATAGCGAGCTGTGACTGTGAAGCTGGCGGAAGTGCCAACGCAGAAGGCAAAAAGATCTATGATGCGAGCTGTGCGGTTTGTCACGGCAACGACAGCATGGGTGCGCCTGATGTGGGCAACAAAGAAGCCTGGGCGAAAGTGATGAAAAAAGGTATGGATGCAGTACTGAAAAACGCGATCAACGGTGTCAATGCGATGCCTCCGCGTGGTGGTACTGATCTGCCGGATGATAAGCTGAAAGCGGCGATCGAGTATATGTACAGCAAAAGTAAGTAATACACGATTACTTCACTTTAAAAAGGTAACATTAAGTGTTTAAAAACATTGCCATGTGTTAAACACTTTGGGAGGATTTATCCTCCCGCAAATAAATTTTTATAAAAGGAATACACAATGGAAAGAAGAAAGTTTTTAGGATTTGGTCTTGCTGCAATGGCTGCGCTGCCGTCACTCGTCAGTGCGATCGATTTCAGAAAAGAGAAGCCGGACGCATGGACAGCAAAAACTGTCAAAGATGCGATTGAGAAACTGTATGGAACAATTTCTCCTGCAGATAAAGGTGTCAAAGTCAAGGCTCCGAAAGTAGCGAGTAACGGTGGACAGATTCCTGTAACGATCAAGTCAGATATCGATGCAAAAACAGTCGCTGTGTTCCAGGATGCAAACCCTGAAAGTACAGTAGCTGTTTTCGATGTTCCGGAAGGACAGCCTGTTGATTTCTCTTTTAAAATCAAAATGAAAAAATCCGGTACTATCACTGCTATCGTGGAAGGCAGAGACGGTAAATTCTACAAAGGTGCACAGACTCTTGAAGTGGCACTCGGTGGATGTGAAGGCTAATCTTTACCAGAAAAGACTGGAAGAGATATTTTGATATTTTAAGAAGAATAAAGATAAAGGAATAACGATGAAATTAAAAGCAAAAGTAAAAGGTGATTATATACAAGTCAAAGCGATGTTGAAACATCCAATGTTGACTTATGATCAGGCTAAAAAGAAAGGTAAAGAGGCAAACTTTATCACACACATCAGTGGTAAAGCGAATGGAAAAGTGGTGTTTGATATGTCTACCAGTCAGTTCCTTTCGAAAAACCCTCTGATCAAATTCAAATTTAAAGGTGCTAAAAAAGGTGACGAGTTCGAGTTGAGCTGGGTCGACCTGAAAGGCAACACAAAATCCAAGAAAGTTAAAATTAAGTAATTTAACGACACTCTATCTTTGCCCGGAGCTCTTCCGGGCAAACTCTCTCAAAAAGTCAATCATACTAAGGTATATAGATGCCATTTGAAAATATTCCTGCAAGCGACAATATCAAAGAGGTGATCAAGGCGGCATTTGATGTCGAACTGGATGTCTCCGGAGGATGGGGCTACGACCGGACGCAAGCATTGATCATACACAAAAGCGAGATGCCTCTTCAACAGTTGCAGCACACGCTGGCATCGATGCGAGCTTTCATAGAGATGAATATGACAATGCCGGAAAATGATCGGTATAGTGCGATCAACGTCAATGAAACAATGCGTGAATGTGTCAGTGAAAACAATAAAATTTACGATAAAATAGAGTATGAGATAAGTGGTATGCCGGAACGCGACTATGAGAAGTTCATCGAAGAATATAAAAGTCAATATGCTTCGCCGGATTTCGATATAGATGCGCATTTCAAAAGGCGCAGGGAGTGTACTGTAGTACTCAAAAAGCCCTTTTGGTTCGATATCACTGATGTCAATAAAATATCATAAAAAGGAAGGTCAGAGATGAAAAAAATCTTGTTTGCACTGCTGGTGACAGTCGGCTTTTTTACTGTAGCCGGTGCTGACACAGCAGAAACATCCACTGCTGCGACAATCGCACAGAAGGTTAAAAGTGCTGCAAAAGAGGCAGCGAAAGAGGTCAAAGAGGTCGCAAAAACTGCCGCTCAGGCAGTTACAGAGAAAGTTGAAAAAGCGACAGGTGCGACAGATGAAGCGGATATCCGTATCTATCAGGCGGATAACAGCGACGGAAAGATTACACCTGAAACAATTCAGAAAGCGTTTGAAAAGGCCGGGTTTTACATGGCTGCCAACAATGGCATGAATTTTCCGTTCAAACGTGATTTCAACAACACGTACTACGATGTCTTCAATCTTGCAGCTTTCTACAGTGCAGATGTGGTGGCAGACTTTATCAAAGAGTATCCGACTATCGGCCTTTTCGCACCTATGACGATGTCCATCTATACCAAAAAAGGTGATAAAACGATCTCGATTGCAACACTGAGTCCCAGAAGAATGGCAGAGATTACCGGTATTCCTGCAGATCACAAAGGCTGGAAGAAACTCGACGAGATGCTGCAAAAAGCGATGAAGAGTGCGATGCCAAACGGCAAATGGGTACCTTATACAGCGAAGAAAGTGGATGTCGAAGGGCCATTGACAGTGACTGCTACCATGAAAATGGGAGATGAGTGGGAAGATAACCTGGAAGATCTTGAGAACGATTTCGAAAGCGCACTGACCATGAACAAATTCGCAATGCCGGCATTTAATGAACTGAGCGAAGATATCGAAGATACAGGATACGATTTTTACATCGTCTATTCGATCTGTAAAATTCCCGTTGCTTATACGATCTCCAAAAATCATCCCGAGATGGGAGCCTATGCGCCTTGTTCAATGTATATCTATAAGAAAGAGGGTGACGATACCGTCCATTTCGGTATTCACCATGTCAAAAACTGGATCCATTCTATGGGCCTGACAGACAAGGAAGAGGTCAAAATCCTCAACGATGCAATGGACAAAGTTCAGGAGATCCTGAAAAAGACCGTTTCTGCCTAAGCAGAATAGTCACTCCACGAGGGAGACTTCATCACCAGTATGAATTCTCCCTTCTTGCACAACCCGTGCAAAAACACCACGATCATTTCTCAGAAGTTTAGGCAATTTACGATCTATTTTTGAGAGATGATTACACAATGTACAGTTTTGCGCTATCTCCAGTATAACATCCCCCATCTGTAAACGCGTTCCCGGTCCAAACGGACGCAGGTCGAAATCGATCAATATATTTTCTCCAAGTGCACCATAGGAGACATCGATCCCTTGTTTTTTTGCAAGCATATATGCATAAGTGGAAGTGATAAGTACCGATCTGGCCGGATCTTTGGC
The DNA here is from genome assembly GCA_026994915.1 of Campylobacterales bacterium. Taxonomy (GTDB): domain Bacteria; phylum Campylobacterota; class Campylobacteria; order Campylobacterales; family QNZT01; genus QNZT01. Next base: position 11,209 of record JALWPY010000127.1, read on the forward strand.
ATAGTGTTTATCTCCTTCGATCCCATCGAGGCGACATTGTACAAAATCTTTGGAAATCATTGCGGACTGATCGGCATCGGCGATATAGAGTGCGAGTACTTTTGATGTTTGATTTTGCAACAGACCGTCCTTCTTTTTTCTAGGATTTTAGCACTTTATGATTAGTGTAAAATAAAGCGTGTAATCATGGTATCATAGATTATAAATTAATGTTAACAAATCAAGGATGGAAATAAGATGAAGAGATATCTGATTGTATGGACAGCACTCCTGTTTTTTGCCGGTTCGGCATTTGGTCTGACGTTGAAAAAGTATGGTACATTCCATTTCGAGAAACAACTTGAAAATGTCTATGTCATGCATGGGCCTGTGGTTGCACCTGATGAAGCGAATGAAGGATTTATGAACAATCCCGCAATCATCGAAGGGGAAAAAGGGCTCATCGTCATCGATCCGGGTGGCAGTTACAATGTCGGGAAAAAGGTACTCCAGGAGATCGAAAAGATCAGTAAGAAGCCGATTCTCGCTGCGATCAACACACATAAACATGGCGATCACTGGTTCGCGAATAAAGCGCTGCTTGAGAAATATCCCAATCTGAAGATCTACGCGCATGAAAATATGATCCGTGAAGTGAAAGGAGGGGAGGCGCAAAAATGGTTTAATATCCTCGATCGACTGACCCACAATCTCAAAGGAACCGATCAGGAGTTTGCCTATCCAAATCAAGCTTTGAAAGATGGGGACAAAATCGAAATAGATGGAGAGAAGTTTGTTGTGTTTCATCCGGTCATGGCACATACCGATACCGACTTGATGATACTGCATGAAAATTCGCAGACACTCTTTCTTGGAGACAATGTCATGAAAGGGAGAATGGGTGCATTCGACGCATCATCGAGTATCTTTGGCAACATCCGGACACTGGAGAAGCTACTGAATCAGAAGCCATACAGACTCTATGTGCCCGGACATGGATTGTCAGGCAGCAGAGATGGGACTATCACACCCTATTTGCACTATCTGCAAAGTGTGGCGAAATGGGCACAGAAGGCATACGATGATGATCTGGAAGCGTATGAAGTCAAGCCGATGGCCGTGAAAGAGCTGGATGCATACAAAGCGTGGGACGGCTTTTCGTATGCGCTTGGCAGACATCTGATGAAAGCGTATGAAGAGATCGAAATGAAGGATGCAGAAGAGGAGTGATTACACCGTAAGCGGTTCCTGCCGGGGAGTTGTATCGTATGCGTCCTGGTATTTTTGGTCGAGATAGCGCTTGACGTTGTTGTGAATGTAGCCATTTTCATCGACGAGAAGCAGGTGTTCTTTGTGGAGCTGATCGATACGATGCAGTCCCATGACAGCTAAAACAGTCTTGATATTTTTCAACATATTGCGATGATAGTTTTCTACCATGGTTGCATATTTGTGCACGATGTAGGCTTTGCGTCTGCGCTTGTGCTGAGTCGCCAGACCTACCGGGCAGTGATGTTTTCCCGTGCCTGAGCAGACTTTTGCTCTGATGCACCCCGCACTCATCATGAAGCCCCTTGCAATTGCGACCATATCGGCACCGAGTGAGAATAGAATAACGACATTGTCAGGCGTGAGTACTTTCCCGCTGGCGATGAGCCTGAGATGGTCTCTGACGCCTTCTTCTTTGAGTATTTCATCTGCCAGATAGATCGCATCTTTGATTCCGAGACCTATGCGCTCCATCAGTTCTATCGGTGCTGTAGCGCTGCCGCCTTCGCCGCCATCGATCGTAATAAAATCCGGAATGGGACGATTCTGCCGGAGTCTGTTTGCAATTTCTTTTGCGAGGGGGACAAAACCCTCTCGATCAGAGATAATCGTTTTGAAACCGACAGGTTTACTGCTGAGTTTCTGCAGCTTTTCGATGAAGTCAAAGAGCTCGGAAATCGTTCTTGCATAGGGAAATCTGTTTGGAGAGTAGAGATCTTTCCAGGGAGTGACGCCACGATAGTAAGCGATCGCTTCAGTGACTTTATTGCCTGTCAGTTTACCACCTGTCTGTTTGGCGCCCTGTGCAAGTTTGATCTCTGTCATGCGACAAAAACGCATCGTCTTTTGATAACGCAACGGATCAAAATTGCCTTCTTCATCCCGTACACCGTAGAGACCGGAACCGATTTGTAGTACGATATCTGCTATATCTTCGGGTACATTATCCGGAAAATCTTCCAGCGATGCGTGCCAGTTGACACGATAAAAACACATTTTAGTGCGATCGAAGTTGTATGTATCTTCCATCCCTTTTGGAAGAACTATCGGCTTTAGTGTATTGATGGAAAATGCAGTGTTGAAGAGTCTGCGAAGCATGCGAAAAAGAGTGATTTGCCAGCGTGTCAATGTAACGATCTCCATATAGCGCCGATCGTAGGATCTGTGCGTTACAAGAAAATTTGTCGTCAAACCTCCCTCGCCGGTATTGATTGGAAATTTGCCCCGAAAAGCGCCGATGGTGAAAGCCTGAGTACCTTCCGGAGAGATCGCGCCATCACTCATGCCACTGCGCATGATGATCGATTGTGCACGAAAGGGTTGTGCTTTGTCCTGACCAAATTCGATAGAAAAATCGTTGCTGACTTCATGCTCGTTAAGCGGTGCGAAAGCGTGTTTGAGCATAAATTTCGGATTTTTCTGCGGATCGCTTTGTGAGAAAGAGATGAAATTTGTTTTGTTTCTTGCTGCTTTGTAGACCCATTCGATTTTGTCACGTGAGTCAAATATATCTTCATTGCCGAAATACTGGCGAAACGGTTCACGCACGGCTTCAAAAAAATATCGAAAGCGTCCTATGACAGGATAATTGATCAGAAGGGTATGTTCACGCTGGACATATCGGTCGTAAAGATACCAGAGAATCAATATGATTGCACCCGGTATTAAAATATAATCCACCATGATTGTACGATCCTCTCTGGATAACTTTATAGTTATATCGGATTTTCATGAGATAGGTTTATCTCTTACGCAAAGTTGCGATGAAACTCGCTATAATTTATCTATGCAAAACATAGAGATTCGACAACAGGATTGTCTTGAGTTTTTACAAGAGGTCGAAGATGAGAGTATCGATCTGGTGCTCGTCGATCCGCCTTATGAGATATCACGCAGCACAGGATTTGAGGCGGTGGTCCATGGTGTGGACAGGTTTAAAATCTCTATGGATTTTGGTGACTGGGATTATGATTTTAAAGGCCTCGATCTGGTGATCGCAGAGTTCTATCGTGTGCTGAAAAAAGGTGGCACGGTCATCATCTTTTATGATTTATGGAAAATCACATATCTGGCAAAGATGCTGGAGTATTTCAACTTTCGTCAGCTGCGTTTCATCGAATGGATCAAAACCAATCCGGTACCCCTCAACTCCAAAGTCAACTATCTCACAAATGCACGTGAGATTGCCCTGACAGCCAACAAAGGGGGAAAACCCACTTTCCATTCCGAGTATGATAATGGCATCTATGTCTATCCGATCTATCAGGGGAAAGACCGTTGCCATCCGACACAGAAACCGCTGAGGCTGTTTGAAGAGTTGATTCGAAAACACACTGATGAAGAGAATGTGGTGCTGGACTGTTTTCTGGGCTCAGGAACAACGGCACTGGCATGTAAAAATACCAATCGCCGTTTTATCGGATGTGAAATAGACAGTGACTACTACCAAAAAGCGCTGGAACGCCTTTCATAGTCATCTATGAAGTGTAGATCAGTTTCTCGCTGATGTTGTTGTTACCGGTGATCTCTACATAGCGCATCGGGTACATATCCAGATCGAGCGGTCTGACGAAACCGCGTGTGGCGATCACTTTGGTCCCCTTTATCTCACTGACATTGTCAATATGCTTGTGACCGGAGAGTGTAAGAATCAGGTTCTTGTAACCAAAGAGCCGTTTTTGTGCCTCTTCACTGTTATTCAGTACATATTTGTGAAGCAGTTTGGGATCTTTTTCGCCCCAGTAGTTGGTGTAGGGGTGATGGTTGAGGATGATCGTCGGCTTGCCGCGTTTGAGGACCGATTCGGCAAAATCGAGTGTCTCTCGGGTGTAGCGTCCGTTGTTCTGATGTTCGATGTTGCTGTCGAGGCCGAGAATGACGTAGCCTTTTTTTTCCAGCATCCAGTCCTTACCGCTGCGTACGAGCTCCTTTTTGGGTGCGATGAACATCACTTCGAAGTCGGCGAGATTTTGCGGATCGTTTTCGGGTTTTGGAGAGGACTCTTTGTTGCCCCGTACCAGATAGGCAGGGCAGTGCAGGGTATCGATGATCTTTTTAAATGTCCGGGCATCTTTGTCTCCGGGGACGTTGTTGTTGAAGTTATCACCGCCAAAAAGGACAAAATCGAGATCTTGATAGTTTTTGTTGATGAAGTTTGCCATCAGCTCCATCGCCTCGACACTATTTTCATCCCCAAGGTCCATATGTGAATCGGTAACATGAATGAATTTCAGGGTTGGTTGGGATACAGTGGACGTGGCCTCAGCCAGCACCGGCAGGGTGGAGAGTATCGCAGCGTTTTTGAGGAAGCCTCTTCGTGTCATTTTTGCCATAATTGCTCCTTTGGCATAAGTATATTTTATAAAAATAGTCTATAGTGGAAAAGATTAAAGAG
>JALWPY010000128.1 GCA_026994915.1 Campylobacterales bacterium
GGGCAGTGGCGCGCCTGCTCCTTGCTGAAGAGGTTGAAGAGTTTGCATCCCAGACAGATCGAAAAGGCGGCTTCGAAAAAGAGCAATGCCATACAGATGAGGCAAACCAGCACTTTGATCGGATTGGGTTCGAAGTGGATCACGAGGTAGTAGAACATCGGCACGGCGATGATCGCACCGATTGCCCAGGCGAAGCGTTTCTGCGTCGCACCGACATATTCGGGCACCTGATTGCGCACGAAAAAACGCCCCAGCATCAGTGAAGGGGCGTAGCGCGGCTGGATGACGCGGATCAGAAAGTCGATCATGAAGAAGGTGACGAAATACTCCGAAAAGATCGCCGTCCCCAGCATGATGCCGTTGGTCAGCCCCAGAAACGCCCCGATGAAGAGAATCCCCGCCGCGGCTCTCGCTTCGCGCTCGTTGAGCACGCGCACGTCATATCCGGGAACTTTCTCACCGTAGGCGAAAAACTCTTTGAGGTTCATTGCTTGTTGAGTACTTTGGATTTGGCCAGAGCAGCTTCGATCTCCTCTTTGGAGACATCACCGGTGAGGCTGAGCTGGACATCGCCGTCTTTTCCTTCTACCTGCATGTCGCTGATCTTCTTTTTGGTTTCATCACTCATGCATTCGCACTGACCTGTCGCACAGTTTTCAACCATCTTGACGATCTGCATCTTCTCAACGGCGCCCTGAAAGCTGATCTTGACGCCTTCGCCTGTTTTGAGAACCTTTTTGTCCATTTTTAGTTCCTTTATGTTAATTTGAAAACGAGAGTATAGCATGATTTTAAAAACATATCAAGATATATTGATCTAATATCCAGGAGAAGAAGTTGCAGTTTTTCACATGTGAAGCACTCTATTTTCTGCGAGAGCTGAGAGAGAACAATACCAAAGAGTGGTTTCTGGAGCACAAAACGGCGTATGAAACGCTAATTCTTTCGCCTTCCAAACGCTTCGTCGAAGAGATGGGCGAAGAGTTGCAAGTACTGGTACCACAGATCCGGGCCGTGCCCAAAGTCAACGGCTCCCTCTTTCGCATCTACCGTGACACGAGGCTCAGCAAGGATAAAACACCCATGAAGAGTCGCATCGGCATCATCTTCTGGCGAGGCAGCGGCAAGCGGCTCCAGAGCAGCAGCTTCTATCTGCACTTCTCCCCCGACGAGATGCTCGTCGCATGCGGTATACGGGGCTTTTCACGCGATTCGCTGGAGGGGTACCGGGAGTATATCCGGGACGAGAAACATGCCGAAGCACTGGAAGATATCATGCAGCAGCTCAAAACCAAAGGGTTCCATTTCCCCGACCCCACATACAAACGCCTCCCCCGCGGCTTCGATAAAGCATACCCCTACGCCCACCTCAGCCGCTATGCCGCCATGTACGCTTACAAACGGTTCGATCCCGAAACGATCTGCAGCGACCGGCTCAATGAGATACTCTTCGACATATGGCAAGATGCCCTCCCTCTTTTCGAGTGGATCTACGACATGAGCCTCACATGTGAAATACGGGATCCTGAGGGGAAATCGCTGAGACTTTAAATTATGTTTCATTTTGAAATGTTTTTTCTTACTTTATCAAATATATATTACTATATATGTATCAATGTCATGGGAAGGAATATGGTACAATAGTATGAAACTGGGTTTTAAGATTGAAGCATTGGCAAAACTGATCGATGCGCTTTACAAGAAACTGGTGGTACTGGTTGCGATTGCAGGCGGTTTCGGGGCTTATGCCATCAAATATATCGAATCGTCACAATGGCTCGGCTATCCGTTTGCGATGATATTTGTTCTGGTAACGATTGCGATATTTGGTACTTATTTGCAACTCAACCTCAATATCAAATCTCTGCAAAGGAGTATACATGGAGAGTAATATAGGCGTTTTGGTTATCCCCGTCGGTTTTATCCTCGCAGGTGTGATCGCCTATATCGGGCATAAAAAGAAATGGAAGATTATGGATTATCTATAACCACTTCATGAACCGCACACGTTTCATGTGCGGTCACAAGTCTGCGGGTGTATGACTACAGCGCCTCTTCGATCTTCTCTATCGGATTTGTTTTTCTGTTTTTGGGATCGGTGGCGTAGGCGTAAAGCGGTACATAGACGAGTGTCAGCAGCGTACCGATCAACAATCCTCCGATCGCCACGTCTGCCAGCGGTGAGAGTCTCTCCAGACCGACCGCCTGCTCCAGCGCGATGGGGATCATACCCGCGATCGTACCGAACGCCGTCATCATGACGGGGCGGAAACGTACGCGCACCGACTCGATCGCACTCTCAAACGGTGTTTCGCCGCTTTCACGATAGTTTTGGTAAAAGTCGATCAACAGAACGGCATTTTTGATGATAATCCCAAACAATAACAGGATACCGAGCAGACTCGGCATACAGCTGGGTTTGCCGAAAAGCAGCATCCCCCACGCCGCACCGATCATCGAGAGCGGCAGCACGAGAATCATGATAAAGGCGAGCCGCACCGAGCGGTAGATCGCGATCAGCGTCATGATCAGGACGATGACACCTAAACCAATCGCCTTGAGCATCCGTTTGAAGCTGTCATGAATCTGTGCGATATCACCTGTTTGCGTCATCTTGATATCGGTCAGATTGGCATCTTTGAGTGCTGCAACCGCGTCGTCGGTGATATGCGTGACGGGACGTTTGGCACGATACCCGTTGACATCGAGTGAATAGAGCATCTTGTCGCGTTCCAGTTTGGCGAAGGTGAGATGACGCTTGATCGTCGCCAATTGCGCCAGCGGTATCTCGCCGAATTTCGTCGTGATCGGCAGCAGGCGCAGCGTTTCGATATTTTGTGCAAATTTGCCCTTCAGATAGAGGCGGACATACTGCGTATTCATCGAAGCGAGGCGTGAACTGAGCCCCACTACTTCACCTCTGAGCGGTATTTGCATGGCGATCTGATAAGGGGTAATGCCGTAGCTGAGCGCTTTGTTTTCGTCGATGTCGAGTTCGATCTCCATGAAGTCTTTGTCCCAGCTGGTGCTCACAGAGGTCAGCCCTTTGACCTTTTCGATCGCTTTGGCCACTTTCTGCGATGCATCCGAGAGGTTGTCGGGCACCGGCGACTGCAGCCTCACATCGAGTGTCGCCTTGATACTCGAAAGTGCCGTTGCACCGAAGTCGAAGACATCGTCTCGTTTGACACCCTCCAGCTTCGCGAGTCGGTCGCGAATCATGTTTTCAAGTTCCCAGATACTCTTTTTACGCTCGAAGCGGTTGACGGCGTTGATCGTGACGGTCGCTTCTGAGGGGAGGTTTCCGCTACCCAGACTCAGCACGCCCGCTTCACTACCGAACGCGACGGAACTGCGCACCACCCAGGGCTGTTCATGCAGCCACTTCAAAAACGGTGCCAGCTTCTTCTCGGCACTGTCGACACTCTCGTTCGCGCTGAATGCGATCTGCGCTTTGATAATACCCGTATCCATCGGAGGCATCGCATCTTTACCGATGAGCGGCATAATGTTTTTGAGACTCAGTACCAGCGTCAGTACCACGGCAGCTGTCAGCAGCATGCGTCGCAGTGCCCACCACTTGCCGTTGGAAAATTTGATGATTCCGACATAGGGTGCGACGAGTCTGCCGATCGTGTTTTGGTAGAGCTTTTCAAAAAGGAGTTCAAGCTTCGTTTTGCCTGTACCGTTTTTGTAGAGCCATGCCGACAAGAGCGGGATAAAGGTGATCGAGAGGAAATAACTCACCAGCAACGCGATGATCAGCGTCTCGATCAATGGCTGGAAGATCTTTTGCGGGAATCCACCGACAAACATGAGCGGGAAGAGGATCGCGATAGTCGCGATGGTACCCGCAAAGACCGGACTGATGACCTCTTTGGTTCCCTTCACGATCGCCGTCTGGAGATCTTCATGCTCCTCGGTGAGGTGACGCTCAATATTTTCCAGAACCACGACAGCATCGTCGGTGAGCATTCCCAGCGCCAGGATGATCGCCGTGTAGATGACAATGTTGAGTTCGCCGCCGGTCATCCAAATGATCGCCATCGTCGCGAAGAATACCATCGGAATGGAAAGCCCCGCCGCGACGATTGCACGCAGATTGCCCAGAAAGATCATGATCACAAGCAGGGTGTAGATAATCGCATCGCGCAGCGCTTCGAGCATGTTGGTGTTGGCC
>JALWPY010000129.1 GCA_026994915.1 Campylobacterales bacterium
TTTGAACACTTCGAGCGGATTTTTGCGTTTGAACTTTTTGACGATCAGCTCTTCTCCCAGATAGTGAGCGATTTTTTTGACCGCGTCGAGGGCGTTGACACTGCCGGTCAGTATCACTTTGTCTGCCGGGATACCGACGACAGCGTTGACCCAGGCCCATCCCCGGTCGGGATCTTCGATCATCTGAATTTCGTCGATGACGCAGACATCGACATCCATCGAGAAGTTGGCCATTTCGATTGTCGAGCAGACATGGCCCGCCTCTTCGTCGATCTGCTCCTCTTCTCCGGTGATGAGTGAGACAGGGATCTCATGTGACTTGATCTTTTCATAATTCTCCAGTGCCAGCAGCCGCAGGGGTGCGAGATAGGTTCCGCAGTCCGCATGCATGAGCTCTTCGAGTGCCTGGTGTGTCTTGCCGCTGTTGGTAGGGCCGACGTAGAAGATGAGTTTCCGTCTCTTCTCCCGTGCGAGGGGAAAGAGAGATTTCAGGTCACAGTGCAGAAGGGAAAGTAACTGTTCGTGCAGACTCTTTTGTGCCACTGAAACTCCTTTTTGATGCCATTGTAGCGAAATATCGCCACATCAGTGATTTTTGGCGAAATAGTTGTTGATGCCGATAGCGATACCCTGTGCCAGTGCTTTCTGGTAGAACGGGTTGAAGAGACGCTCCGCTTCCATTGGATTGGTGATATAGCCTATTTCGATCAGTACAGCCGGCATCTGTGCGCCCACGAGTACCCAGAAGGGTGCTTCCCTGACACCGCCGTCGACTACTTTGTTATATTTTTTGCGTATTTTGGAGAGCAGGGCACTCTGGATATCGATGGCGAGTTTGTTGGACTGTACAATCTTGGTACGGTTGAGAAAGCTGAGCAGGGTATCTTTGGAGAGGCGGTCGAGTTTTTTGGAAGCGGCATTTTCCTTGGCCGCGATGCGTTTTGCTTTGGCTGTTTTAGCGGGAGAGAGGAAAAAAGTTTCGATCCCTTTGAGTGTCAGTTGCTGCTTTTTGGGTGCGGCATTGGCATGGATCGAGATGAAAAGATCGGCTTTTTTACGGTTGGCGAAATGGGTACGGTCACTGAGTTCGATAAAATGGTCGTCACTGCGCGTGAGGTAGACTTTGTACCCCTCTTTTTTGAGGATTTCTCCCAGCAGCTTCGCTACTTTGAGGACTGCCCGCTTCTCCTGATAGCGTTTGTAACCGACGGCACCGGAGTCTTTACCTCCGTGACCGGCATCGATTACGATGATCTTGCCTGATGCATAAGCGGTACTTTTGCCGCTGCTGCTTCGGGGCAGTGAGACGCGGGGTGCATCAGCCACTTTGGGCTTTTTGGTGATCGGCCGGAATGGTGTTTCCGGTCTGTGGGCAGATCCGGAAACGGGATTGTTGACCTTGATGAAGAGATTGCCTTTTCGGATAAAGGCTTTGGCATATATTTTGTCGTCGTTTTGCAGGACAATGCGTACTTTGTTGTAGCGGTTTTGGGCAATTTTCGCTTTTTTGATGTTTGTGAAGTGAAGCCTGGGTGCCTTGAAGTTGAGATTTGCACGGATGTCGAAGACCTCTTTGTAGCCGTTTTTGTCATGCAGGTGAAGAGAGAGGATCTCCTTCGCCGTGACAGGACGGTCAAATTTGACGATGAGTGTATTGTCTCGTACGCTAATAGCGCGTATATTTGCGGCTGCAGTAGTCACAGAAGAGGGGGGACGCTTCTTTTGCGCATGTTTGTGTTTATGCGTAGTTGTATCTGTTTTTGTCGCTTTTTTGCCTGTCAGGTTATAGAGCTCTTTTTCATAGGTAGAGCTGTCTCTGCCGAGCAGTTTCTGACACTTGATGATGCCTTTGAGACTCTTGATGATCGCTTTTTTGTCATTCTGTACGACGGCGTTGATGTAGAAGTTTTCGAGGTCATGCAGTATCTCTCTCGTCTGCTGTTTGGATGCCCAGGGAATTTTGTTGTAGAGGGCATCCACTTCCATATTGAGTGCTTTGTCGCCAAAAAGAGCCAGTGAACAGAAGAGGAGCAGGGCGAAGAGTCTGCTAATCGTCTTCTCCATGTTCGAGTTTCTGCATCAGTTCATGTACGGTGATCAGTTTGTCGAGGCGGTAGCCGTTGGCACCGGTGAAAAAGAGGCCTGTTTCGGTCTCGCCATAGTAGGCGTCGGAGAGACGGTCGGCGATGCAGTATCCTACCGCTCGCGCCTCTTCACCGCTTTTACAGGGTGCGACGCAGTTACTGATACATGCCACTTTGGGTGCGGCTTTCTCTTCGATCAGCTCCTGCAGTTTTGTTCTGACGCCACGTGCGGGGAGGCCAACCGGAGATTTGAAGAGTTTGATATCCTCCTCTTTGGCATTGAGGAGCACCTTTTTGAAGTTCTCATGCGCGTCACATTCGTAAGTACCGATGAAGCGTGTCGCCATCTGCACGCCGGCGCATCCCATGTCGAGAAATTTGTCGATATCGTTTTTGTCCCAGATACCACCCGCCGCAATCACGGGAATATCTCCCCAGTTTTTGGCTTCTTCGATGACCGGTGGAACGATATTTTCGAGCTGATTCTCCTCTTTGAAACACTCTTCATAGCTGAATCCCTGATGGCCGCCACTGAGTGGTCCTTCGACGATGACGGCATCGGGAACTCTGTTGTAGCGTTTCCATTTGCGACAGATCAGTTTCAGTGCTCTTGCGCTGGAGACGATCGGGATGAGGGCGACGTCGGGAAAATCGGTCGTAAACTCGGGCATGTTGGTCGGGATACCCGCACCGGTAATGATCATATTCGCTCCAGCTTCACATGCATCATGGACGATGCGTCCGTAGTCGTTGCTGGCATAGAGTACGTTGGCGGCGAGTGGTTTGTTTCCACAGATTTTGCGTGCATTTTCGAAGATGGCGAAGAGTCCCTCTTTGGAGTAGAAGTTCTCTTCGAGGTAGGGTCTGCCCTGTACCAGTTTGTGGGTGAAATGCTTGTTGTCGTAGTAGCCCGTACCCACGGCACTGATGACACCCAGGCCTCCCTCTTCTGAGACGGTTCCTGCCAGTCTGTCCCAGCTGATACCTACACCCATACCGCCTTGAATGATAGGTTTTTCAATTGTGTATTTTCCGATTTTAAGTGGTTTGAATGCCATCTATTTCACCTTTATTCTGGCAAATTTGCGTTTGCCGACTTGTACAATATATTCACCGCTCTGCAGTTGCAGTTGCTCATCCTGAACTTTTTGTTGATCAATTTTAACAGCGCCTTGCTTAATGTCGCGTCTTGCCTGTGATGTGGAGGGTTCGAGTCCCGCTTCAGTGAGTATTTTCGCTATCCAGATGGGGCCTTCGAAGGTGAACTCAGGCATCTCGTCGGGAATCTCCTTTTTTCTGTGCACTTTGTCGAATGCCTCTTTGGCTTTCTGTGCCGCCTCTTTGTCATGGTAGCGTTCGGTGATCTCGAGCGCGAGCTGCTCTTTGGCTGCTTTGGGGTGGATCTCACCTTTTGCAACCCCCTCTTTGAGTGCCTCGATCTCGGGCAGTGTTCTGGATGAGAGGAGTTCGTAGTAGCGCCACATCAGATCGTCGCTGATACTGAGGAGTTTGCCAAACATCGTCGGGGCCTCTTCGGTAACACCGATATAGTTTCCGAGTGACTTACTCATCTTCTGTACCCCGTCGAGCCCTTCGAGTAACGGCATCATCAGGACTGCCTGCTCTTTGCCGACATTGTAGGTACGCTGGAGCTGGCGTCCCATCAGAAGGTTGAACTTCTGGTCGGTACCGCCGATCTCGATATCGGATTTGAGGGCGACGGAATCGTATCCCTGCAGCAGCGGATAGAGAAATTCGCTGATGGCGATGGGGGCTTCACTTTTGAAACGTTTCTCGAAATCGTCACGTTCGAGCATGCGGGCGACGTTGAACGTCGTCGTCAGCTCGACAATACCTCTGGCTCCCAGCTTGTCGAGCCACTCGGAGTTGAAGACCACTTCTGTCTTTTCGGGATCGAGGATTTTGAAAACCTGCGCTTTGTAGGTTTTGGCATTTTCGAGTACGGTCTCTTTGTCGAGTACTTTACGTGTGACGTTTTTGCCGGTGGGATCGCCGATCATGCCAGTGAAGTCTCCGATGAGAAACTGGACTTTCGCACCATACTTCTGAAAGGTGGCAAGTTTCTGGAGCAGTAC
>JALWPY010000130.1 GCA_026994915.1 Campylobacterales bacterium
CTCCTCTTTTATGGACAAAAAGCAGTTTAAAGATATGAAGATCCAGACCGAAGGAGAGTTCGGTGGTCTTGGCATCACTGTCGGTATGCGCGACGGTGCGCTGACGGTTATCTCCCCTATCGAAGGGACACCGGCAGACAAGGCAGGCCTCAAGGCGGGAGATATCATTCTCAAGATCAACGACAAAGCGACGCTCAACATGACGATCGACGAAGCGGTGGGTCTGATGCGCGGCAAACCGGGAACCCCGATCGAACTGACAATCGTACGCAAAGATGAACCGAAACCGCTGGTTATCAAAATCATCCGTGACATTATCAAAGTCGATTCGGTCTATACCAAGAAGATCGAAGATACCAACATGCTCTACATCCGTGTCACCAGTTTCGACAAAAAAGTGGTCAAAGATGTGAAAAAAGCGCTGCGCAAAAAGAGTGGAAAGATCGATGGCATCGTCCTCGATCTGCGTAACAACCCCGGAGGATTGCTCAATCAGGCGGTCGGTCTTGTCGATCTCTTTGTCGACGAGGGCGTGATCGTCTCCCAGAAAGGGCGAGTCACCAGTGAAAACCAGGTCTACAAAGCGACCAAAGCGGGTACATTCAAAAATATCCCGCTGGTCGTACTCGTCAATGGCGGAAGCGCCAGCGCCAGTGAAATCGTCAGTGGTGCGCTGCAGGATCACAGACGCGCGATCGTCGTCGGCCAGAAAACTTTCGGTAAAGGAAGTGTGCAGGTGATCATGCCTATCGGCAATCAGGAAGCACTCAGACTTACTGTCGCCCGTTACTATCTGCCAAGTGGCAGAACGATTCAGGCCAAAGGAGTGGAACCGGATATCGAAGTTTTCCCGGGCGAAGTAAAAGTGGTCAAAGATGAGTTCAGCCTGAAAGAGAAAGAGCTCAAAAAACATTTGAAAAGTGAACTGGAAAAAGTTGACGGACACAAAAAAAAGAAGAACAAAAAAAGTAAAAAGAAGAGTAAAAAGATCATTCTCAAAGAGGATCTGCTGAAAGACAACCAGCTCAAAACGGCTGTCGACACACTCAAAGTGCTTGAAATCACCAAAGAGATGCCAAAGGGTGCAAAATGAAAAAAGAGCTTCTGTACGAAGGAAAAGCGAAAAAACTCTATACGACAGAGAACCCGGATCAGTTGATTGCAGAGTTCAAGGATGACCTCACGGCATTCAATGCACAGAAAAAGGGAGAGGAGAGCGGCAAAGGAGCACTCAATTGTCAGATCAGTACACAGCTCTTCAAACTGCTCGAAGATGCCGGAATCCGGACACATCTTATCGAAACGATCGATGCGAATCACCAGCTTGTCAAAAAAGTGGAGATCATTCCGATTGAAGTGGTCGTGCGCAATACCGCAACGGGATCACTGAGTAAGCGACTGGGAATCGAAGATGGGAAAGAGTTGCCGTTTGTACTGGTAGAGTTTTACCTGAAGGATGATGCACTCAATGATCCGATCATCTGTGATGACCACTGCCTGATGCTGGGACTGGTCGAGGACCGCAGCGAACTGGAAGTACTCAGAGAGAAAGCACGCAAAATCAATGAAGTGCTGAAAGCCTTCTTTGCGGAAAGAAGACTGAAACTTGTCGACTTCAAAGTGGAGTTCGGCAAAGACAGCGAGGGCAATATCCTTCTCAGTGACGAAATCAGCCCGGACAGCTGCCGTTTCTGGGATATGGATACGGGTGAGAAGATGGACAAAGACCGTTTCAGAGAGAACCTGGGAAATGTCAAAGTCGCCTATGAAGAGGTACTCAGACGAATTTTGGAGGAGAAGTAATGAAAGCGATAGTCAATATACAACTGAAGCCAGGCGTTCTGGATCCCCAGGGCAAAGCGGTACACCATGCCCTCGGTGCACTCGGATTTGAAGATGTCGAAAGTGTGCGTATCGGTAAGCAGATCGTCCTGGAACTGCGTCAGAGTGATGCAGCGAAAGCGAGAGAAGAAGTGACACGCATGTGTGAAGAGCTGCTTGCGAATACCGTTATCGAAGATTATGAGATAGAGATACTCTCATGAAAACCGCGATTGTCGTTTTCCCCGGTACCAACTGTGACTACGATACGAAATATGCCTGTGAACTGATGGGTTCTGACACAGAGTTTGTCTGGCATAAAGAGTCTGTGCTTCCAGCAAAAAGCGATCTGGTCATTCTGCCCGGTGGATTCAGTTACGGTGATGCGCTCAGAAGTGGCGCCATTGCACGCTTCTCTCCTATTATGAAGGCTGTCGTCGATTTTGCGAACAGGGGAGGCCGCGTACTGGGAATCTGCAACGGTTTTCAGATCCTTCTGGAGTCACATCTGCTCCCCGGTGCGATGAAACGTAACCAGAACCTGCACTTCATCTCCAAATATCACCATCTGAAAGTTCATAACAACAACAACCCTTTCCTCAAAGCCCTGAAAGTCGGAGAGATCGTCAATATTCCGATGGCACACGGTGAAGGGAACTACTACATCGACGACGCATCGAGAAAGGCGCTCTATGACAATGAGCAGGTACTGCTGACCTACTGTGATGCATCGGGAAATGTCGACAATCCCAACGGATCCGTAGATGCGATTGCCGGTATCTGTAACAAAAACAAAAACGTTTTCGGACTCATGCCCCATCCGGAACGTGCGATGGAACCGCTGCTGGGATCCGACGACGGTGTCGCGATGCTCGAAGGGCTTTTTCGTTGATCAAAGCCTTTTTCGCTTTCGGGACACTACTCTCTCTGACGATACTTCCTCTGCATGCCGGGATCTTCGACTCACTCTTCGGAACATCGAAGAGGAAGAGTGATGTGCAGATTACCCAGAGTCCCGAACTCGTTGAAGAAGCACCTGTTCATGACGAGGATACTGAAGAGAGCTTCGGCGAGCAGACAGATATGCCTCAGGAAAAAGCGATTGTCGAGGAGGAGGTGATCAGCGCCGACGCCTATATCGACAGCAGTGATGAAAATGATGAGAAAATCTTCGGAAGCGAAGCGGTTACCATACCGGACGAGCAGGCGATAGCGCCGGAAGAGAGTGTTTCAGTTACGACAGAGGAGACCGGAGAGCGTGCACCTCAGACCGATCCTTTCATCAAAGTCAAAAATATTCTCCTCTCCTATACAGATAAACCGGAAAAGATCTATATCGGTCAGCATTTTCGCATCGGGATCAGAGCGATTATCCCACGAACGGATATTACAGCGATAGAGACAACTTTCCTTTCCGGAAAATCCTACCGGGTTTTCAATCCACAAAATCCCTGGCGGCAGACAGGTCCCAACCGTTACGAAAACAGTTTTATCCTCAAACTCACAGATAAAGATGCCAGACTGCCCAACATCAAAGTGACGAACCAGAGCAAAGATGGCAAGACAGAGAGCGAAATACTCAAACCTTTTGAGACCAAAATTATCGCACTGCGAAAAGATGAACTCTTTTGCAATGTCATCGCGAATGATCTGCAGGTGCAAAATCATCAGGAACGCCCTTATGATGAGCATGCCAACATCGTTGTCATGGAGATCAACGCGACAGGCGGAAATCTCGAAGATTTTCATATACCCTACGCCTCCAGAGAGGGTATCGACGATATCCGGGAGAGTGGAGAGATGCAGAAAATCTACTACTTTGCAATCGTCCCCAATGTCAAAAAAGAGTTCAAATTCAAATATTTCAATCCGCTGCGTAAACGATACGAAGTGGTCTCTTTTGCTATCAAACCGCTCGATACAACGATCAGCACCCATACGGAACTCAATCCCCAGAAAAACAGATATTTTCTCTATAAAATCATCTTTCTGATCGCGATGGCGCTCCTTTTCGTCTTCCTCTTCGCCATCTACAAAAAATATCTTCTGCTGGCAATAGCAGCACTCTTTATCGTGTTACTCGCATCTATGCAGATACCGATCACCAAAGCGAAACTCCCTGCTGGGTCTGCACTGCGCATTCTCCCGATGCCGAACTCGACCGTCTTCTTTCGAACCGATCAGCCTCTGGAAGTCGACATCCTCCTGAAAAAGAAGCACTATACGAAAGTACTGCTGCCAAACCAAAAGATAGGATGGGTCAAAAATGAAGCTATTCGCTAAAGCCAAGGCATTCTGGATTCTCGTCGAGTTTCTTCTGACTGTGCCGGTCGTCATCATACTGATGCGCATTTTCCCGGACAAACAGTGGGAACTGCGCAAAAAATGGGCCCGGATGCAGGCATATTTGACCGGTTACCGTCTGAAAATCATTGGTCAGCCGGATCCCGATGCAAAACTGGTATTGATGAACCATCAGAGTCTTCTCGATATCATCGTTGTCGACAGTGCCTATCACCGAAATCTCTCCTGGGTCGCCAAGAAGGAGATCGCCGATCTTCCCTTTTTCGGACAGATCCTGACTGTGCCGAAGATGATTATCGTCGATCGTGAAGATAAAAAATCTCTCCTCAAACTCCTCAAAGATGCACAGGAACGTCTCGACGAGGGGAGAGTGATCGCTATGTTTCCTGAGGGGACGCGCGGGGATGGCAGAAAACTCCTTCCGTTCAGGGGTGGTGCAAGGTTTCTGGCAAACAAACTGAAACTCAAAGTACAACCCATCGTCATTGTCAACAGCCGGCGTATTCTCGATTCACTCGATTTTACAGCCCGCTCTGGTACTGTCAAACTGATCTATCTCGATCCGATCGATCCGACAGCAGATAAAGCATGGTATGAGAAACTTCATCAGAAAATGCAGGAAGTGCTTGACATGGAAACTAAACAAACTTGAGTCTATGTGCTAAATATTTAAACTTAACTTAAACTTTATCTGCTATAATTCCTCCAAAACAATCACAAACGCACCTGTCATGCTTGCACAGGGGCACATTTCAGGAGGAAAAGATGTCAAAATTTGAATATCAGACCGAAGTATCACAACTGCTGGATCTGATGATCCATTCACTCTATTCGAACAAGGAGATTTTTCTGCGCGAGTTGATCTCCAATGCATCGGATGCACTGGACAAGCTCAACTATCTCACACTGACAGACGATAAGTTCAAATCGCTCAAATATGAGCCCCGTATCGATATCAAAATCGATAAAGAGAAAAAGACGCTGACGGTATCGGATACCGGTATTGGTATGAGTAAAGAGGATCTGAAAAAGAACCTCGGTACTATCGCAAAAAGCGGTACCAAGTCATTTGTCGAGAAGCTGAGCGGAGATGCCAAAAAAGATTCTGCATTGATCGGACAGTTTGGTGTCGGCTTCTATTCGGCATTTATGGTCGCCAAGCGTATTGAAGTGCTCACCAAAAAGGCGGGTACCAAGACAGCATGGCTCTGGATCAGTGAAGGTGGCAGCGAATATGAGATTAAAGAGGCACAGAAAGAGGAGCACGGAACCGAGATCACACTCTATCTGAGAGAGGGAGAAGAGGAGTTCCTCGAAGAGTATCGCATTCGCGCGATTGTAGAGAAGTACTCTAACCATATCCAGTTCCCAATCTATCTCGAGACCGAAGTCGAAACAGAGGGGAAAAAAGAGAAAAAAGTTGAGCAGATCAACAAAGCTTCCGCCCTCTGGAGACTTCCCAAAAGCCAGATCAGTGATGAAGAGTACAAAGATTTCTACAAGACCATATCGCATGACAACGAAGATCCGCTCCTCTGGATTCACACCAAAGCAGAGGGTACCCTGGAGTATACGACACTCTTCTATATTCCGCAGAATGCACCTTTCGATCTCTTCCGAGTCGATTACCAGTCCGGTATCAAGCTCTATGTCAAACGTGTTTTCATTACCGATGACGACAAAGAGCTCTTGCCGACCTATCTGCGTTTCGTACGTGGTATCGTCGATGTCGAAGATCTGCCGCTCAATGTCAGCCGTGAAATCCTCCAGCAAAATGTGATCCTCTCGAAGGTGAAAAAAGCGTCGACCAAAAAGATTCTGACAGAGCTCAAAAAACTTAAAGAGAACGATTTCGAGAAGTATCTGAAGTTCTGGAACACATTCGGCAAAGTACTCAAAGAGGGTATCATGAGTGAGTTCGAGTTCAAAGATCTGCTGCTGGATCTGCTCCTCTTCAAATCCAACAAAAGGGAGGAACTGGTCGATTTCGAGACCTACGTCAAGGAGATGCCCGAAGGTCAGAAAGAGATCTACTATATCATCGGCGAAGATGCCAACATGCTCAAAAATTCTCCGCTGCTGGAATCTTTCAACGAGAAAGGGACCGAAGTGTTGCTGATGGACGATGAAGTCGACGCGATCGTCATCCCCAATATCCATCAGTATAAAGAGCATCCGCTCAAAGCGGTCAACTCCACCGACGTCGAAGAGGCGGATGAGAGCAAACTCAAAGAGGCACAGGAGAAACTGGCGGAGCTGCTTGTCAAGATGAAAGAGATTCTCAAAGAGGAGGTCAAAGATGTCAAACTGACCACACGCCTCAAAAAGTCTCCGGCGGTACTGGTCTACGACAAAGAGGATCCCGACTTTGCGATGCAACAGATGCTGAAGCAGATGGGACAGCTCGATCTGCCGCCTGTCAAGCCGATTCTCGAGATCAATCCCGATCATGAGATCTTTAAAAAGATCGCGGAGAAAAAAGAGTATAACAAGCTCGATATGGTAGCCCATACGCTGCTCGATCTGGCAAAACTCTCCGAAGGGATGAAGATCGATGACCCTGCAGATTTCAGCAAACGCATCTATACACTACTGGAGAAGAGCCTCTGATGAAAAAGATTGTCTTTGCCCTGATCTGTAGCGTCTCACTGCTCTTCGGTGAGATCTATAAGATAGATGACTTTCAGACCGATATCTTCTCCAAAAAGGGCAACCGACTCAAAAAAATCGATCTCTCCCTCGTTTTCGAGGGGGAGAATCTCTCACAAAACGATTATAAACTCCTTGATGCACTAAACATCATCATCAGCAGTTTCTATATCGAAGACCTCTTCACTTCACAGGGTAAAGAGCGTTTTAAAAAACTGCTCAAACAGTTTCTTTTGAAAAAATACATGCTAGATGTCGATGCCATCTATCTGCTGAAGTTTGCCATCAAACCGCCACTTGATTGTGATAAACTCCAGGAGATTCTGCAAAAACAGGAGCTTTGGCAAGCACCGGCAAAAAAGGAACAAAAAGCGCGCGAGGAGAAAGCGTTCGAGATGATCGAATAGCCATGTCAATCATGCTGGCAGGAGCACTTTCACTTCCCGGCTTTTTTGTCGAAACATCTCCTCCTTTGGCGCTTCACGGCAACTCTCGACGATTGCATTCATTGCCTCAAAGAGTCTGGCACTGTGCTCTTCCGCATCTTTGAACACTTCGATGATCTGTGCCTCATTTCCACTGGCAATACAGCGGGCATTTTCTGCACATGCGATATTTTTGGCAATATCGCGATGCAGCTTTGCATGCTCCTCAAGTACGGTCTTGAAGTAGGGTGAATTGCCAAAGAGTCGTTTCCCCTCATCTTCCAGCCACTTTCCAAATGCACAGCTCTTCTCATCGGCAAACGCAGAGGCATCGACGATCCCGCTGGCTACCGAGGAGTAAGCTCTGTTCTTGAAATAGATATGATCGATCTTCAATTTCGTCGTCAGCAATTTATAGTGGCTGTAAAGCGCATCCTGATAAGTCCTGCTGATCGCCTGGTCAAGATGTTGCAGCATGGTATCGAAACTCCGGACCTCTTCGTATGTATGTGCCGAAAGTCGGGACATCTGTTGTGAATTGGTACCGATCTGAGATGAGTTCTCCTGCAGGGTCTGTATGGTCAGTGCGATTTCCCTTGTGGCAAGCTGGGTATTTTCCGCCAGTTTACGCACTTCGTCGGCCACGACCGAAAAACCGCGTCCATGTTCTCCCGCACGTGCCGCTTCGATTGCAGCATTGAGTGCCAGCAGGTTGGTCTGCTCCGCAATATCCTTGATAAGGTTGATGACCGCAGTGATGCTCTGAACACTCTCATCCAGTGTCTGCATCAATGCACTGTTTTGCGTAATGATTGCATCGAGATTTTCGAGTTCACTCGTGAGCGCTTGAATATTGCCGGAGGTATTTCGGGATGCGTCACTGACATTTTTGAGATCTTCTGCAATCTCACTGGAGATATGATGCGCGGTGAGCACATCTTCCGTGATCGTGTCAAGTCCACCTTTGATCCCGTTTCCAATCTGATTGAACTGGGTCATCAGTTTGCCTCTGACCTGATGCCGGAAATTCTCACGCATGACGGTAAGTGCTTTGGAAACGGCACGTGCTGTCACCTGAAAGTCATGGTGCAATCCTTCTGGAAAAGTTGTCCGGTAGAGTGCTCCTTCCGTGACCGCACCAATCGCATTTCTCGTTTCACGCAGTGTCACTTCGGTCTGATCGAGCATGTCGTTGATCACCCAGGCGATCTTTCCTGCCATTGTCTCTTCATCCGTGACTGCGATGCGATCCGATAGTTCACCATTGGCTGCTTTACGGACGACATCGAGTATCTGTTCCATCGTCTTCTCCTCCTGCACCTCCTGTTTCACATCTCTCCCCACTGCCAGGGCAAGTGGGATGAGCATAAGCAGGAGACCGGCAAAAATCCAGGCATTGAGATAGGCCATGTAGAGCGATGCCGTAACGATACCGCCGGTAAGAAACAGATAATCTGCCTTTTTCACTTTATGCCACTGGATAGTTCTCATGCGATCTCTCCCAGTTGTAAGTCATGAATCAGTTTTTCATAAGTCGTCTCTTCTCTCTCCAGAAAAGATTCAAGAAATTTTTGTGAAGCTTGCATGCCACCGCGCTGCTCTTCGAAACGAAGCAATTTGTAGAGTTCTGAAACTTCCGCTACAGCAACTTCCGAAGGGCGTCTGCGAAAAGAGGTATAGCCGATGATCTTTCCGCTCGGGTCCAGATCGGGTGTGATATAGGCAAATACCCAGTAATAACCGCCGTCTGCACGCAGGTTTTTGACAAAACCGAAAAACTCTTTCTTCGCCTGAATTGCATCCCATGCAAGTTTGAAAGCGATACGCGGCATATCGGGATGGCGAATCAGATTGTGGTTGGCACCGATGATCTCCTCTTTGCGATAACCGCTGATCTCTACGAAGATACGGTTGGCGTAGGTGATGATGCCTCTGGTATCGGTTTTGGAGACGATAAAATCACTTTCACCGAGCCTGATTTCATTGTCGGTCAATTGTTTGGGTGCGTCGTTTTTGTTGAGACGTTTGCGTGGCATGTGATACCTCTGTAATGGGCTGAAGATCTGTTACTGCAACATCGGCAAAAAGTGATTTTTTCTGAACTATCTTTGAAGCGTCTCGTTCAGAGGATTGGGTAAAAATGCCCCCAAAAGTGACGAGAGGGCGGTGATCAGGAAAAAGAGCATCGCGAAGGAGACACCCGCGGAGGGAGGCAGTGCGATCCACCCCATACCGTAGAGAAAGACCAGCTCCCGCAACCCCACGCCGCCGATACTCACCGGCAGTACCGAAACCACCGAAGAGAGCAGGAAAAGAAAGAGGAGCGCCTCCGTCTCCGTCTGCAGTCCGACGGCGCGAAAGAGCGCCCAGGCACTCACCAGCTGCAGCAGCTGCACCCCGAAACCGTAGAGCAGTGTGATGCGAAAAACGGGCATATACCTTTTAAAGAGGCGCTTCTGTACAAGATAGAAGAGCGGTACCGAGAGCAGGATCACCGAGAGGGCAAGCGGCCCGGCCCATGTGAACCTCTCTGCAAAAGGGCTCACCCGGAAAAAGAGCGCTGCCAGCATGAGCAGCGGTACCAGTCCGCTGAGACGATCGAGCAGGGTTGCCGAGACGAGGGAGAGGGTTCCTTTTCCGTGCGCCTTTTTGAGCAGATAGATCTTGTATCCGTCACCGCCCACACCGCCGGGCAGAAAGAGGTTGTAAAACATCCCGATATAGTAGAGCCGCAGCGCCGTCCACTCGTTCAGATCGACTCCCAGCACGCTGAAGTAGCGATTCAAACGTACAGAGGAGAGAATTTTGGAGAGGTTGAAGAAGAGGAGGGCGATCATGAACCAGAGAGGATCGGTGTGGCTGAGCGTCTCCCTGACCTCCGTCAGTTCGACTTTACGAAAGATGATCGTGAAGGCGGCGACGATGAAGAGGAGCTTCACCGCCGTCTTGATTCTGTTACGACTTTTCGGGGACAAAGATCTCTCTTATCGTATAGGGGGTTTTATTCTGTGACTCGAAGTAGGTACGCATGACCAGCTCCGCCAGAAAACCGGTCGTGATGAGCTGGATACCGGCCAGTATCAGCAGGGTGCCCAGTGTCAGCAATGGACGGTTGCCGATGCTCTCTCCTGTCAGCTTCAGTATCAGCAGATAGAAGTCGATCAGCGATCCGATCAGAAACATCGGTACGCCGAGCCCGCCAAAGAGGTGGATCGGCTTGGTGCGGTACTTCTGCATAAAGAGCATCAGCAGCAGGTCACTGATCACTTTAAAGGTACGGCCGATGCCATATTTCGATTCGCCGTGAAGGCGGGGATGGTGGCGTACATCGACTTCGGTGATACGTGCCCCCTGCATCTTCGCCAGTACCGGGATGAAACGGTGCAACTCTCCGTAGAGCCCGAGATTTTTGGCGATATCCCGTTTGAAGACTTTGAGTGTGCAGCCGTAATCCTGCAGATAGACACCCGTACTCTTGCGGATAATGTAGTTGGCGATCTTGCTGGGGATTTTGCGCAGCAGCATGCCGTCCTGTCGTTTGGCGCGCCGTCCCGCGACGACATCCCACCCCTCCTTTTCGAGTTTTTCGATCATCATCGGAATGTCGGCGGGGTCGTTCTGGAGATCGCCGTCGATCGTCGCGATCAACTCTCCCTGCGCTTCGTTGATACCTGCCGCCATCGCCGTGGTCTGCCCGTAGTTTCGGTTGAAGACGATCAGTTTGGTGCGGTCGTTGGCATACGCTTTGATTCGCTCGACGGTACTATCGGTAGAGCCGTCATCGACCAGAATCACTTCGTAGTCGATTCCTTCGAGATCATGATAGACCTTATCGAGAAGCGGTTTGATATTCTCCTCTTCATTCATGACGGGGATGACGAGTGAGAGTTTTTTCATTATTTAATCCTTACAAGTGCAAATGCATTTTTTCGGTAGAGGGTATCATAGCTTCCCAAATCTTTCAATGAAGTCACCTTAGTGAAGACGATATCTCCGCTTTTGGGCTTCTCTTTGCTGACCAATCCCTCATAGTAGAGGTTGAAGCTGGGCATGTTGACTTTATACATATGTACCGGGTAGTGCTCTTTTTTGGCCAGCAGTGCCGCCTCTTTGACCGGCTGCTGCATCAGTTTGCCGTATGAGGGCAGCAGTGCGTAGTTGATCGCCAGTGAAAAGGCGAAGGCGATGACGATCAGCGTCGCACGCCGGCTAAACTCCGACGAGAGCGTCGAGAGGATCGCGGCGATCGCGATGAAGAGGATGACACGGTAGTTTTTTCCGAAACCGTCGTAGACATGGTCGATCAGCACCTGTGCCAGATGGTCCCGGATATGGGGCTTGAGGAAGAGGGCGATTTCCGGGAAGAAGAGCAGAATCGTCAGAAAAATCACGACGGGCCAGATCAGCCACCTTTTGGCGATGCCCGCATGCATCGCCATCGCACCGAAGATAAAGAGCGGCGTGTAGCCGTAGATCACATAGTGCGGCAGTTTCGTACCCGAGAGTGAAAAGAAAAGAAAGACAAAGCCGAACCAGAGTAACAGGTAGCGTGTCAGATCGTCACGAAGCATCTGTTTGAGCGAAGCGAGCCCTTTGACCGCCGCAGGGGTGAAGGGGAGCAGGCCGATCAGCATGACGACGATATAGTAGTACCAGCCACCACCGTGTCGCTCCATGGAGGTGTCGAAACGGTGCAGGTTGTGTTTGAAAAAAAATCCGTCGATGAAAGCCATCCCCTGCGCCTGATATTCCAGCAGATACCATGGCAGTGCAACCAGGGCAAAGAGCAGGATGCCAACCGGATGGAACACGGTTTTGAGCCAGAGTCTGAACGCTTTCTGGATCGTGAAAAAGAGGCCGCTCACCACAAAGGGGATCAGAATCGCCACCGGCCCTTTGGTCAGAAAGCCGAGCGCCATGAAGAGAAATGTCGCATAGAGATACTTTTTCGCCCGGTTTTGGTAGAAAAGATAGATTGAAAACATCGTCAGTGCGATGAAGAGGTTGAGCAGGCCGTCGGCGATCGCCGCTTTGGCGATCAGGTTGATTTGCAGCGCCGAGAGCATGAAGAGTGCGGCGTAAAAAGCGACATCGCGTCCCAGAAAGCGTCTGACAAAGAGATATGTCGCTGCGGTCCAGAGTGTGCCGGCCACGGCCGAGGGGAGCCGCAGGGCAAACTCGTTGAGGCCAAAGAGTTTGACACTCAGCAGCTGCAGCCAGTAGATCAGGATCGGTTTATCGAAGCGAAGCGCTCCGTTGAGATAGGTGGTGATGTAGTCGTGTCCTGTCAGCATCTCACGCGTCGCTTCGCTGAAAGCCCCTTCGTCCAGATCGAAAAGGGGTGCGAGCGAGAGGGGCAGATAGAAGGAGATCAGGGCCAGCAACAGCAGGAGCCAGAGCTCCTTTTTTTCATCAGTGTGTACCATGCTTCGCTCCGAACATATAGTGGTAAAGAAAGAGAGAGACAAGTACCCCCAGCCATGATCCGACCAGGACATCGCTGAAGTAGTGCGCCCCGCGTGTTACACGGCTGAAGGCGACAACTGTGGCGAGGATAAAGAGGGGCACACGATAGCGTGGAAAGAGCAGGGCGAG
Source organism: Campylobacterales bacterium (assembly GCA_026994915.1). Lineage (GTDB taxonomy): Bacteria > Campylobacterota > Campylobacteria > Campylobacterales > QNZT01 > QNZT01. Next base: position 12,795 of record JALWPY010000130.1, read on the forward strand.
CGCGGTGGCTGTGGCGAAGATGGTGATCGAGTGGCCTGAGGGAAAAGAGACATAGGGGTAGCGCAGCCCCAGCCCCTCAAAACCATACTGATGGTGTTCGAAAAGCATCTTCGGGCGCAGCCTGCCGAAAGGGATCTTCAGCATCCAGACAGCGACTCCGGCGATGATGTTGGCCAGCAGCAGATAGAGCGCCTGCCGTGCAGGGAGTGCACGCCCCTTGCGACGAAACCAGAGCCAGAGTACAAGTGCAGGGATGATATACCACTGACTCTCACCCAGGACAGAGAGGGCATTGATCGCATCTTCGACCGGGTTGTCGTGCAGTGCATGAAACCAGAGTGCCATCGGCCGGTCCAGCTCGAAGTAGGCGAAAACGGCGAGTGCCGATACGGTGATCGTACCGGTCAGCACGACGGCTTTTTCTCTTTTAGTCAGCACGCTCTTCCTCCTTTCCAAAAAACAAGCGATAGAGCAGCAGAGAGCTGAAGAGGACAAAAAAGAAAGAGAAGATGACATCGCTCAGAAAGTGCCCCCCCTGTGCCATACGCCCCGCACCGATCAGAAAACCGAAGAGTGTCCCCAGTGTGAGCCAGAGCAGGCGATATTTTTTAGCCAGCAGTGCCGGTGCGATGAAGTAGAAGCCACTGGAAGCATGGCCGCTGGTGAAAGAGCAGTTGTGACGACACTGGTCGGAGGGGATGAAAGCGGGGGTGAACTGCTTTTGCCCTCCAAACTGCGTCACCTGCACCGGTCTGGCGCGTCCCCAGTGCTCCTTGAAAACGAAGTTGACGATCAGCCCAGGTCCCAGAAGCAGTGCCAGCAGCAGATAGCCCCATACTTTTTTACGCACGCCCAGATAGTCACGCTTTCCGAGCCAGTCGGCGATCAGCATGATCAGTGAAAAGAGACCGACCGCTACAGCAAAAAACGGGCCGTAGCGATAGAGAAACTGTACGAGTGGACGATCGGACAGATAAAAGGTGCCATCCTTATAGAAGAGGGAGGCAGCTTGCAGATCGATCTGAGGATCGAGCACGAAGAGCAGTGCCGTAGCGACAAAAAGCACGATCCAGAAAAGGGTGGTACGCGACATCACAATCCTTGTGTCAGCTTGAAATATAGCGCGATTATATTCGTACCATGCTGAAAGAGGGGTCAAAATATGAGGTTAGATCTTTTTGCCTCTGCCGGGCTTTACTTTATCTTTTTTGGTTATAATTGCACAAAAATGCACATAAAGTACAAATTTTAGGAATCGAGATGAAGATGACAGGATCACAAATGGTGATTGAAGCACTGCATAAAGAGGGGGTTAAAATCGCATTCGGCTACCCCGGCGGCGCAATCATGAATGTCTATGATGAGATATACAAAGACAAATTTAAACATATATTGACGAGACACGAACAGGCTGCCATACATGCAGCCGACGGATATGCCAGAGCCAGTGGCGAAGTGGGCGTGGCGATCGTCACCAGCGGCCCCGGCTTTACCAATGCCATCACCGGCCTCGCTACAGCCTATACCGACTCGATCCCGATGGTCGTTATCAGCGGACAGGTGCCCATTACGATGATTGGCACCGACGCTTTTCAGGAGATCGATGCGATCGGCATCAGCCGCCCCTGCACCAAACACAACTATCTGGTCAAGGATATCAGGGATCTGCCGCGTATTCTCAAAGAGGCTTTCTATCTTGCCAGAAGCGGACGTCCCGGACCCATACATGTCGATATTCCCAAAGATATCACCGCACAGGAGGGGGAGTTTAGCTATCCTGAGGAGATTTCGATCCCCTCTTACAAGCCACACTATAAAGGAAATATGCGTCAGATTCGTAAAGCGATCGAAGCGATCGGCCGGAGCAAAAAACCGATCCTCTATCTGGGAGGCGGGCTGATCAGCGCCGGTGCAACCGATCTGGTACGTGAATTTGCGAAACTCACCGGTATTCCGGCAGTTGAAACATTGATGGCCAGAGGTGCGATGGGAGCGGATAATCCGCTGCTGCTGGGCATGGTCGGTATGCACGGTAACTATGCCTCCAATATGGCGATGAGTGAAGCCGATCTGATGATCGCTCTCGGGCCACGCTTTGATGACAGGGTCACTGGTCGTCTCGACGAATTTGCCAAACATGCAGAGATCATTCATGTCGATATCGACCCAAGCAGCATCGGCAAGATCGTCCATGTCGAGTATCCGATCGTCGGTGATCTCAAAAACGTCCTCGAATCGATGGTCGATCTCGCCCATGACAAAATCGATGCCGGGAAGTATGAGAGCTGGAGAGGGCTGCTTAAACGCTACGACGAGATCCATCCCCTCTCCTATGACAGAGAGAGCAAGTCGATCAAACCACAGTGGGTGATCGAGCGTGTCGGAGAACTTCTCGGAGAGAAAGCAGTCATCTCTACCGATGTCGGACAACATCAGATGTGGGCGGCACAGTTCTACCCCTTCACCTTTCCCCGCCAGTTTGTCACCAGTGGCGGTCTGGGGACGATGGGCTTCGGTTTCCCGGCGGCTATGGGCGTTGCAGAGTATCTCAAAGAACAGAATAGTGACAAGGTCAGTATCAACTTCACCGGAGACGGCTCCATTCTGATGAATATCCAGGAGTTGATGACGGCGGTCGAGCACAAACTCCCGGCGATCAACATCATCCTCAACAACAACTTTCTGGGGATGGTGCGCCAGTGGCAGACCTTCTTCTACAACAAGCGCTATGCCGAGACCGATTTGAGCATGCAGCCCGACTTCGTCATGCTATGTGAGAGCTTCGGAGCCAAAGGATACAGAGTCGATACCAAAGAGGCGTTTGACGAAGCGCTGAAAGATGCGATCACACAAAGTGTTCCGGTCATGATCGATGTCAAAGTCGACCGTTTTGAAAATGTCCTGCCGATGGTACCCGCCGGTGGAACAC
>JALWPY010000131.1 GCA_026994915.1 Campylobacterales bacterium
GTGAAGAGCAAGCCTTTCCAGCCAAGTTCCGGCAGAAAGGCTTCTCCGACGGTAAAGAGCGGCAGGGCGGCGAACACGGCACCGAAAATTTTCCTGAAAAGCCCCTGCGACGTGAACATGATGAAAAGTCCGGCGATGACGAAAATAGAGATCATTGCAAGCGTGAGGGTCGTGGCGGTTCCGAGCGTGGCGATGGAGGTGATGATCGAGAGTGCGATCAGCGGGATGCCGAAGAGCAGGCTTTTGAGCAGGAATGTTTTGCGCACTTTTTCGGGGTTCTCCTTCATGTAGCCCGCTTTGACCGACCAGTTGTAGAGTATCTCGTTGATTGTTGCGAAGCCCTTGCGGATCGTTTCGGCGATACCGGGGTTGTCGGGTGTGAGGACGAAGATGTTGTCGTCGGGAAAGAGGATATGCTCCAGCAGGTAGTGTTCATCTTCACTCAGATCGTCGGCGAGTTTGTTGGTTTTCTGAAAGGTGGTGAGATGCTCTTTTCGGAAGATATCGAGATACCCTTTCTGTGCCAGCTCCAGCACCGCCGCCGGGAAATCTGTGGTATCAGCGACGTTGTCGAGAATCAGTCCCGATTGCAACACATCCAGACCTCTGGGCGGGGTGTACATCGGTGCGACGGAGCGATTGAGATGAGGGGCGGCGTGACGACGGTAGAAGTTGTAGAGATAGAGCAGAAACGCGCCGAGTGCCGGCCACTGCAAAAGCCCTGTCGCATAATCGCCGAATGAGGTCGTCACATTTTCCCTACCGCTCTGTGCCAGCGTGCCTGCCGGGTAGATCACCTCTACGGTGAGCCCTTCATGAGGTGCCAGTTTCGGTACGGCAAACTGCAGATGGTGCGGATCCATCCAGACCGTCGTAACGGTGGTGCCGGCAGTGCCGTAGCGACCGGTATAGGTAGCGGTGCGGACACTGTTTTTGGAGAGGGAGGGCGGCAGAAAAAGATCGACGACGATGTGCGAGATAGGCACCCGCCATCCCGTGCCGACGGCGTTCCAGCGAATGGCGTCGTGCTGGACATCGTGGGGGAGTACCCCTTTTTTGACGCGGTAGCGGATCAGGTAAGTGTGTGTTCCGGTGAGGGTACGGTCGGGGTCTCCGATCTTGAGGCGTATGGTATCGCCCGCGTCGGTGGAAAGGTAGGATTTCTCCCAGGGGACTTCGTGTCCGTCCATCGAGATTTCGAAATCGTGCAGACCGATATCTTTGGGTAGAAAATCGGTTTTGATGGTGTAGGGGATGTCCCGGTAGATGCCGTGGCGCTGTGTCTGACCGAAGTCATAGGTGATCCGCTCTGCGATCCGCAACTCCCCTGACTGTGCGATGTCGATACGCACATAATAGTCGGTAATCTCTTCTGCACGTAGCAGGGAGAGAAAAAAGAGCAGGAAGAGTAGCAGTCGTTTCACAGATCGATCTCTGGCATCTCTTTGGCTTTTTCGTCTTCGAGCTGGAAATATTCACGGGGTGTAAAATGAAACTTTCTGGCGATGAGGAGATCGGGAAAGCTTTCGATCTTCGCGTTGTAGTCTCTCACGACGGCATTGTAGTAGCGGCGGGCGTTCTGGAGAGCCTCTTCGATGTTGCTCAGTTCATCCTGCAGCTTCAGGAATGTAGTATTGGCTTTGAGGTCGGGATAATTCTCCGCGAGTGCGAAGAGTTTGCCCAGTGACTGTGAAAGCATATTTTCCGCCTGTGCTTTCTCCTTCATGTCATGCGCCTGCATGCTGAGTGAACGGGCTTTGACGATCTCTTCGAGGGTCGATTTTTCATACTCTTTATACCCTTTGACCGTTTTGACGAGGGCGGGGATGAGATCATGACGGCGTTTGAGCTGCACGTCTATATCCGACCATGCCGCGTCGATGCGTGCTTTGAGGGAGACGAAGCCGTTGTAGATGGCGACGAAGTAGAGGGCGATCGCGGCGATGAGGATCAGGAGGATCAACAGGGGATTCATGAAAAGCTCCTTGTAAAATCTTTTCTCATATTATGCCATAACCCGGCTAGTGGCTGATCTGCTCTTTTCCTTCAAACGATTTTTCATCGATCTGTTTGACAGCATACTTCGCCATCTCATCGGTTTTCAGCGCGACATCTTTGGTTTTTTGGGTGATGTCGGAGTTTTCATGTGTAAATTTTGTCACTTTCGTGATGTTTTTGTTGATCACCGTGATTGCATGCAACTGATCGTTTGAGGCATCCTTGATCTCATTGATATGCTTGACTGTATCGGAGATATTGCGATTGAGCAGATCGTATCCCTCCCGCATGTGAGCGGCGATCTTTTTGCCTTCATCTGCCATGTTTGACGCATTTTCTACCAGATCCTGAATCTTTCTTGCTGCTTCCGCACTCTTGGTAGCGAGATTGCGCACTTCCGTTGCCACCACAGCAAAACCTTTGCCCGCTTCACCGGCGGTAGCGGCTTCAACCGCAGCATTGAGGGAGAGTATGTTGGTTTGGAACGCAATCTGATTGATCACGGTGATCGCTTCGTTGATCGCGTTGACTTGTTCATTGATCGCATTCATCGCGTCGGTCGTTTTGTCTGCCATCTTTTCACCCTCTTTGGCTGAGGTAGTCACACCGCTGGCGAGGTTGGACATCACAGTGACATTTCTGTTGTTGTTGTGGATGTTGTCGGTGATCTGTTCCATAGAGTGGTTGACGTCCTGGAGTGCCGCTTCGGTCTCCTGCGTGCTCATGTTGAGTCTTTCGACATTTTTGAGTAACACATCGCTGAAATCGTAGAGTTTGAGGTTGGTCTTTTTGTTTTCGACCAGCATCTCGGTAATGACCGATTTGAGTTTGTTGATATGGACGATGAGCCTGTGGAGTGCGGAACCGGGTTCGACATTTTTGAGTTCGATATCGGCTGTATAGTTGTGGCTGGCGTATTGTGTCAGGATTGTGTTGATGTGGTCGAAGTTTTGCATTGTGACATGCAGCATGTCGTTGACGGCGTTTTTGAATTCGTTGAGTGTTTCACTGCTGGTCTCTGCATCTATCGTTGTACTGAAACAGCCGTTTTTGGCCCTTTCTATCGTCTCCTGTGCTTTGCTGATAAAAGCACGCTCCTCTTTCTGATTCTCTTCGATCATCTGCAGATAAAGGTTGAACTCTTCTGCGATTTTGCCCACTTCATCGTCACTTTGGACTTCAACCCTTCTGGTCAGATCTCTGTTCCCACGTGAAAGAGAAGCGATGAGGGCAATCAGTTTTTGCAGCGGTGCAGTGACGAGTCTGTGCAGCAGGAAGAGGACCGCACCCACCAGCAATATAGCCAGGAAGATATTGGTACCTGAGATCATGCGGGTGAAGTAGGCGATATTTTTGTCGTTCTCTTCGAGTGAAACTCTCAGATCCATGACACCGAGGGTATCTCCCTCTTTGGCACTGACATGACAGTTCAGGCAACGTTTTTCCGCGATGAAAGGTCTGAGAATCTGCATCTGGTGATGATTTTCGCTGTTGATTTCGCGGATACGTGATTTGTGATCTCTGAAGACTTCAAGTATTTGAGGATCCTGTGTCAGAGAAGACTCTTTCAGACCGAAGTCTTGCATGACCAGCTTTGATTTGTGGATTTTCAGGTGTTCGACACCCTGGAGATGCTTGGCCTGGCTCTCCGCCTCGGTGACAAATTCAGGTGATCCTGTGAGCATAGTGTTGGTCATGGATTGATAAATCGATTCACTCAGGACTTTGAGGTTGTTTCGGGTCATCGTCTCGAGCTCTTTTTTCGCTCCGAAGTAGGAGAGTATCGTAACGACAGCGACGAAGAGAATCGTGACGGCAGCAAGTGCACGAAAAAACTTTTTCTGGATCGAATTGTTGATTCCCGGGACAGATGGCATAAGCATTCTCCACAAACTGTTATGCCGGTATATCGACTTTTATGGAAATTATTTTAAATCTTTGATCTTCTCCATCCACTCGTCGAGGGTTTTTTCAAAGCCCATCTTTTTCGATTCGTAGAATTTCAGCGGTTTTTGCAGGTAGTTCTGTTTGACCCAGCCGCCGTAGTTGTGCGGGTAGAGGTAGCCTTTGGGGGAGGGGCTTTTGAGGTGGTCGGGGA
>JALWPY010000132.1 GCA_026994915.1 Campylobacterales bacterium
GTCGCAGACGATCTGGCAGTCGATCAGGTCTTCATCGGTTCATGTACCAACGGTCGTCTGGGAGATTTGCGTATCGCCGCGGAGATCGTCAAAGGAAAGAAAGTTGCCAGAAGAACCCGTATGATCGTCACTCCCGCAACACAAAAAATCCTCAAACAGGCGGAGAAAGAGGGACTCATAGACATTCTGATCGATGCCGGTGCAGTAGTCAGCAACCCGACCTGCGGTGCATGTCTGGGCGGCTATATGGGAATTTTGGGTGACAATGAGCGCTGTATCTCTACCACCAACAGAAATTTTGTCGGACGTATGGGTGCCAGAAGCAGTGAAATCTACCTTGCAAACTCCGCCGTCGCGGCAGCCAGTGCTATCACCGGAAAGATCACGGATCCAAGAGACCTCTAGTCTCATGAAAATCCCTTATCCGCTGGTCATCTTTGCCGGCGGTAAAAGTTCACGGATGAGAAGAGACAAAGCAATCCTCCCCTTCGGCGGCTACCCTACCCTCACCGAATATCAGATTGCCAGATTTACCCCATATTTTGAAAATATCTATGTCAGTTGTAAAAGCAGAGAGAAGTTTGGATTTGAAGCGAATTTCATCGAAGATCTGAAAGAATACAGTGACAGCGCCCCACATATCGGACTCATCTCCGCTTTTGAACAGATCAAAAGCGATACGATCTGCGTACTAAGTGTCGATACTCCATTCTTCGGGCCCGAACAGTTTCAAAAGCTCCTTGAAACGGGAACCTCATCCGACGCAATCATCGCCCAAAGCCCGGCGGGGAATCAACCCCTCTGCGCCGTCTATCAACGCACCGCACTCCCGCATATAAAAGCACTGACGGAAAAGAAACAGTACCGATTCTCCCACCTCTTCGAGAAGGTATCGACCGCTTTTGTCAAGTTTGACGATGAAGCGATCTTTACCAATCTCAATACGCCGGAAGAGTATCTTAAAGTAGCACGTAATGCTTAAAACTCCTCCAAAGGAGACTATTAGAAATTTTGTCTAAACAGCATCGAAACGGTACGTCGGATCAAACAGAAACGAGATATCCCCATTATCTACCTCACCGCCTTTGTCGATGATGAATTCAGCTTCGACAGCGAAGGCATGCAGCTGATCCGAAACGGGGAGTATGTCAAACTCACCAAAAAAGAGACGATACTGCTGCAACTGCTGATCGCGCGAAAAAACCAGATTGTCCCGTTCGATGTCATAGAGATAGAGCTCTGGCCCGACAAAGAACCCAACGAAAATACCCGAAGAGCACTCGTCAGCCGCCTGCGAAGCAAACTGGGCAACAGACACATCGAAACCATCGTTTCTATGGGCTATCGGTTATCTATATGAAAGGAGGCGCAAAGAGACCGACTATGCCTCTCCTAGCCGCCTCTTGATCACATCCGCCACCCGAAAGGCGTTGGCGTAGATGGTCCAGGTGTAGGGGACGCTGCCGCCTGTAGGCATGAAGGAGCCGTCGGTGATGTAGAGGTTGGGGACTTCATGCGCACGGCAATTTTTGTCCAGTACCGAGGTAGCGGGGTCGTTACCGAAGCGGCAGCCGCCTGCCTGGAGGTTTTGCGGCGGATAGGGGCCGATGGAAGTTTTGATATCTTTGGCACCCATCTTTTCAAGCACTTTGACTGTTTTTTCGGCCAGCATGTTGCCCACCTTTTCGTTTTGCGGATGGGCGCCGATGCGTAGTTTCGCGACGGGCATACCATATCTGTCCCGGTGGTCTGGGTCAATGGTGACGAAGCAGTCGTCATTGGGGAGCCAGTCGTTGAAGATCTCAAACTGAAGGTTGCGCTTTTGGGTGAAGCGCTCCAGCAGCTTCTCCTGCAGCTTGGTCCCCCATAGCAGCGTGCCGTTCTGGGTCCATTTGCTGCGGTTGGCTTTGAGAATCGGGTTGGCATGCTCCCAGAGCGCTTCGCTGATACCCCCCTTTGGTCTTTTCATCCAGAAAGTACCAGTCCTTGATGGTCCGGTTGACGAAGAGCCCTTCAGTGAAGAGTGCTTTTTTGGGAAGGTTTTTTTCGTCCAGATCGCCGCTGACGACACCGCCGCCTGAGAAGAGCATATTTTTGCCCACCTGGCCGCTGTTGTTGGCCAGCCCGTCGGGAAATCTGCGTGAGCGAGAGTTGAACAGCAGACGGCTCGTCTCCATCGCCTGTGCCGCCACGACAAAGAGCGTCGCTTCGATCTCCACCTCTTTGCCTTCATACTGACATTTTGCCGCACGCACATGCCCTTTTGCGTCTGTCAGCAGATGGGTGACATGGTGGCCCGTTTTGATCGTGAGATTGCCGCTCTTGAGGGAGGGTTGCAAAAGGGCCGCCCTGCTGCTCCCCTTCGCACCGCTGCTGCACCCGTAACTGCCGCAGTAGTTGGAGTAGTAGCATGCGCTGCGCTCCCCCTGCGGCACGCTCATGATCGCCCGCGGTGTTTTGACCGAAGCGATGCCCAGCGCTGCGCATGCTTTGTCGATCAGTGCCGAAACCGGCTGCTCCGCGGTCGGAGGATAGGGAAATTCTGGTGTGGAGCGCGGCTCCTGATATTTCCACGGTACCACTTTGCCGCTCACCCCGACGATGCGCTCCACTTTGGCGTAGTAGGGCTCCAGATCTTCGTACCGTATGGGCCAGTCGGCGACATTGGCCCCGTCGATCGGACCAAAGGTGCTTTTGAGGCGGAAATCTTTCGGGTGCAGCCTGTGAAAAAAGCCGCTCATGAAGTTCGAGGAGCCACCGACGATATTGCCGTTCCAGAAATCCCGCCCGAGCTCCCGGGTGGAGCGGGCGACCCACTTGCCCTCTTCCAGATCTTCGATCATGTGGTACTCTTCACTCAGGTGCGGCGTGACGATCGAGCGGCGGCAGAAGGCGATCTCATCTTTGCTGAAATCTTTCTCATGATAGAAAGCGCCCTTCTCCAGCACGACCACCTTTTTGCCTGCACGGCTCAGCTCGTATGCCACCGGACCCGCCCCGGCCCCGCTTCCGACGATGCAGACATCATACTTCATGAGAGCCTCGCAAAGGGAACTTTGGGTCTGGGTAGGCCCGGATGGTGAGAGAGAGAGCGCCACCCTTTTTCATGGACGTTGCCGCCGTAGATCGGGTCTGAGAGGAGCGCTTCGAAGGTGTAGTTGAGTACCATCGACATCCAGTTCTCCCCGAAGCGCGTCGCGGCGAATGCTTCGAGTATGGCATCTTTCTCCCTGTCGGAGAGCATGTTTTTCCACCCCTTTTTCTGAAGTGCGTTGACCCCTTCGAAGATGAACTTCAGATCCTCCGGATCGAACGACGGGTCCTGGCTCACCATCTTCAGGTATCTTGCACTCGCCACCATCTCCGCATCCGGAAAGGTGCCGTTTTTGGGAAATAGGCAGTTCTGCACGCTCTGGAGCACACGCCAGCGATCCTCTTTTTTGTTTCCGAAGAGTCCGAAAAAGGCCCATCCGGCACTTACACTTGCTCCGAGCCCCAGAAATATACGTCGGTTCATCTGCACTCCCTTTATATACATTCACGGCCATTATAGTATCTCTTTGTGTAGTCAGGATGTAGTTACTATACCGGACGCCAAATAGTTGTCCTGTAACCTCTCTCTGATGGAAAAATCGTGTTTATATGCGTAAAAAGAACATTTTGAAGGCGAAAGTGTTACTTTTCTAATCATCTCTTATCATATTTATCACTAAATCTGCATCGCTATTCAAAACACTAGACAAATTAAATCATTTGTCGATCTTCACTGCAGAGAGAAACAGCGTTGTTGTTTCTTTCATTTTATCATTACATATCATGAAAGGAGGTCTCTTATGAGAAATGTAGTTTTAGCATCAGCCCTTGCAGTAGCAATGTTGGCGATCAGCGGATGTAGTGTCAAGAAATGTGGATGTTCTGCACCTAGTTATCCGACATGTGTCGCAAAACCAGCTTGCGGTTGTAAGTAAACCACTTCTGAGAGAGCCTCCGCGCTCTCTCTGTTCCATACCTCCCTCTTCTTTTTTACACACCCCCTACACACTAGAGCAGTATACTTATTTTACAC
>JALWPY010000133.1 GCA_026994915.1 Campylobacterales bacterium
CTTCAGGGGGGGCAACACCGGCGTCCAGATGGGCGGCTGGTTCAAAAAGGAGATCAAAAGTCTCGACGATCTGAAGGGACTGAAGATGCGCATACCCGGTCTGGGTGGAGAAGTTTTCGCGAAGCTGGGTGTCAAACCGACCCTACTGCCCGCCGGAGAGATCTACGTCGCACTCGAGCGCAATGTCCTCGACGCGACCGAATGGCTCGGCCCCTCGCTCGATACGAAGATGGGCTTTCACAAAGTGGCCAAATACTACTACACCGGATGGCATGAGCCCGGAAGTTTCCTCAGCCTCGTCTTCAACAAAAAGAAGTTTGACAAACTCTCGGACGAGCAGAAACTGATGATCGAAGTCGCCTCACAGGAGCTCAACGCCACGATGCTGAGCCAGTTCCAGTACGAAAACGCGAAACAGCTCAAAGTGGTGAAAGCCGCAGGCGTCACCATCGATACCCTGCCCGACGATGTCCTCAAGGCGGCTAAAAAGGCGATGCTCGAAGTGGCTGAAGAGAAGAGTCACAAAAGCCCAGATTTCAAAAAAGTGTGGGAAAACGCATGGGCTTTTCTGGAAGAGCAGAAACCCTGGACCAATATCGGCCTCAGGCGCTACCTCGAGATCCGCTGAGACTCAGAGCGACCCTTTGATCGCACCGTATGCGACATCAGTCATCTCGATCAGCTGCTCTTCGGTAACGATGTAGGGCGGCATGAAGTAGACCACATTGCCCAGCGGACGCAGCAACACACCATGTGCCAGGGCATAGCGGTAGATCTCCAGCCCGATGCGCCGCTCGGGTGCATACCCCTCCAGCTCCACCGCCGCGATCATCCCCCGCTGGCGTACCTCTTTGACATTGGGAAGTTCTTCAAAGGGCGGCAACAGGGCGGCAAGGATGTCGATCTTCACGCGGTTCGATTCGAGCACATGCTCCTTTTCGAAGATATCGAGCGTCGCGTTGGCCGCCATGCATGCCAGTGCATTACCCGTATAGCTGTGTGAGTCGAGAAAGGACTTTCCTTCGCTGTAGTCGCAATAAAAAGCACGGTAGACATCGTCACTCGTCATGACGACAGAGAGGGGCAGATACCCACCCGTGATCCCCTTGGAGAGACAGAGAAAGTCAGGCGTCACATTCGCCTGCTCGCATGCGAACATCGTCCCCGTCCTGCCGAACCCGACGGCGATCTCATCGGCGATCAGAAAGACCCCATGCTCTTCACAGAGTCTTTTGAGCGCGGTGATATAACCGGCATCGTACATCGCCATACCGCCTGCACACTGCACCAGCGGTTCGATCACCACAGCAGCGACACGGCCGGCATAGTGTCGCAGCTTCTCTTCCATCGACTCGAGCGCCTCCTCTTCGGAAACGAGCCCGGGTGACTTCGCCTGAACGGTTTTGATCAGAATCTCGTCGTAGATCTCTTTGTAGAGCGCGACATCGCCGACTGCCAGTGCACCCATCGTCTCACCATGGTAGGAGTTCTCGAGAGAGATGAAGATATCGCGCACCTCACCGCCGTTTTTGTAGTACTGGAAACTCATCTTTAGTGCAATCTCGATCGCACTCGAACCGTTGTCGGCAAAGAAGAGTTTCTGAAGCTTTTCGGGTGTCAGCGCCACAAGCCGCTCCGCCAGCCGGATCGCCTGCTCATGGCTGAAACCTGCGAAGATCACATGTTCGAGTGTTTCGAGCTGCTCTTTGATCTGTGCGTTGATGTAGGGATTGGCATGACCAAAGAGGTTGACCCACCATGAACTGATCGCGTCGAGATAGCGGTTGCCGTCGAAATCGAAGAGATAGGGCCCTTTCCCCGATTTTATTGGGATGAAGGGGAGACTCTCATAATCTTTCATCTGAGAGCACGGATGCCAGATATGGGCGAGATCGCGCTCCCGCATAAGGGCGTTGTTTAACATGTGGCGTTTTTGATCTTCTCCGGATCGAGTTTGAGCGCTTCGTTATCCATCACACCGATACCGTGATCGAGAACATACCGCGCGATCTCTTTCGCCTCCTCGAGCGAGTGCATCTTACATGTACCACACTGATATTTGTTCAGTTCGGGGATATCATCCTGACTTTTCACTTCAAGCACATCTTTCATCGCCTCTTCCCATGCTTTGGCGACACGCTTCTCATCCGGCTCTCCAATGACACTCATGTAGAACCCGGTACGGCATCCCATCGGTGAAACATCGATCACCTCCACATCGTCACCGTTTAGATGGTCGCGGATGAACCCGGCAAAGAGATGCTCCAGTGTATGGGTCCCCTTCTCACTCATCAACCCTTCGTTGGGTTTGTAAAAACGAAGATCGAAAACGGTGATCATATCACCGCAGGGAGTCTGCATCTTTTTGGCGACTCTGACCGCCGGAGCGGTCATTTTGGTATGGTCTACCATGAAACTGTCGAGCATTGGCATTTTCTGTCCTTATCTGAATTTATTGAATCTTTTGAATCATCTGCTGATCGAACAACATCTGCAGCGGAAGGGTCAAAATCTGGCACAGATTTTGGGGACCCACCGTGAAGCCGTTTGAGAGAAGCAGAGGATTCAAAAGGTTATCTCTCACGCATTATAGCATAATGCACTGCGTGCTCACTGTAATTGACAGCGAAAACGGTGACTCTCATAACACCCCAAAATCCGCACTTCATCGGCAAAAAATGCGAGTTCTTCAAGGGCCAGACGCATTTCCGGAGCATCTACATGCCCCTCGATGTCTACGTGAAACTGGCTCCCCTCCGTCAGATTGTTGCTCATGTAACTTTCGATCTTGAGCAGATTGATACTGTTGGTCGCGAATCCTCCCAGCGCTTTGTAGAGGGCGGCCGGGATATTGCGCACCTGAAAGATCAGGGAAGTGATGTAGGGGTTGCCATGTAGGTATTCCGGTACGTATTTCTCTGGTGAAAGCACGAAAAAGCGTGTCGTGTTCCCCTGGACATCTTCAAAATGTTCCTGTAAAATCTTCAGATCGTAAATCTCGGAAGCGAGTTTTGAAGCGATGGCACCGCGTGCAGGATCATTGCGAGCGGAGATCTCTCTGGCAGCACCTGCTGTGTCCAGCTTGGCAATCGCCTGCAGGCCGAGTCTCTGGATATTGTTATGGCACTGCGCCAGTGCCTGGGGATGTGAGGCGACACTTTCAAGCCCCTCAATGGTCGCTTCCAGAGTACCCAGAAGACAATGTGTCACAGGTTCGAAATGTTCGGCGATGACATGCAGCTTCATGCGGGGAATAAGCCGGTAGATCTCTTCAACACGTCCGGCGGTGGAGTTTTCGAGGGGAATCATCGCCAGATCGGCTTCACCCGATTCTGCCATCCACATCGCTTCCTGAAATGTTTCACATGCTACGGGAGTATAATCTGAATAAGCACTTTGACATGCCTGTTCGGAGTAAGCGCCTCGGACGCCCTGATATGCTATATGTTTTGTCATATTGACATTATACATCAAAAAAGGGGCAAGTGCCCCTTTAAATCATCTCTTTAGACTTTTGCCTCTTCTCTTCTCTGGAGATATTCCCACTGCGCATCGACATTTTTCTGCCACTGCTCGAGAATATGTGCATTTTCAGGCTTGAAAAGGTGTCTGAAACGTCCCTGCGCTCCAAGATAGTCTTTGACAGGAATGACATTTTTAGGTCGGTAAGTGATATTGAGCTCCGTACCGTTGATAATCTCATAGAGTGGAAATACCAGAGAATCTGTCGCCAGATCGGTAATGGAGATTGTATCTTTTGGATCGAACTTCCACTCTGTCGTACATGCCGAGATAGCATTCAGGTAGACCGGACCTTCAGTCGCCAGTGCTGTTTGCATCTTTTTGAGCATATCTTTCCACTTATTGGGAGCCATCTGTGCAACGTAGGGAGCACCATGCGCTGCCATGATCGCTACCATATCTTTTTTCATCTCTTTTTTACCGTAGCTTACACGACCTGCCGGAGCAGTGGTTGTGGAAGAACCCAAAGGTGTTGAAGAACTTCTCT
>JALWPY010000134.1 GCA_026994915.1 Campylobacterales bacterium
CATATTAATTGTATGTTAAATATTTGATTAGTAGCTCTTTTTGCTATAATGAGTGTTAATAAATAGTTATAGAACATTTACCACCAAAGAAAAAAAGTCTATCTCTCATGACAAAACAAACATCATGAAGTTAAAGCTTTGCAAACTCTTTTTTGTTCAACACAAGTTTAAAAAGTCCAAAAGATTTTTGAGAACTAAAACTTAGTGCGAATGCCTTCGCACAACTTTGAAACAAAAACATTTAGAGCAAAAAAACAAACTTGTGTTGCCCCAAAAAGCCAACTACTAAAGCAAACATT
The DNA here is from genome assembly GCA_026994915.1 of Campylobacterales bacterium. Classification (GTDB taxonomy): domain Bacteria; phylum Campylobacterota; class Campylobacteria; order Campylobacterales; family QNZT01; genus QNZT01. The sequence goes on from JALWPY010000134.1 coordinate 300, forward strand.
TAAGAGCCAAAAAACCCTTTGAACTTTAGCCCAAAGTTTATCGAGTATGGCTAACAAGTTAGCTATAACAAGACCTTCGATGATGAATAAGCTACCCTGTCGAGTTTTCTAACTTTCTTTTGCTAAAATACTTTTATGAGTTAAAAAACTTGATTGAGTAAGACCGCTTATTCATCAAGTCAGTCGTTATCCTTACTTTTTATAAATCATTGACAAAAAAACATCATTGATATACAAGTCCCATCATGAGATATTATTTTACTTTCCAAAGATATTTGATATACAACACTTATTTATATCTTCTTTTTAAAAAAGATGCAATAAAGTGTACACGGTTTTGCATTTGCAAAATTTTTCCTGAAACCAGTGAATAACGGTTGCTTTAGCAAAAAGTTTCCCTGAATACTTCTAAGAAATTTAGAATAAAAAACAATTCATACCAAATTAAGACTATATTTGATACTCTTTAAAAAAGAAGTAAGGATTTCTTCATGCAACTTAGCCAAACCATAAAACCTATCAGTTACTTAAAGTCCAAAACAGCTGATGTTATAAATAGTGTAAATGAAAATAGACAACCCATCATCATAACACAAAACGGAGAAGCAAAGGCTGTTATCCAGGATATAAAAAGTTATGAAAGTTTGCAAAACTCTTTAACATTACTGAAACTGATTATTCAGAGTGAAGAAGATATACAGAACGGAGATGTAATCCCTCAAGATGAAATGTTTGAAGATTTAGAAAAAAAGCTCTTTGGGTAGTAAGTGAAAGATTTTAAAGTTATATGGACAAAAAATGCAGAGTTTGATTTAGAGTCAATCATAGAATATATCAAAACCGATAGTGTTCAAACAGCCAAAAATATCTTTTTTGAAATCAAAAACAGATGTGATGATTTATCAATCCTTCCTGCCAGCCGAAGAATCGTTCCTGAACTTCAGCAAATTGGAGTTTTAAAATATAGAGAACTAATATATAAAAGGTGGAGAATTATCTACAAGATTGAAAATGAGAAAGTTTACATTGTAACGGTTGTTGATGCAAGCAGGAATGTTGAAGATATACTCTTTCAAAGATTATTGAAAGATGATAACAAAACCCTGGATGATGCATAAGTTACCCTGTCGAGTTCTCTGACTTTATTTTGCTAAAATACTTTTAAGAGCGCAAAAACTTGATTGCGTAAAGTCGGTCGCTAAAAAGGACATAAAATAAAAACACAAAATATTTTATCTTATCTTATATTATTTTTACTATTTACAACTTCATTATACTCAGTTGAAAAAACGCATGCAATTAGTCTAAAGTCGATTGTTGTTTTTAATACATTATGTGCAAAGTGTCATGAAGGAGAATGTAGTGGAAGGTTGAGTTTTGATACAGGTAGTAAAGCTGCAACCAATCATATAAAGCATTATGCAGATGATGCAGAAATTTCTAAACTTGAAATCAAAGAGTTTTTTACTCTCTTGAACTACATGAAAAAAAAGTGTCTTTTATTTATGCCGGATGATATCAAATGGGACACAAACAACTTATCGGATTTTGCTATCGCTTCACATAAAAGATATTTTTTTCCTCTTGGTAAACTAAAAAGTGGAAAATATACACTTCATATACAAACAAAGGAAGATATTGATTTTACTTTTGAAGTGATCTCAAGTAAGTTTGACTCTTTTTTCAATCAATCGGTTTCTTCAAGTACTGAGGAAAAAATATTTAATTTTGTATTAGATGAAAATACAAGCTATTTTTTACGCATACATAGCAAAAAACCTTTACATCTTAAAAATTTAAAATTAAGCCCAAAACCCCGACAATAACGATGTTTTATTGCCAATTTTTCTTTTTTCTCTTGCAGCTTAGCCTCTACTTTTAAGGAGTTGGAAAATGAGAGGATTACATGTCACGACGAACAACTCACATGCGAAACCCCGGCGATATTGAACAACTCTTCCGGTTTTTTGTGGTAATACTTCCGCTCGATCTCTTCGGACTGTTCAGCGTAGGGGTCGGTCATGACTTCCAGCAGTTCATGTATCAGGCTGTAGTCTCCCCTTTCAGCTGCCTGGTAGGCGGGGACGAGGATCCATTCGCGCAGGGTATATTTGGGGTTGACGCTTTTTAGCTTTTTCGAGAGCGCTTCACGCGCTTCCGGTGTCGCCGCGTCGATGGAGTTTCGCCACTGCTGCAGCCATGTGCGCCAGCGCTGCATGAGTGCTTCGTCGTTGTACCTGTCACCGTAAAAGCTTTTGACAAACGGTGTGAGATCCTCCGGTATCGCCGAGAGTTCCCGGAAGAAGATCGTATAGTCGACCGAAGTCTCTATCATGAGGCTCATGAGTTCGTTGAAGAGTGGAACGTTAAGCTTTTCCCAGCCGAGTTTCTTCGCCCACATGTCAAACATCCGCGCCTGCATGATCAGCGGGAAATCTTTTTTGATTTTATCCAGTGTTTGCTGTCTCTCTTTGTCATCTGCCAGTAGCGGTTTGAGTGCGCGGCAGAACATCTCGAAGTTGCGCTCGGCGGCTTTGGGCTGGTTGAGGAACGAGAAGTGGATGCCGCCGCCCGTCCAGGGCTGATACTTTGGATCGAACATATCCATAAAGCCGAAAGGGCCGTAGTCGAGCGTAAATCCGCCCACGGCGCAGTTGTCGCTGTTGAAGTTGCCCTGACAGTAGCCGACGCGTATCCAGTTCGCCACGAGCGAGGTGAGCCGTTTGCGAAACAAAAGCGCAAGCCGCACGACCTTCTCCTCCAGCGTCAGTGTGTCGTCGATCTCGTCGCTGTATTCACGCGCGATGATGTGCAGTACCATCTTTTCGAGCTCCTCCAGCGCCTTGGAGTGCTCATGTTTACGTGCGCGGCGCCCGAAGAGTTCAAGTTGCCCGACCCGCAGAAACGAAGATGCCACCCGTGTCGTGATCGCTACGGGCTCCTCGATCATCACTTCGGGATCTCGTGAATAGGAGCCGTTTCGAAACCACGGGCGCCTCACCGTCTCGGTCGTGGAGGTGTAGAGCGTCAGAGAGCGCGTCGTGGGCACACCGAGCGCATACATATGCTCCTGCGCCAGAAACTCCCGCACACTCGAACGAAGCACGGCACGCCCGTCGGCACCGCGGCAATAGGGGGTTCTGCCACCGCCTTTGAGTTGCATCTCCCACCGTTTTCCACCGAGCACCCCCTCAAAGATCGAGATCGCACGCCCGTCGCCGTATCCGTTTCCCGTGCGAAACGGACACTGGTCGTAGTACTCCGTGCCGTAGATGGAGAGGGCATACCCGGTCGCCCAGCCCAGACGCTGCAGCGGTTCGGGCAGCTTTGAGGTGTCGCCGCTGAACATACGCATGAAGGGTTCGGAAGTCGCCAGCGCATCGGAAAGCCCCAGTTCATGAAAAAAGGCTTTGCTATGGGCGACATATTTTGGATTTTCGATCGGTGTCGGTTTGACCGGGACATAGTGGCCGCTGAAGACCTGCCGCGGGTCGTGGTCGACACCGTTTTCGGTCGCCTTCGGATCGGCGTTGAGGTTTTTGACCAGCGAGTAGTCCGCGACTTTTGCGAACTCTTCGAGGTGCTCTATTTTCTGCACTTTGCATAGTGTTTCCTTTTAATCAGGAGTTATTTTATCCTATATTATACTATATCAGATAAAACGGCAGCGCTTGAGCTATAAATTTTACCCCACATCCGGAAAATTGGCCACCATCTCCGCATAAGAGCCGTGACGCTGCAAAGCATCCACAACGACATCCAGCGGGTCACTCAACTTTTCCACCAGATCGAACTCTCCCTCTGCAGGTACAAAAGCAAGCTTTTCATGAGGCGGGTCAAACTGCGCATCGACGCCCTCTTTATTGCCTCTGGCATCCACCCGGTACCAGCCGTACGCTTCGAGGTAGACCCAGTTGAGTCCGTGCAGACAATAGATGCCTTCACGATACTCCGAACAGCTGAGCCGTTGATAGCAAAATCCTGCGGGGATACCGTTGGCGCGAAGCAGTGCAGCGAGCAGATGGGACTTGGCGTAGCACCAGCCGGTTTGGTGTCTGAGCACCTCCGACGCTTTACAGGTTGTCACATCATCCCTGTGGTCTCCACTGTGGCGTATTTCATCACGGACATATTCGAAGCAGTTTCGGGCTATTTCCGTATCGCTTCGGGTATCTTTGGTGAGTGCTTTTGCCGTTGACCAGACAGCGCTTTCATGAAAGTCGATGATCTCCGTTGCATGTAGAAAAGGCTGCACCTTATGAACCTTTTTGTTCCATCATTGCAAATGCCAGCACATAACCGTTCAGATCACGTACATAAAATTCACGCTGCCCGTACCATGTTGTCTCAAGTTCTTTCAAAATCTCCACACGGTTTTTGACGTTGTGATAAAGCGTGTCGATATCTTCCACTTCCATGTAGAAAGTTCCCGACGCACCGAGCCTGTCAAAAAAATCTCCCACATCCTCTTTAAGTGAATCTTCTCTCTGGAACATAAACCCCACATCACCGTTCATAATATTTGCCCAGACATACTCTTTGCCCTCGACCAGTGTGTCACCGACTGCCGACTTGTCTTCACTGACCGCCATCTTCAGTACAAAACCGAAATGTTCGGTGTAGTAGTTGACGCTCGCACGTACATCTTTCACTGCCAGGTTGGGTGTTAATCGTTTCATGTAATATCCTTTTTGTTTGTTTCCTGTCGCACAAGCGGCAGTACCTCTCCCACGCCCAAAACTCTGATTTTCCGGCTCCCCTCTTCCGCCAGTCTGGAAATCCACGTATGCGGTTCTCCGACGGGTTCATCCGAGAGTTTGAACGTGCCGTAGTGACAGGGGATCATCGTCTTTGCACCCAGGATTTTCGCCGCTTCCACCGCCTCTTCGGGATTCAAATGGTTCTGGCGCATCACTTCGACGGGTTTGTAGGCACCGATCGGCATCAGAGCGATATCCGGCGGCGCGATTTCCTGCGCTATCTCGTCAAAATGGCGGTCAAATGCGGTATCGCCGGCAAAAAATATCGTTTTTCCGTTGCACTCCAGCATGAAGCTGCACCAAAGCGCCCTGTTAAAGTCAAACAACCCTCGGCGGTGCCAGTGTGACGCAGGCAGCGCAGTCACCCTCACGCGCTCATGATAGCGAAACGACTCATACCAGCCAAGCTCCGTCACATCGGCACCCTTTTTGAGATAGGAGGAGAGGTTCAGCGGAAGAATCACTTTGCGCTTTTTGCGATATATCTCCAGTGCGGCAAGCGAATCGGTATCGAGATGGTCATAGTGGCCGTGGCTGATGAGGACGATATCGGGATCGAGGTGTGCGGGGTCGATGGGACACTCCGCCAGCCGTGGAACCATCGGTATATCGCCAAAGACCGGATCGGTGATGATTTTGACACCGCCCAGCTGCAGATAGAAGGTCGCATGTCCCAGCCAGACGATGAAATCCTCCTCCCGCTCCAGATCTTTTGCCGCAAGGGGATGGACCTCCAGCATGTAGTTATCATCCGAAACTTCAGGACGTCGCTTCTGAAAGAGGGTGCGGAGTTTCCACCTGAGCACCTCTTTCATCGGCGGTCTGTGTATGCCGTAGGGCATCAGAAACTTCATGACGTATGACTCCTCGTAATCGTGTTCGCGTCTCTCACAGGTATCATACCCGATTGGATCATCGGAGTCAAACTTGACACTGCATCTCTGCACAGAGGGGTAATTTCATATAAAGTTTAGACATATTTATATTTTGATACAATTATCTCATACAGACAAACATATGAAGGAGACTCTATGAAAAAGACATTAACAGGCCTTTTGACAATCGCTGCACTCGCACTGAGCGTTCAGGCATACGATCAAAACGACAGACGTCAAGATATGCAGACGATGGAAGCCTCTATGGCACAGATCCAGAAGGGCATACTCTACAACAATAAAAAACTCGTACTCCAGGGTGTGGAGAATCTCAAAAGTGCTTCGCAAAATATCCAGATCGCTCCCAAAGGGGACATGGACTATACACCGGCTTTTGCCAAAAGCCAGACAAAAAACATCCTCGTTTACGCGGACAAAGTCAAAGCAAACATCGAGGCGGGCAAGAAGCATGCCGCAGCCAAAAACTACACCAAAGTCCTCGACCAGTGTATCTCATGCCACAACAAAATCAGAAAGTGGAACCAGTAACTTTTCCTCTTTCTCTCTTCCGCAGAGGATGCAGCCAGGGCTGCATTCCCTGCCTTACTTCTGCCTCTCCCCAAGTTTCATCTCTATCATGGTAGCTGTTGTGTCGCTACCTCATACTGCGCACCCGATCGCATAAACAACATGGAATCGTGAGGTGTAAAAACCTTGTCTGTTTTGAGCATCGTATCGATGCTTTGATTGCCCATGATCGCGGAGACGACGACTCCATCCGGCTGCGCACCCCGCCAGCTATTTGTGAAACCGCTCAAAGCCGAGAGATCGGGGATGGTATAGCTGCTCACACCGCTCATCCAGCCGGCCGAGAGCGCGAGATCCACATTTTCATTTGTCGCCTGTTTCTCCATCGTGATGAGATAGCTGAGAAACGGCTGACTCTGTGCCGAAGGCTGATAGGCCAGCCCGTAGAAAATGGCGCTGTTGTCGTATGCCACACCGCTCATCGGCGTCACATAGGAGAGATCGAGACTTTTATCCTCTTTGGTGATCGCACCTGCATCAGAAACCTTTAACGCCGTCACTTTGCTGGTACTGTTCTCTTTTTTCTCACCGTACAACGCGTAGAGATCCCCCTCTTTGAGCCCTGCGTCGGGGATATACCATCGCCCGTCGAGCGACGTTCGGAAGTAGGTGTCGTTTTCGGTGATCAAATAAAGTTCCGCATCGGTGTTGTGCAAACCGATCAGGGCATATCCGCTCACACCGGTACTGTTGGCAGCGGTCAGGGTAATGTTGTGCGCAATATCGGCACCGGAAAAGTCGATCCCCCGCTCTATATAAAAACGCTGCGGTACGGTTTTGGCATTGACCGTTTTGAGAGAGACAGCAATCAGATCACGCTTGCCCAGCGGCGCATTCAGAGTGAAAGTCCCGCTGCTGCCATAGACAATATTATAATCACGCTCCATCGCCACCCCGTAACCGTCCGGCGTGCCCGTCTGGTCACTGACGGTACCTGACATGGTTGCGGAAGCAGCAGAATTCCCACCGCATGCAAAGCGTACCTCCCTGGTCTCGTCGGTATCCATCTGAAAGATCATGAGATGTTTGTTGTTACAGTAACAGGCGACCCCGTACGTCCCGTCGTCACTGAACCGATACCGCTTCATGCCTCCGGGCAGCGTCTCTTCAAGTTGCGGATTCTCCCGCCATACGCCATCTCCCGTCTCATAGGCGATTGCCCCGGCATCGGTGAGGATCGTCACACTGCCCGGAGTCGCACCGCCGCCCGGTGCAGCGCTTCCGGAGCCGCCTCCTCCACAGCCTCCCGCCAATATCGCTGCCGTCACCGCTGATAAAGTCTGCATCACTATTCGCATATTTATAGCCTCCTTTTCATCACTTTATATATTCAATTATACTCTTATTTAAAGAGATAATAAAGCTACAACGACAACCCGGACACTTTGAAAATATGCTATCATGCGTTCTTTAGAGTGCAAAACTATACAAAAATACCAAAGGAGAGGGTATGCCGGCATCACACAAGATTCTCTATGCCATCTATATCGTCATCTGGATCATCGCAGCGATCCATCCCAAATACCCGGCAGACTGGATGCTTGAAAATGTCCTGCCCGTCACACTTTTTCCTCTGGTACTCTGGCTCGATCACCGTTTTCGTTTTTCGCTGACCACCCTGCTTTTGCTGCTGCTCTTTGGTTCGCTGCATGCACTCGGTGCTCACTACACTTACGCCGAAATGCCGTGGTTCGACCCTCTCAAAGAGCTGCTTGGGCTGCAGCGCAACGACTATGACAGAGTGGTCCATTTCCTCTTTGGGCTGCTGCTCTTTCGGCCGCTTTTCGAGATCCTCTCCCACTTCGTCACCTCTGCCAGAGTCGCGCTCTTCTTCACCTTCTCGGTGATCGTCGCCATCTCCGACTTCTACGAGATTCTCGAGTGGGCAGCGACGATGATCTTCCACCCAGAACTGGGTATCGCGTTTCTGGGTACGCAGGGCGACGTCTGGGATGGCCAGAAAGATATGCTCGCCGCGATCATCGGGGGTACCATCAATCTGCTACTTTTTCGCTACTACGACACCATCTACAGGGAGCATCGCACATGGCAGAGTTAGGCAAGATCCTCATCTTTACCGGGCTTTTTATCGCCGCCATCGGTTTCATCCTCGCTTTCAGCGACAAGATCCCGTTTCATCTGGGCAGACTTCCGGGAGATATCGCCATTCGCAAAGAGAACTTCACGTTCTACTTTCCCATCACCACATCGATCCTGCTGAGCATCGTTTTTTCCCTGCTCTTCTATCTCTTCGGCAAGTTTTTCAGATAGTCGCATGTGGACCCTCCCCAATCTCCTGAGTCTCTTTCGCATCGTGGCAACCCCGTTCCTGCTGCTTGCGGCATGGCTGGGGCAGGAGAAGCTCTTTTTCACACTCTTTCTCCTCATGCTCCTCTCCGATGCACTCGACGGTATCCTCGCCAGAGCGCTGCACCAGACCTCCGATCTGGGTGCCCGACTCGACAGCTACGGCGATATCCTCACCTATCTCGCGACACCGGTCGCTGTCTGGTGGCTCTGGCCTGAGATCATCCTTCAGGAGAGAGTCTATATCTTCGCAGCGATCCTCATCTACATCGCACCGGCTATCGTCGCGCTGCTGCGGTTCGGCAAACTGGCGAGCTACCATACATGGATCACGAAACTGTCGGCACTGCTCATGAGTACGGGCGTTCTGGTACTGCTCATCTGGAGGGAACCGCTGCTCTTTCACATCGCCGTCTGGTTTCTGCTGCTGGAAGCAATGGAAAATATTGCCATTACACTGATACTCCCCGAACAGAAGAGCGACATCCACACCCTCTGGCATGCCCTCCGCTACCGGTCACAGCATGAAGGTTCCCATGAGAAGTGACTACGATCTCATCGTGGTCGGCTCCGGTGCGGCAGGGATGATGGCGGCCATCACTGCCGCGAGAGAGGGCCGGCGCGTGCTCCTGCTGGAGAAGCTCTCACGCCCCGGTGCCAAGCTCAAAGCCACGGGCGGCGGCCGCTGCAATCTCACCAACACACTGCCGAATGAAACCTTCATGGCACGATTTGGCAAAAACGGCCGCTTCATGGCACCTGCTCTCGAAGCCTTCGACCATCGCGCACTCACCGCATTTTTCGAAGAGATCGGCGTTCCCACCCATGCTCCCGACGGCTTTCGTATCTTCCCCCTGACGCACAATGCCCAGACTATCCTGAGCGCACTCGAAAAAGAGTTACAGCGTCTGGGTGTATCCATTTTATGCAGTCAGAAAGTGGAACGTATCATGACAGAAGAGATGCATGTCACCGGGGTGCAAACCGCATCACACTATTTTATGGCACCGCATGTCATCCTCGCGACGGGTGGACTGGGATACCCTGTACTCGGTGCCGAGGGTGACGGGCACGCGATGGCGCAGCATCTGGGGCACAAAGTGACCGACCTCCACCCGGCCATGATGCCCCTCTTCACCAAAGAGCGCTGGGGTGCGAACTGCCGCGCCGACACGATCGCCAAAGCGACCATCAAAGTTGATCTTCCCAAGCCCAGATACAAAAAGCTGACCGCGACCGGTGACCTCATCTTCACCAAAAACGGCATCCGCGGCCCGGTGGTACTCGACTTTTCACGTGAGATCACGCCACTGCTGGCAAAGTATTCCGAAGTACCGATCCTCGTCAATATGACCAAAGGGATGCACGCCGATCAGATCCACCGGCATCTCAAAGCCCGCCACACCGCAGATCCCGATGCTTCGATGCTGACACATCTGACCACCCTGCTCCCAGCATCTGTAGCCACAGAGCTCTGCCGCCTCGCCGGTATCGATCCCGACAGCACATTTTCCAAAGTCCCGGGCGCCGCAAGAGAGCACCTCGTGCAGCTGCTGGCATGGACGCCACTGACCGTCACCGGTCATGAAGGTTTCAAGATGGCCATGATCACCCGCGGAGGTATCTCACTCAGAGAGATCGATCCCGACACAATGCAGAGCAAAAAGATCCCGGGGCTCTGGTTCTGCGGGGAGATCGTCGATCTCGACGGCCCGTGCGGCGGCTACAATCTCCAGTGGTCCTTCGCAAGCGGTCATCTTGCGGGCCGACTCAAAAAATACGAAAAAAAGAGAAATTAATCGCCCCCTCTAACCGCATTCTTAGTAAAAATGGTATAGACTAACGCCTCACATAAAGTCAAATAATTTTTCCCAAAAACCGGAGGAGCGCTCTTGTACCAGGAAGCCTGGCGACTGATCACCCAAAGTCGTTATATCACACTTATCTCGCATGTCAATCCCGACGGCGATGCGCTGGGCAGCTCCCTCGCACTCTACCCCATACTCAAAGAGATGGGCAAAAAAGTCACCGTGGTCAACGTCACCACGCCCTTACCCATCCGATACGACTTCCTGCCAAACTTCGACAGGATCAAAACCGCCCTTCCCTCCCGCGTCGATCTGCTCATCAGCTTCGACTGCGGCAGCTTCGACCGCCTGGGAATCGAACCCGTCGATGTACCCCTCATCAACATCGACCACCACATCACCAACACCCGTTACGGCACGCTCAACCTCATCGAAGAGCATCTGCCGAGCGCTTCGAGCGTCGTACTGAAACTCCTGCATGAAAATGGCGTCCCCCTGCGCCGTGACGTCGCCACCTGTATCTATACGGCCCTGGCGGAAGATACCGGCTTTTTCAGCTACGAAAATGTCACGGCACACGCCTTTGAGATCGCCGCCGAACTCATCGAAGCCAAAGCCGACCCCGTCACCGTTGCCAAAAACCTCAAAGAGCGCAACTCTCTGGCCAAACTGCGGCTCGAAGCACTGACCATCGAAAAGTTACAACTCATTTACCATGCTATGGTAGGATACGCAGTTTTGACGCTGGAGGATTTTGCCGTCACCGGTGCCCTGCGCTCAGACAGCGACGCCTGTGTCGATATCATCCGCTCTCTGGCCACGGTCGAAGTGGCGATCCTGCTCATCGAAGAGCATGAGGGGTACAAGATATCACTTCGCAGCAAAGGCAGTATCGATGTCTCGCAGATCGCCATTGCATTTGGAGGCGGCGGTCACAAACGCGCGGCAGGCTTCAACACAAAATCCAAAAATGCGCAGGAAATCATCGACAATATCATTGAAAAGGCAGGTATATGAGCAAAAAAAGAGGTGCAAGCGCTTTAGGTCCGTTGATTGTACTGATCATACTCGGGGCACTGGGATATGGAGGGTACAAAACCGTCAACTCTCCCATGTTCGAGACCAACAGACCCGTCATCCAGATGCAGACCGAACGTTTCTGGAACAGTCACCACCCTTTCGACATCAACATCAGTGACGACACCGGGCTCAGAGAGATCGTAGCTTACCTCAGCAACGGCAAAGAGCGTGTCAAGATCGCCGATGTAGACTTCAAAAAACCGCTCAGAAACTATACCCTCAGGGTCAAATACCCCAAAATCGGCTTTGCAGAACAGAGTGACGACCTCCTGCTGACTGTCATCGCCAAAGATGCCAGCAAATGGAACTTTTTCAAAGGCAACAGCGCTGTCAAAAAGATGCGCCTGCGCGTAGACAGTCAGAAACCTGACCTCTTCTCACTGGTCACCTCCTACGGTATCACCCGCGGGGGTTCGGCCATCGCGATCTTCAAAGCGACCGACAAAAACCTCAAAGAGCTCTATGTCGAAACGAATTTCGGCAAACGTTTCGAACCGACACCATTTTATAAAGATGGGTACTATATCGTTCTGCTTGCATGGCCGATCAACCAGAAGCGCTTCAGTGCCAAAGTGGTCGCGGTCGACCATGCAGGCAACAAAAGTCGCGCAAGACTGAGCTTCTTTCTCAAAGCAAGATCGTACCGCACCTCCTATCTGCAGGCCAAAGACCGCTTCATCAACGGAAAAATCGCCGATCTCGCAGAAGATGAACCCGAAAAGACGAAAGATCTCTCACCTACAGAAAAACTGCGATTCATCAACGAAACCTACCGTACCGAAAATGACGCCCTGATCAAAAAAATCACTTCACGGGTCGATCACAACCGTATCGACAGTTTCAATATCCGCCCCTTCTACCCGCTCAAAAACGGCAAAGTGGTCGGCAGCTTCGGCGATCACCGCTACTACTGGTACAAAAACAAAGAGAATGTCATCAGCGAATCGTACCATCTGGGAATCGATCTGGCGAGTATACGCCAGGACAACATCTACAGCTCCAATCCCGGTGTCGTCGTCTTCGCCGACTACAACGGCATCTACGGCAACAACATCATCATCTACCACGGGCTGGGACTCTACACCGTCTACGGCCACTGTTCCACACTGCTGAAAAAACGGGGCGACCTGGTCAAAGCGGGTGAAGTGGTCGCCAAGACGGGTGCCACAGGTCTGGCGCTGGGAGACCACCTCCACTTCAGTACAATGGTCCACGGTATCTTCGTACGGCCTGCCGAATGGATGGATGCGAAATGGATCAAAGCCAACATCACCGATGTGATCGAAAACGCCAAAAAGATGATCGACAAATAAGGAGCCAATGTCATGAAAGCGAAACAGAAAAATCTGAGAATATTTGAGATCGAAATCACCGATGACGCATCGTTTTTCACCTATATGGAGAAAAACAAGATCTTACTCAAAGACTTTTTCCTGCTGATCCACGGTCATATCAGTGACGATGTCGTCAAGTACCTCGATGAAGAAGGTTTTTGTTACAAGCTGGCCAAAGATTGCGCAATTAAAACAGGCTCCAGACAGACAACCTCTGAAAAAAGTGCTATAATAGAACAAGAAAGCACCCGACAGGCACAGCCTGCCGCCAAACATACCGTCGTCAAAGAGACGATCAAAACACTGGTGATCCAGCAGCCGATCCGTTCAGGAGTCGAAGTGGACCATGCAGGTGACGTGACCATTTTCGGCCGTGTCAACAGTGCCGCCAAAGTAATCGCCGAGGGCAATGTAGAAGTCTATGGCGTCATCGACGGTCTGGTACAGTGTGACGGCGAATATATGATCGTGAAAGAGGTGGGGAAAGGGCATATCATCTTCAATGGCGAAATCCTCGACAGAGAGCATTTCGATAACAAAGTGAAGAAGATCACCTACGGCAAAGAGGGTGTCGAGATAAAGGATCTGTTTGAAACAACGCACTATTAAAAAAACGATCAACGGTGTGGGGATCGGTCTGCACAAAGGCGAACCTATCCGCTTTACGCTCCAGCCACTGGATAGCAACAGCGGTATCGTCTTTTACCGTACCGACACCGGCACCTATATCGAAGCGAAACCGGAAAATGTCGTCGATACACGTATGGCGACCGTCATCGGAAACGATGGCAAGAGTGTCTCGACAATCGAACACATGCTGTCGGCCATCTATGCCTTTGGTATCGACAATCTGCTGATCAAGATCGATGCTTCCGAAGCCCCCATCATGGATGGTAGCAGTACCAGTTTCTGCATGATGCTCAACGAAACGGGACTGCAGGAACTCGATGCCGCCAAACGTGTCATGATGCTGCAAAAAGAGGTCGAAGTACGCGACGGTGAGAAGTTTGTCAAAATCTCACCGGCATCCACCCTCTCCTACCATTTTCAGATTCGATTCAACCATCCTGCCATCGGTTTTCAGGAGTATGGATTCGAGTTCAGCAAGCAGGCCTATCTGGAACAGATCTCGCGGGCGCGGACTTTCGGTTTTCTCAAAGATGTCCAGATGCTGCGCGCGCACAACCTCGCACTGGGCGCTTCACTGGAAAATGCGATCGTTCTCGACAACAACAAGATCATCAACAACGAGGGGCTGCGTTACAACAACGAGTTTGTCCGGCACAAGATCCTCGACGCCATCGGTGATCTGAGACTACTGGGAATGCCCTACATCGGCAAGTACGAATCTTTTGCCGGAAGCCATCATCTCAACCATCTGCTGACCAAAGAGATACTGAGAGATGCGGAAAACTACAAAATCGTCGAAGCTTCGGAGATCTCCGATATGCAACTCGCCAGGGTCTATGCCTAAGTGACAGAGCCACGCGTCGACATTCTTGTCATTTCCCTGACCTCCCCGCTGTTGATCGGCATCTATCAGGAGAACCGGCTGATAGAACACTTCCAGAGCAGTGAAAAGACGAGTGAAGTCCTGCCTGTACTGATAAATGAGATCCTGCAGCGCTACCGCCCGGTGCGCCTTCTCTTCGCCAGAGGACCGGGCAGCTTTATGGCGATCAAAATTACCTACCTTTTTTTACGGACACTCTCGATCGCCCGCAGTTTGCCGCTTTTGGCGACGGATGGATTTGCTTTCAATCAAAACTCTCCGATCAAAGCAACCGGGAGTCTTTATTTTAGTAAAGAAAATGGTAAGATAACGACGCGAAAAATCGATACCCAAAAAGAGAAGATCCAACCCTTTGCAC
>JALWPY010000135.1:0-3593 GCA_026994915.1 Campylobacterales bacterium
ATGTTAGACTGTGTACCAGAACCGGTCTGCCAGACAACCAGAGGATAGTTTCCGTCCAGTTTGCCCGCCAGCATATCGTCCGCCGCCTGTGCAATGGCATCGGCAATTTTCGGATCAAGTTTTCCCAGGTCCTTATTGACCAGTGCCACTGCTTTTTTCAGATAAGAGAAAGCCCGTGTAATCTCATACGGCATCGTCTCTTCACCGATTCTGAAGTTTTGAATACTTCGCTGGGTTTGTGCTCCCCAGTATGCATCCTTAGGAACTTCAATCTCTCCCATTGTATCTTTTTCAATTCTTGTTTCCATACTATTGGTCTCCAAAAAAGTTATTTTTATCGAGTGTATCGATCAGTGCCCGTACTGAATCGATACTCTTTTTAAACTGTGCCTGACGTTTCTCATTCAGTGAGATTTCGATAATCTTCTCCACACCGTTGGCGCCCAGTGCAACCGGCACACCGGAAACGACATTGCTGTAGCCGTACTCTCCGTCAAGCATTACCGCACACGGGAAGATCTGTTTGGTATCTTTGAGAATCGCTTCTACCATGATCGCCGTCGATTTTGCAGGCGCGTAGTAAGCAGAACCTGTTTTCAGGTAGCCGACAATTTCAGCACCGCCGTGACGTGTTTTTTCGACAATCTCTTCAATTTCGTCATCGGTCAGAAGATCTGTCAACGGCACGCCGGCAATCGTTGAAAACCTCGGAAGCGGTACCATATCGTCACCGTGACCACCCATGACCGAAGCTCTGATCTGTCCGGCACCGTAGCCGACCTTTTCATAGATAAAATGTGCCATACGCGCACTGTCGAGAATACCTGCCATACCGACAACACGGTTTCGCTCCCATCCTGTCTCACGGATAGCCGTATAGACCATCGCATCCAGAGGGTTGGAAACCGGAATCAAAATAGCATTCGGCGAATATTTTTTGATGTCTGTCACAACCTCTTTCATAATGTTGGCATTGACCATCAAAAGATCGTCACGACTCATTCCCGGAAGTCTCGGACTTCCCGCGGTAATGACGATAACATCACAGTCGGTCAGCTGACTCATATCTTCCGCAACAGAGACGACGGTATGCTGTCTCGCGGCATTGGCTGCCTGACTCATATCCAGCGCCATACCTTTTGCCCGGTCAATTTTATTGTCCCTGAGAATAATCTCATGACTGACCCCTTTCATCGCCAGTGAGTAGGCGACTGTAGCGCCTACATTTCCCGCACCGACAATTCCAACTCTCGTACCTTTCATACTGCTCCTTTGGTTTTATTCCCAAAACCTATAACTACATGATTTGTAAAATCAGACAATTATAGATTTTAAAGAGAGACGCCCCGCGCCCCTCCTGGATTTTATTTAGATAGAATCGATGATCTTATTGAGTGTCTCACTCGGACGCATCGCTTTTTCCGCTTTCGCTTCATCCGGATGGTAATATCCGCCGATATCCTGCGGCTTGCACTCTGCCGCCATCAACTCTTCGATGATCTTCTCTTCATTTTTAACGAGCGCTTCCGCAACCGGTGTAAACTTCTCAGCCAGTTCAGGTACCGCAGTCTGGGTACTCAGTGCTTCTGCCCAGTAACGTGCCACATAGTAGTGTGACGCTTTGTTGTCCGGCTGCCCGCATTTTCTGCCCGGTGCCTTGTCATTATCAAGATACCCTTCGTTTGCTTTGTCGAGTGCTTCGGTCAGTGCGCCGATTTTTTCGGAACCGCCTTTTTGATATTCCATTCTCAGTGATTCCGCCAGTGCAAGGAACTCACCCAGAGAATCCCATCTCAGATGCCCCTCTTTCAGGAACTGATCGACATGTTTAGGCGCTGATCCGCCCGCACCTGTTTCAAAGAGTCCGCCGCCTGCCAGAAGCGGTACGATAGAGAGCATCTTCGCACTGGTACCCAGTTCGAGAATCGGATACATATCAGTCATGTGGTCTCTGAGTACATTACCTGTCACTGCAATAGTATTTTTACCCGCTCTGACACGTTCGTTGGTAAATCTGGTTGCAGATGTCATATCCATAATCTTGATATCGAGCCCGGTTGTATCGTATCCTTCAAGATAGGTATTGACTTTTTTAATCATCTCAGCATCATGCGCTCGCTTTTCATCAAGCCAGAAGACAACCGGATACCCTTCCAGTTTTCCTCTCTCTACCGCTAGTCTGACCCAGTCTCTGATCGGAATATCTTTGGCACGGCTCATTCTCCAGATATCCCCTTTTTCACACTCGAAGCGCATCAGTTCTGTACCGTCTTCCGCAGTCACAGTCACCGTACCTGCTTCGTCCAGGATAAATGTCGTAGGGTGTGATCCGTACTCTTCCGCTTTTTGCGCCATCAGACCGACATTTTGTACCGTCCCCATTGTCGTGACGTCAAATTGCCCGTTTTTCACACAGTCAGCCATCATCTCTTCATGAAAGTATGCATATGTACTGTCCGGAATGACTGCCACTGTTTCGAGTGCATCTCCGTTTCTGTCCCACTGTTTACCACCTTCTCTGATAACAACCGGCATGGAAGCATCGATGATGATATCGTTGGGAGCATTGAAGTTGGTAGTACCTTTGTCGGAGTCAACCATCGCAATTTTGGGATCGTCTGCTTCGATCACTGCCTGGAAAGCAGCTTTGATCTCCGCTTCTTTGGGGTGTCCAGCAATCTTTTTCTCCAGATCCGACATACCGAGGTTTGGATTGACACCGACCTCTTTAAATACATCTGCATACTTTTTGAAAACATCTTCAAAAAAGACTTCAAAACCGTGTCCGAACATAACAGGATCGGAGACCTTCATCATAGTCGCTTTGAGATGCAGTGACCATATTAGCCCGTTCTCTCTTGCATCCTGAATCGTTTTTCTGTAAAACTCTCTCAGTGCAGAAACAGACATAAACGTACCGTCGAGAATCTCACCGTCAAGCGCATCGATCGTTTTGAGCTCTTTACCGTTGAGCGCGATAGTCACTTTCTGTGCTTTCTCCATTGTCACAGCTTTTTCATTGCCGTAAAAGTCACCGTGACCGTTCATGTGCGCTACGTGTGCTTTGGAGTTTTCCGCAAACGGCTTGAGTCTGTGCGGATGCTGCTGAGCATATTTTTTCACCGCTTTCGCCGCTCTTCTGTCCGAGTTCCCCTCTCTGAGGACAGGATTTACCGCAGAACCAAGACATTTCGCATACTTTGCCTGAATCTCTTTCTCTTCATCTGTCTGCGGGTTTTCAGGGTAGTCAGGAATCTTGTGCCCCTGAGACTGTAACTCTGCGATACACGCTTTGAGCTGTCCTACTGAAGCGGAAATATTAGGAAGTTTAATAATATTCGCTTCAGGTTTGTGGACCAGTTCACCCAGTCTCGCCAGATTATCTTCTCCGATTCCCATTGCAGCCAGTACACGACCTGCCAGAGAGATATCGCTCTGCTCGACTTCTACACCAGCCGTCTCACAAAATTTTGAGACGATAGGAAAAAACGAGTATGTTGCCAAAGCCGGAGCTTCGTCAATTTTAGACCAAATGATTTTTGCCATAGTTATGATTCCTTGTTCATTGAGATTGTAGAGATAATATTAGCAAG
>JALWPY010000135.1:3603-3899 GCA_026994915.1 Campylobacterales bacterium
AAAATAAATTGTTACTATATGAAACATTAAGAAAACAAAAAATGTTTCAATTATTCACATATTATTTTTGGTGAATGATTTTTAAATGCTTCCTGTACGTCGTAGAAAATTTATGTGTTCCGTTTTTACCTCTGAAGAAATAGAGATACGCCACTTTGGCGGGATGCACAGCCGCTTCGATCGCCGCAGTGCTTACCGCACAGACAGGAGAGGGAGGCAGCGCGTTTATTTTATAGGTATTGTACGTGGAGTTGTCCTCTCTGATGCGCTTTGGTGTCACCTTGACATGAGAGTAT
>JALWPY010000136.1 GCA_026994915.1 Campylobacterales bacterium
AATCGCAGCAGTTCTCAAAACTTCTCCCGAGTTGACCATACCACCAGACTTTCCGACAGATTCACAGGCACTGAAAACATCGTTGCTCGATCTGCAGGTACAAACAGCCTTCAGGGAAGCCAACACCATTCAGGACCTCCTCAAAATTGCAGCCAAAAATGGTATCGAAGTGAAAAATTTTGAATTTTTCAAAGAGGAAACCGCCCTTGATCCACTCGCCAAAGCGATGGTCAGAAAAGTCAACAGTGAAGAGATCTTCAAACTGATGAAACAGCAGATTACATCATCTCAGCAGCAGTTGAAAAATCTGCAACAACCTGCACCACAAGCGGTAAAAACGCATGATACTATGCTGAAAGATATATTGTCAAAAGCACCCGTAAAAGAGGCCTCTCAGACACAAAAAACAGTATCGCTTGATGAGACACCTGAACCTGAAAACCTAAAGAGGAAGACAAACATATCCCGCCAGACAAAAACTGCATCTCTCTCCGCACATAGTACAGAAGATCATCCACAATCCAAATCAACGATTACAGCTCAGCCTCTTAAAAAAGCATCTCTGAATACAGAATCACAACAACATCTCGATACCCACCGCAATATTCAACCAGAACCTGCAGACAGCGAAAACAATACAGCTCCCGTCAAACAAAAACATGCCAAAAGCACAAAAGCGCCAATAGAGCATATCAAGAGTAGCATCACAGAAACAGAGCAGATCCTGCCTCCAAAAAATCAGAACATAACCAATACATCAGCTGCACATCATCTCAAAAACACCAAAGCGACACTTACATCATCAACATCAACGCATACAACCACTTTGCAACAGGCAATCTCCGGACAACGTATTACGCATCCTGAAAACAGTAAACAAAACAAAACAGAAGTATCCTCCAGAAGCAAGGAGATCCCTCTGTCTGCACCTGCTGCCGCACCTGAACCCAAACACTCTCCACTGCATCACATCGCTGTGACAACGACACAAAAAAAGATTTTGACGGAGAACGCCGGAGAGAACAAGCATACGCATTTCATAGAAACAAAATCAGATAAAGAGATCAAATCGGAAACAGTGATATCAGAACCGGGTGAGAGTGACCCAACAGTCGAAAAAGGCACTGTTTCACATGAAACAAAGCAGCCACAACTACACACTATCAAACATGATCAACGAGAGATCAAACGTACTTTCAACAACTTCGCACAGGAGTTCAGAGAAAAGGTCGAGAGCTACAAACCACCGCTGATGAAAATCAAGATGCAACTCAATCCCGGAAATCTCGGTGATGTCGATGTCACACTCATCAACAGAGGAAACAATCTGCATGTCAATATCAATGCCAGTCCAAACACCATCGCAATCTTCTCCCAAAATCAGGCCGAATTCAAAAATGCTCTGGTCAATATGGGCTTTACTGGCCTCCAGATGCAGTTTGGTGAAAACAGAGAACAACAGCGTGGACAGCAACAGAGAGAAAACGGAAAATCTTCCCGACCTTTTGAAGAAGAACCACAAGAACAAGAGGGATTTGAGATGATCGTCCCCAGATACGTATAAAGGAGTCGACATGGCTACAATCAATCCGACAAATACCACAACAAATGCACTCTCCACACTCACAGGTACAGGCGTCAACCCGGACTCCATTCTGGGAAAAGATGACTTTCTGAAGCTGCTATTGACAGAACTTCAGCATCAGGACCCTACCAGCCCGATGGATAGTGACAAGATTCTCTCCCAGACTTCTCAGCTGGCGGCACTCGAAACGCAGGAAAAAACCAACAAAGCACTCGAAGCACTGACTGCAAGCTTCACACAAAACAAAAACTTTGCCGCCGTCAGTGCCATTGGTAAATATGCCAGACTCGACAATACAATCGACCTCACGCAGGATACCAAAGGCAATCCAAATCCGGTCAACTTCGAACTCAACTTCGAAGAGGATGCAAAAGAGGGACAGATAGAGATCTACGACGAAGAGAATCGCCTTGTCAAAGTGATGAAGATCGGCGAAACGACCAAAGGCAAACATGCTTTTACATGGGACGGGCACAATGACGCAGGAGAAAACGCGACACCGGGAAAATTTAGCGTCATCGCCAACTACTACAACCCGGACGGCGTCAAACTTCAGGCAAATTTCGGTTCCTACAAAATCGAATCGGTCAAATTTGACGATGCCAAAACCTATGTCAAACTCAACGGCAGCTTTATTCCGTTCGACAAAATCTCCGAGATTTATGCAAAGGATAGCTAAATGAATCGCTCCTTTTACAACGGTGTCTCCGGTATCAAAACACACCAGTTCGGTCTGGATGTCTGGGCCGGAAATATCTCCAACGTCAACAAGATCGGTTTTAAAACCTCCACTCCGGAATTTTCAACCATCTTTACACAGTCACTGACCAGTCTGCCCGCCACCCCTGTCTCCAATGATATCGGACTTGGAAGCCGCGCAGCAGCCACCAATCTGCAGTTTCGCCAGGGTGCTATCACCAAGACCGAAAATCCTTTCGACCTGGCACTCAACGGTGATGGATGGTTTGGTGTCTCAACAGTCGCCGGAGAACAGCTCTATACGCGTGCGGGACTTTTCAACAAGGATGCCGCAGGTTATCTTGTCGATGCAGGAGGAAACTTTTTGCTCGGTACCCCCACTGGCAATATCCAGGATGGCACAGTGGTTTCCGATCCAAAAATGGAAATCGATCTCACCGATCCGACTGCACAGGCAAAAATCCTGCTCGATGACAACGTCTTCATGCCGGCCATTCCGACTACACAGATCGACTTTAAAGGTGCACTCAATGCCAAACCGATCTATACGCTCAATGCGGACAAACAACGTATCGAAACGCCCAATAAGGAAAATTTTCAATCCATACTGATCAATCCGGACGGCACCCAAAACCGTCTCGTCATCGACTTGACAAAGGTGGTTCCCCAGGCAGTGGACACCACGATCTGGAATGCCAAAGCGACGATCTATGACGCTGACGATAAACCTGTCACAACAGAGGAGGGACAACTCAACTTTAATGACCGGGGTGCACTCATCTCGACCACCCTCACCTCGATCGACAACAACGGTACACCCATCACGCTGAACTTCGGATCATCCTACAATCCAGGCACACCCAACAGTGGTTTTGACGGACTCTTCTCTTATCATGGAGAGGAAGAGGGATTTACCAAAACAGTCCATCAAAACGGCAAAAAGAGTGGCAAGCTTCTTGACTACGCTGTGCATGACAACGGTACGATTACAGCAGCATTTGATAACGGTGCCGCAATCCCGGTAGCCAAAATCGCAGTCTACCACTTTCAAAACAGTGCGGGGCTCGAACAATCCTCACCGGTCTATTTCAGGCAGACAGCCAACAGCGGCACGCCACTCTTCTTCAAAGATAAGAACGGTAACACGATCGATACCACCAGAATCACCCCTTTTGCCCTCGAAAAAGCCAACATTTCGATGGGCACGGCACTGACAGAGTTGATTGTCATGCAAAAAGCATTTGATGCCAGCGCCAAAAGTATCACGACCAGCGACCAGCTGATACAAAATGCGATCAATATGAAAAAATAGCGTCAAACAGTTTCACTACCCATTTTTTGGGCACACTACTTGCTCTGTTTTCGACAAGAGTGAGGAGTTGTAAAACAACAAAACAAGAAAAAAGGATTCAAAGATGATGAGATCATTATGGGCCGGCGTCTCCGGCCTCCAGGCACACCAGATCGCTATGGATGTCGAAGGTAACAATATCGCCAACGTCAATACCAGCGGATTCAAATACAGCCGTGCGAACTTCTCTGACATGCTTTCTCAAACTGCCAAAATCGCCACTGCCCCCCAGGGCAATCTCGGTGGTAAAAACCCGATGCAGGTAGGACTTGGTACAGAAGTCAACTCCGTCACCCGTATCTTTTCACAGGGTTCGGTACAGTCTACAGGCAAAGCGACCGATCTGGCAATCCAGGGAGATGGTTTCTTTGTCGTCAGTCAGGATGGTGGTACGACTTATAAATATAGTCGAAACGGAGACTTTGTTTTCGACTCCAACGGTAACTTCGTCACCAACAACGGCCTCGTGGCACAGGGATGGGTCAGAGACCCGGAAACAGGGAAGATCGATACCTCTGCCCCGATACAAAATATACAGATCCAACCCGGGCTCACAACCCCCGCCAAAGAGACTTCACAAGTAAACGTCAAAGCCAATCTCAACGCCGGTAACAAGATAGAAAACATGTCTGTCATACGCCCGCTGGATGCAGTTGCCGGACTTAATGGGCCAGATGGGACACCTAATACCAAAGATGATGAGAAAGTGGATGATTTCGGTGTTCTTTTCAGTGCGGATGGACAGGCGTTTAATATCAAAGCGGCGACATTAACCAAAACCGGTACGACCGTCACAGATGCAAAAGGTGGTCAGGGAATCGAGGTCAGCTTTGACGGAGGAGCGACCAAGAGACAATTTAGATACACAGATGACAGTGATGCAGTTGGCTATACAGAAAGCTATACATATACAGATAATAATGGAAATCCAGCTACTGGTGAAGTGCACTATTTTCGCTCAACAGAAGATCTGAGAAAAGAGCTTCAGGATTTTGCACAAGCTACATCTTCCAGTGCTGAAGTAACTGTCAACGAACAGGGAAAATTTCAAATCAAAAATCCAACAGGTACTAACGATCTCACCATACAGGTCAGCGGCATCACAGACGGCGATACCGAGAACAACGAACTCTTTACACAAACCATGTCTTCTTTTGCGGGGACACTGCCGGCAGGCAGCACCGGAAGCAAAATCTCTCAGCAGATCAATGCAGCTACCCATGCCGCCAGTATCGATATCTTCGACTCTCTTGGCTCCAAACACACACTGAGAATCGAATACCGAAAAGCGGGCTATATCTACGATACAAACAAAATCAAGACCGGAGTATCATGGGATATGAAAATTACCGTCCCCAAACCGGGTGATATCGGCGGACCGATCAATCCCAACGAACTGGAAGGGCAGGTAATCTTCAACTCCGACGGTTCGCTGGCCTCCTATACACCGACAAGTGTCACCTACACCGCCAACAACGGTTCTTCTCCCAATCAGACGATCGTTCTGGATCTCGGACATGCCAATAAATTTGACGGTATGACCAGTTTCGACTCCCCTTCCAATACGGCAGGTATCAGTCAGGATGGTTTCACCGGCGGTGACCTCGATGGTATCCGTATCGACCAGTCCGGTACACTGGTAGGCAGTTTCACCAACGGCCGCTCTTTCGGTCTCGCACAGGTCGCTATGGCGAAATTCACCAACAACATCGGTCTGGAGAGCGACGGGGGCAATGTCTTTGTCCAGACAGCCAACTCAGGAGAACCAGTCATCGGTCAGGCGGCTGCAGGCGGACGCGGTTTCGTGCAGTCGAGCGCACTGGAGATGTCCAATGTCGACCTCAGCCGCTCCCTGACACAACTGATCGTCGTACAGCGAGGATTCCAGGCCAACTCCAAGACCATCACCACATCGGATCAGATGCTCAACACCCTCCTCCAGCTCAAACAATAAAACATAATTTTGCTATACTGAGTCCTAAAATATCTTAGGACTTGGTAGCATGCAAATCACCCTTCTCCACCACACACCTCTTGCCGTCTGCGCCAACGCGATCCGTACATGCTGGCAGAGTTTCGACAAAAGTGACAACGGCGGTGAAAAAGACCGTGAACTAATCGACCGTGTCGGAAACAAATTCAAACATGCCTCCACCCTCGAACATCTGGTCTACACCTTTTACATCCAGGGGATATCCCGCGCATTGCTGCAGGAGCTGGCACGCCACCGTATGGCGAGTCTCTCGGTCAAAAGTACCCGCTACACCCTCAAAGAGCTCAAAAACGAAGCGCCCTTTACCGTAGACGATATCCAGAGAGCCGGAAAATATCTGGTCCTCACCGACGAAGATCTGGTCAACGAGATGAGTATCTGCGCACTCGAAAACCTGCGACAGGTCCTGAAGAGCGGTATCAGCAACGACAAGGCCAAATATTGCCTACCCGAATCCTACAAAACGGAACTCACCTGGACCATCAATGCCCGAAGCCTGCAAAACTTCATCTCACTGCGAAGCGACAAATCAGCCCTCTGGGAGATCCGGGAGCTGGCGCTGAAACTCTACGACCACCTCCCCGAAGATCACAAATATCTCTTTACCGATTTTCTGAAGGTTTCACACTCCTGATTACCATACCCATTAAATAACGCAAATTTTGAGAGAATGAGACGAGGTGAGATGTACATAAAAAAATCTGCAGGACTACCTGTAGGTAATTCAAAGATTTTTTTATGTGCAGATTGCCTCGTCTCATTCTCCCCGAAGGGTGCAGCAATTTCATCCATACTCAGCGTTAGATTTTTTTGCATTCGCTTTGGCGAGTCCTGCAAAAATCTGCCTTGATTATGAATGAAATTGTTACATCAAACATTGCGTTATTTAATGGGTGTGGTAATGAACCCCATCGAAATCCAATCCTGCATGCCGCCGCGGTACCAGAGTAACTTCTCTTTGGGATAGCCCATCTCTGTTAAATAGCGGATCGCCTTCACCGACTGCACACACCATGCCCCGTTACAAAAGAGCAGCGCCTTTTTCGCATGGGAAAAGTCGTAATCCTTTTTGGTTTTTCTGATCCCAAGCAGCTTCATCAGACGTACATGCTCTTCGGGAAAGTCGGCATCGTACCGGATCTCGGTATAGGGGATATTGACCGATCCTGGAATAGTCACCGTTTCAAACCACTCCGCTTTCCGGGCATCGACGAGGATGTATTCTGCTGGGGATTTTTGCATCTTTTGAAGGAAATCAAGCACCTCCAGTTCACCAACCGTCCGGATCTCCGGGTCGATCTGCATCGGCTGAATAGCGCCTAACGTCCTGATAACTGTATGCCGACACGCTTTGGGGATGCGCTCGGGATAGAGAAAGAGATTTTCAGGTGTAATCCCCAGGTCCATACATGCAAAGGGCTCGATCCGCTCGATATGGTAAGTACGGTTGTGTTCTTTCAGATAGACACCGCTGTATTGAAGCGCCAGAAGATTCTCTTTCGCCAAAAGCGTTCCCGCAGCCAAAACGATACCCAAAACGGCACAAAACGATCTTTTCATAATATTATTGTAACATAAATTTTTCTAATGCTTCCAAAACCTGCTTCGGACACTCTTCATGCGGGATATGACCGCAACGGGGGATGATGACCAGACGGGAGTTGCGCAGATCTCTGTGCAGTCGATACGCCTTTTCAGGACGGATCACGATATCGTTGCTGCCCCAGAGAATCAGTGTCGGGATGCGAATCGTGCGGTAGTAGCGCGATACACACCCGATATCCTGAGGAACAAGCTCGTGGCTCGCTTCCAGATAGATCTGTTTGGCCCCCGGTTTTTGCAAATTTTTGGTATAGGCATGGTCAATATCTTCAGGGATTTTACGTTTGTCGTAAAAGGCATATCGGTAAGACTCCTTCACTTCGTACGAAGCGGGCAGCAGATAAAACGCCAGTGGGCCGACCACCGGAATCTGCAGCCATCGGATCAGTTTGGGCAGCTGCTGCGGGTACGCCGCCGCGTCGATCAGCACCATCTTGCGGATGCGGGCGGGATCCATCAGTGCCAGTGAAAGCGCCACCCCGCCCCCGTAGGAGTGGCCGATCAGCGTGACGTTTCTGAGATCGTGCTTTTGCAAAAAGCGCTCCACCAGCACTGCCTGATCGTAGACCGAATAGCGGTGGTCGTCCGGTTTCGGTGAGTCGCCGAACCCTTTCAGATCGAGCACATAGAGACGAAAGTGTCTGGAGAGTTCTGGGATAATACGACTGAAACTCTCCCCGCTAGCCCCGAACCCATGCAGCAACACCACCGGTGCACCTGTGCCGTAGACACGTACATACAACGGCACAGGATTTTGGGGTGCATGTACGACACGTTCCTGCCATGTATTGGCGATTTTGGGCGCACAACCGCCGAAGAGGAGCAGTGTCAGCCCGAGGAACAGGAGCCTAGTCACACAGCGCCCCCACGATCTTCTGCACCACTTCGTAAACCCGCTCCACTGAGGCGATCTCGACATGTTCATGGACTGAGTGGGGTGAGCGGATATTTGGCCCGATGGAGGCGATCTTCATCTTCGGATAGAGACTGGAGATGACCGCACACTCAAGTCCCGCATGAATCGCTTTGTAATCACAGTGGCCGAACACTTCCGCCACTTTTATACAGACCATCTCGGAGAAGTCGTTGACCTCCGGTTTCCATGCCGGATACTTCCCTTCACTGCGCACGATGTATCCATACTGTGAAAAGAGCTGCCGCACCTGCTCCTCCACGACTGCCAGTCCGTCGTTGTCCATTGCCCTGGCCGAAAGCGAGAAACGACATACCCCCTCTTCTATCGAAAGGAGCGCCAGATTGATACTGCGGTCGGGAATCCCAAGTGTCTGATGCATCCGCAGCACCCCATGCGGTACTTTGTCGATCAGATCGATCACTTCCGCACTGCCATCGATCAGATCGTACCTTTCCGAAAGCGGTGTGACCGAAATATGCTCTTCCTCCGGAAGCGGTTTTGTCGCGGCGACGATCGCACGCACATGTGTCGGGATCGAGTTGATGCGCTCCCCCGCCTCGATCGTCGCGATCTGAAGCGCATGCGCTTTGGCATAGGCACCGAAAAGTTTGATCGCATTGGGAATATTTTTGTGAATCTCGACACCCGAATGGCCTCCGGGAAGCCCCGAAACGACCACTTCGTAAAAGGAGCCCTCATGCCGCGCTTTCCCATACTTTTTCTCGGCAAAGAGATCAACACCGCCCGCACATCCTATGTAGACTTCCGCCTCATCTTCGCTGTCGAGGTTGAGCATGTAATCACTTTGCAGATCGAACGCAAGAGCATTGGCACCCACGAGCCCCACCTCTTCATCTGCGGTGAAGAGAAATTCACACGATCTCCCCTCCTCCATCAGCGCCATCATCATCGCTACGGCGATGCCGTTGTCCGCCCCCAGCGTCGACTCCTTCGCGTAGAGCCACCCCTCTTTCTCGAAAGTTTCGATCTCGGGTGCTCTGCCGACACAGACCATGTCGTAGTGCGCCTGCAGTGCGAGTTTCGAAGTACCTTTGGAGGCGAGGATGTTACCGGCGGTATCGGTCTGGACCGCATACCCGTGCCGTGCGGCGAAATCGGTCAGAAACGCTTTAAGTTGTTCCGCATCATGCGAACAGTGGGGAATCTGCGTGAGTTGTTCGAAATAGGTGAAGATTTTGTGCATCGGTATCCTTTCCGGCTCTTTCTGAAAGGATACCAAAAAGTTTAAAATTTGTAGTTAAATCCGATCCCGACGTAGGGAACCCACTCATACTTGTCGAGCTCTTCCTGAAGTGAAAGCATCTCGGCATCGAGATCTTTTTTGAGCTCCGCATCCAGCTCCTGCTTTCTCTCTTTCACTTCGGCGGTGATTTCCGCAATCTTCGCCTCTTTCTGCGGACCGTCCGGGATATCTGCCGTCTCTTCGGCAATACGCTTGTCGATATCGAGTGCCGGACCATAGTTGATATTATAGCGTGCGGTAGCTGACCCCTGATAGGCAACACCGACATTGAAAATAAACCCCAGCCCCTTCTTCTTGTCAAATGAAGTGTCCCATCCTAAACCGACATAAGGGGCGATTGGATCGAAATCGACTTTTGTGTGGATCGATCCCAGCTCTGAAATCTTGTAGACATGATGCTTACCGTTGAAATCGAACTCGATCGTATCACCTTGACGGGCATTTGGCGTGATATCACCGTCAAGCACACTATTGTTGACGATCATACCGCCCTGAAGGTTGAACGAACCCGCCCAGGGGTGATAGGTACCCACCAGCATCAGATCCTGAAGTTTGAGATCGAAGTTGTATTTGGTAGTGTCATCTTCCACTTCATAGTCGTTGATGCTAAATGTGTCGAAACTCGCACGGATACCGTAGTAGTCGTTGAACTTACCCTTGATATTGGCACCGATACCGAACAGCGACGCCTCCGCACCGACTGAAGTACCCTGATAGACAATCTCCGCCTGTGCCGCAGATGCGATGAGCAGTGTTGCAAAAACCGTTTTTTTGATCATGTTGAAGCCTTTTTAGTGAACTTTGCACTAAATCGGCCCGATACAAAAAAACTTTACCGCATACGCTGGGCGTGGGTGAGTGCGACGGCGATCGCATCGGTAATATCGAGCGGTTTGATCTCCTGTTTGATCCCCAGTATCCGCTTCACCATAAACGCCACCTGTTCCTTTTTCGCCTTGCCGTTTCCGGTAACCGCCTTTTTGACCTGTAACGGCGTATACTCGCTGAAATTTCCGATCTCCTGAAGCACCTTCAGACTCAAAGCGCCGCGAAACTGCGCCAGTTTGATGACGGTTTTGGGATTGTAGGCATAGAAGATATCCTCGATCGCCACCTCATCGATCGTTTTGCCTCGTATCACAGTATCGAACCCTTCTACCAGCTCCACGATCTGCTCCTGAAGCACTTTGGTTTTGATCTTGATCAACCCTGCCTCCAAAAGTATCGTTCTGTATTTAGTTTTTTCTAATAAAGCATATCCGCAGTTGATACTGCCAGGATCAATACCAAGTATAATCATACGAGCCCATCACCTTTTTCACACTATTCACATACTTTTCACAATGTGAAAAAGTAGCTATTGCAGTTAATTTCAATTTAAAATTCAGATCTGTAATCTATTCACATGAGCATGATGAATAACTGCTCTATTCTCAATATGTGAAAAGTCCACGCAAGGACTCTGTTATCGATCTTTACTCAGCTATTTTAGATTAATTTTGCTAAAATATTCACATCTATACATCAAATGTGAATAAAGGAGGTTGACCGTGTTGTATCAGCAAGTACTCGACCTCCTCAAACAAGAGATTCCTGCCGACGAATATCAAAAGTTCATCACCCCACTGCAGTTTGATGAAAAACAGTCAAGTTCCGATACACTCCTGTTTCTGGTACCAAACAAGCTGTTGGTTCGATGGATACAGACAAAATACGCCGACAAAATAGCACATATCTATGAGTCTTTGACAGACAAAGCACCCACGGTAGTGATTGAACACCAATCCGCCTGCAAACATGTGAATAAACATGACAATAAGCCTGTTGCACAAAAAAACAAAACCCCTTCCACACTCTTAAACACATCATATACTTTTGAAAATTTTGTTGTCGGCTCCTCCAATCAACTCGCTTTTGCTGCTGCCAAATCAGCTGCCAAATCCCCAGGACAGCAATACAACCCCCTCTTTATCTACGGTGGCAGCGGACTGGGGAAAACCCATCTGATCCAGGCAATCGGCAACTATGCCATCAGTCAGGGATTTGTCGTCATCTACACGACCAGCGAGCAATTTCTCAACGACTTCCTCTACCATGTGCGCAACCAGACGATGGACCGATTTCGCCAGAAGTACCGTCAGTGCGACTTTCTCCTGATCGACGATATCCAGTTTCTCAGCAACAAAGAGCAGACGCAGGAGGAGTTCTTTCACACCTTCAATGAACTCTACAACCTTAAAAAACAGATCGTCCTCTCCTCGGACAAGCCACCCAAAAAGATCGCCGGCTTCGAAGAGCGTCTGACCAGCCGGTTCGAGTGGGGACTGATGGCCGATGTACAGCCACCGGGACTCGAGACCAAGATCTCCATCATCAAAAAGAAGTGCGAGATGGACAACATCTACCTCGACGACGAAGTGATCCACTATATCTCCATCCATATGGAAGACAATATCCGTGAAATTGAAAGCGCTATCATCTACCTCAACGCCCATGCCAACCTGCTTTCCCGCAAAATAACGATCGATTTTGCAACCGAAGTGATGAAAGATCTGATCAAGGACAGGGCGGTCGACATCACACTGGATGACATCATTCGGGTTATCGCACATGAATTAAATATCAAACCGTCCGATATTAAGTCAAGAAAACGGAGTCAGCCTATCGTAGAGGCAAGACGTATCGGAATCTATCTGGCCAAAACACTCACACCCGAAAACAAGATGAAAGATCTTGCAGAATTTTTTGGCCTTAAAGATCATACCGCCGTCTCTCATGCGATGAAAAAGATCAATGAACTTCTCAAAACAGATGAGAATTTCAAAATCAAAGTCGAAGCGTTAAAGAGTAAAATAACATCAGCCAAATCGATTTCAGGTGAAAAGAAGTGAATAAAAAAAATAAAGCGAGCATCTGTAAAAAGTCGGCTATAGCGGCATCTGCAGCATTATTCACCTATTCACGCACACCTACTACTGTCACTAAAAAAATAATAATATAGAAGGGAAGAGCTATGATCATACATATCAACAAAAACGTTTTGGAGCACATCCTTATAAATGCCCAGAGTTTTCTGGAAAAGAAAGATGCTTCGCAGATTACTTCACATGTTCTTCTGGACGCTACAGGTGAGAGACTCGAAGTTAAAGCAACAGACTTTGAAATAGGTCTGGCGATGCATTCACAAAATGTCTCAATAGAGCAACCGGGGCTTGCCACTGCCAATGGAAAAAAACTTCTGGATATCGTTAAAATTCTCAAAGATGAAGAGATGATGCTCAAAACAGAAGATAACTTTCTCTATATAGAGCAGGAGAAATCAAAATTCAAACTCCCTATGTTCAATGCCGAGGAGTATCCCCTCTTCCCTCAGATAGACAACAAAGCACGTTTTGAAATCGAACCGATGGAGTTTCTGCACTCTGTTAAAAAGATCTCTCCCGCCATCGATACCAACAATCCAAAGTATGAACTCAACGGTGCACTGATCGACTTGCAGGATAATCAGATTCATTTTGTCGCGACTGATACCAGACGTCTGGCCATTGTCACACTTGAAAAAACTATCGATAAAGAGATTGCACTGATTATCCCCAAAAAAGCGATTGCAGAGATTCAGAAACTCTTTTTCGACGAGATGGAGATCTTCTACGATGAAAATACCCTGCTGGTACGATCGGAAAACTTCATCTTCTTTACCAAACTGATCAACGGTAAATATCCTGACTACAAGAGAATTATCCCCAGAGAGTACAAAGTGGAACTCTCCGTCAACCGGGATCAGATGATTTCACATATGAAACAGATTGCAACGATTTCTCAGGAAGTGAAGCTAACTTTTCAAAATCATGCTATAATATTTGAAAGTCTCGGAGAAGACAATATCGAAGCAAAAACAGAGATGCCTTTTAACGCTTCGCTGGAAGAAAATATCGTCCTGGCAGTCAATAGCCGCTATATGCTCGATTTTCTGACGCATGTAGAAGCAGATACATTCCAGCTCAAACTCAACGATTCGACATTGCCTTTTACCCTGCAAAGTGACAACTTCATCACCGTTGTCATGCCTATCATGCTGTAACAGAAGAGGAAAAATATGCAAAAAGATTACGGAGCCAGTAATATCAAAGTCCTGAAGGGACTCGAAGCTGTCAGAAAACGCCCGGGTATGTATATCGGCGATACCAATATTGGCGGTCTGCACCACATGATCTACGAAGTGGTCGACAACTCCATCGATGAAGCGATGGCGGGCTTTTGTGACAAAATCACTGTAGAGATCACCCCGGAAGGGTCGGCGATCATTTCAGATAACGGGCGAGGTATTCCCGTCGATATTCACCCGACCGAAAAGATCTCTGCCGCAACTGTCGTTTTGACAGTGTTGCATGCGGGTGGAAAGTTTGACAAAGATACCTACAAAGTCTCTGGTGGTCTGCACGGTGTGGGTGTCTCAGTCGTCAATGCACTCTCCAAAAGATTGATTCTCAAGATCAACCGTGACGGTAAAAAGTACTATCAGGAGTTCGAGAAGGGTATCCCGACAATGCCGCTTGAAGAGGTCGGCACGACCAACCGTACAGGTACAACGATCGAGTTCTGGCCGGATGATTCAATCTTTGAAGTGACGGAGTTCAGTTACGACATTCTCGCCAAACGCTTCAAAGAGCTCGCCTATCTCAATCCGCGCATCTCGATCACTTTCAAAGACAACCGTGTCGGCAAAGAGGAGGTCTACCACTTCGAAGGTGGTACCAGACAGTTTGTCGAAGATCTCAACAAAGCCGACGCCATCACCAAGCCGATCCGTATAGAGGGTGCTGCGGAAGATATCGAAGTCGATATTGCGATGCTCTACAATACCTCCTATCATGAGAAGCTTTACTCTTTCGTCAACAACATCAAAACCCCGGAAGGGGGAACGCATGAAGCGGGATTTCGTGCCGGTCTGACGCGCGCGATCGTCAAATATGTCAACAACAACGCCGCACAGCGTGAAAAAGATACCAAAATCACCGGCGAAGATGTCAAAGAGGGGCTGATTGCCGTCGTCAGCGTACGTGTCCCCGAACCACAGTTCGAAGGGCAGACCAAAGGGAAGCTCGGCTCCTCCTACGTGCGTCCGCTGATACAGAAGATGGTCAACGAGTATCTGACCAAATACTTCGAAGAGAATCCGATCGAAGCCAAAGCGATCATGCAGAAAGCACTTGCGGCGGCACGCGGACGGGAAGCGGCGAAGAAGGCGAGAGATCTGACGCGACGCAAAGATACGATCTCTGTCGGAACGCTGCCCGGAAAACTGGCCGACTGTCAGAGCAAGGATCCCGCGATCTCCGAACTCTACCTGGTGGAGGG
>JALWPY010000137.1 GCA_026994915.1 Campylobacterales bacterium
AAAATACCGCTATATCCTCGTCGATGAGTATCAGGACACCAACAACCTCCAGTTCAAACTCCTCAGGAAGCTCGCTACTACCCACAACAACCTGTGCGTCGTGGGTGACGATGACCAGAGTATCTACGGCTGGCGCGGGGCGAATATCAACAATATCCTCGATTTCGACAAAGAGTTTCCCGGTGCAAGAGTCGTCAAACTGACCAAAAACTACCGCTCTACTGCCTCCATCCTCAAAGCTGCCAACGAGTTGATCGAACACAATCGTAACCGCCTCGGCAAAGAGCTCGAAAGTACCAAAGAAGAGGGAAATTCGATCGAATTTATCCATTTCGATGACGAGAATGCCGAAGCCAGAGAGATCGCTGGCCGTGTCAAAAAGCTGATCGATTCCGGTGTCGACCCCAAGGAGATCGCCGTCCTCTACCGCATCAATGCCCTCTCGCGCTCGATCGAAGAGGGGCTCAACCGTGCCGCTGTCCCCTACAAGATGGTCGGTGGCCTGAAGTTCTACGAACGTGCCGAAGTGAAAGACATCATCGCCTATCTCAGAGTCATCACCAACCCGCATGACGACTTCTCTCTCAGACGCATCATCAACAAGCCCAGACGCGGCCTCGGCAAGGCGACACTCGACAAACTGACCGACCTCGCATACCGCAACGACCTCTCCATGTATGGTGCATGGGAAATGCAGCGTACAGCACTGCAGGAGAGTATCAGTAAAAAAGCTTTCTCCACACTCGGCAACTTTTTCGACAACCTCACAGAGATGCGCAACAATCTGGAAGAGAATACCTATGAATTGATCGACAACCTCGAAGAGCGTTTCCAGATCAGAAACTACTACGCACAGATGCCGGACGGTCAGGACCGCATACTCAACATCGACGAGTTTTATGGTCTCTACCGCGATTTTGTCATTCAGAATCCCGACGCCACACTCGAGGAGTTTCTCAACGACATCACCCTCCAGAGCGATCAGGATCAGATCGACGAACGCAGCATCTCGATCATGAGTATCCATGCCAGCAAAGGACTCGAGTTTGAACACCTCTTCGTCATCGGACTGGAAGAGGGATTCTTCCCTCTCGTCGGCGACGGCTGTGATATCGAAGAGGAGCGACGCCTGGGCTATGTGGCGATCACACGCGCCAAAAAGGAGCTCGTGCTCAGCTCCTCCGCCTCCAGATACTACAAGGGCAAACGTGCCCAGCTCCAGAAAAGCCGATTTCTGGCCGAATGCGGCGTCAGCAAAGGCTCTCTCAAACTCGAACGCACCACCTCCTTCAAAAAAGGGACCCTCGTCAAACACAAGATCTTCGGTGTCGGCCGGGTACTGGAAGTGAGTAAAGTCAAACGCGAATACAAACTCAAAATCAACTTCGGCGGCACCCAGAGGGATATCCTCGCCTCCTTCGTCGAAAGGATCTGATGGCACACACCGACAGACTCTTCGTCGCATACAAACCCGCCGGTATCGGCTCCAACCGCTTCCTCTCGCAGATCAAGCGCCGCTACAGCGTCAAAAAGGCGGGCTTTTCCGGCACACTCGACCCCTTCGCGCAGGGAGTGCTGATCATCGCCTTTGGCAAATATACCCGACTCTTCCGTTTTCTGAAGAAAGCACCCAAAACCTACCGTGCCACCCTCTGGCTGGGCGCGCAGAGCCCGACACTCGATATCGAGAAGGTCGAAAGCGTCACCATGACACCCCCCCTTTCACAACACCAGATTGAATCTGCACTCGCATCGCTTCATGGTGAGATCACCTATCTGCCACCCCGCTACTCTGCCAAAAAGATCGACGGCAAACGCGCCTACGAACTGGCACGACAGGATCTCGACATCGATCTCAAAAAGGTGACCACCACCGTCTACGATCTGCATCTGTGCCACTATCGGCACCCCTTCGTCACCTTCGAAGTCACCCTCTCCGAAGGGGGCTATGTGCGAAGCATCGGCGAGATGATCGTCAAAAAACTGGGTACAACCGGAACCCTCACCATGCTCGAACGCCTGCAGGAGGGGGCGTTTCACTATGAAAACGAACGACCTCTCAATCCACTCGACTACCTCGACATGCCCGCCAACCGCTTTCTCGGCGCCCCCAGTGACCTCATGCTGGGCAAAAAACTCTCCCTGACCGATTTCGACAATCAAAGTGAAGGGATCTATCTGGTACAATTACCCCACAAATTTGCCATCATCGAGATCAGGGACGGTCTCGTATCTTATCTGTTAAATGGAGTTGACTATGCTGATACTGTCACGCAAAACCGATGAGGAGATCATCCTCGGAAACGATATCGTCATCAAGATCACCGAAATCTCCAAAGGCAATGTCAAAATCGGCATCGAAGCCCCCAGAGAGACTGTGATCCTCAGAGGTGAACTCAAAGAGAAGATCTCCCGCGCCAACAAAGAGGCCGCAGGTAGCGCAAATCAGGAAGCACTCTCTTCTCTGAGCCGGCAACTGCAAAAATGACCCAAAAAGCCTGCGCCAAAGTCAATATCTTCCTCAAGATCGTCGGTACCAGAGGCGATTACCATCTCCTCTCTTCACGCTTCATGCAGCTGCCAGAGCTATTCGACACACTGACACTTCAGCCAAAAGAGAAACCTTCCAAAATCTTCTCACTCATCGGTGAGTTCGGTTGCGCGACAGAAAAAAACACCATCTACAAAGCATGGCAGGCACTGCTGCAGAGCACTGGATCACGCACACTCGAAACCCTCTTTCAGAGCCACGAGATCCATGTAGAGAAGCGAATCCCCGAGTTTGCAGGGCTGGGCGGAGGTAGCTCAGACGCTGCCGCCTTTTTGCACCTCTGCAACGAGGCATGCGAACTGGGACTCGACACTTTGGAACTGGCGAAGATCGGTGCAACGATCGGTGCAGACGTCCCCTTCTTCGTCTATGGCTACCCCAGCGCCAATGTCAGTGGTATCGGAGAGATCGTGGAACCCTTCGACGAAGCGCCACTCGGGCTCGTTACTAAAACACCTGACATTCGCTGCGATACGGCCGCTGTCTACCGCGCCTTTCGCGAAACGCAGCTGCACAGACTCTCCGACAATGCACGGGAGGCGGAACGGTTCGCACAGATGCCAAGTGCCGCACTGCTGAACGAGTACGATGCCCGGACACTCAACGACCTCTTCGCCCCTGCACTCTCCCTCTGCCCCGGGCTGAATGCCTATGCCGGGGAGGGGTGGTTTTTCAGTGGCAGCGGCAGCACATTTTTCAAAAGGAGCACGTCAGATGGGTAAAACGGTCGCCAGAAACAAGAAAGCGTTTCATGATTACGAGATTCTGGAGCGTATGGAGGCGGGTATCTCACTGAAAGGGAGTGAAGTCAAGGCACTGCGCGCCGGACGGGTCAATCTCAAGGATAGCTTCGTCAAGATCATCAAAGGCGAAGCCTTTCTCATGAATGCCCATATCTCCTACACCGACACCACCAACCCCCACTTCAAGCCTGACGAAACCCGCCCCCGAAAGCTGCTTTTGCATCGCAAGGAGATCGACAAACTGATCGGAAAAACAACCAAAGATGGTTTGACGATCGTACCACTGAGCATCTACTTCAACCGCAAAAATATCGCCAAAGTGGAGATCGCACTCGCACGTGGTAAAAAGTTGCATGACAAACGGGAAACACTCAAAAGAAAAGAGGCCGACAGAGAAGCGCAAAGGGCGATGCGAGATAAATATTGACCATCACATCTACAAGTATAAGTGAAACTCTCCACCGGCTAACAGCCGGTGGCTTCAGTGTACGGCTGAAAGCCGGTCATTCCGCCTGAAGGCGGTTTCCCGTTCAAACTACTTTAAATTCATCATCCGGTTTTGGTGGTTCCTGA
>JALWPY010000138.1 GCA_026994915.1 Campylobacterales bacterium
ACCGCGCTTGAGCTCCAGTGCAAACATACTCAGATGCATCGCACCGCTCCAGCTGCTCGTCGCCACGGCATATTTACACCCTATGTATTCACACATCAGATCTTCAAGCTCTTCGATCTTCGAAGCCCCTTTCAGTGACAACACTTCCTGAATCAGGTTTTTCTCATTCTGATCGATGGATGGTACGTAAAACGGGATCTCTTTCATTCACTCTCCTTTTTTTTGCATCATGCAGAAGCGACAATAAAACTTGCAGACATGATTAATATGACAAATTTAGGTAAAATTATATTAATTTAGAGCTTAACATACACTTTTATATTTACAAAAGGAGATTAAGATATTTGTAAATTAAACTATTTCAAGTTTATTTATACTAAATGAATAAAAAGTGAAGTTTTTATATTAGTTTTAAATAATCAGACATCATTTAAATATAGTGCAGAGATGCGTCTCTGCACCTCTATCAGTTCTTGACAGCCGAAGCCATATCCCACATCGGCAGGAAGATACCCAGAGCCAGCATCAGAACCATACCGGCGATGAAACCGATCAGAATCGGCTCGATGTAGGCCGAGAGATTCTCAATAATATCATTGAATCGGTTGGCATAGTAGTCGCTCACCTTCTCGAGCATCTTGTCGAGGGCACCACCCGACTCACCCGCTTTGATCATCTGGATCAGCATCCCTTCGAAAAGGCCGGTATCTTCAAAGGCTTCCGTCAGGTTAGCGCCTCGTTCCACAGCCACTTTGACCGAAGCGAGTTTGTCTTTGATCTCTTCATTGTCGATCGTGATGACTGCCGTATCGAGCGCCTCGGCGATCGGAATACCCGCACGTACCAGTTCCGTAAAGATCAGCATGAAACGGCTCATCGATGCAAAGAAGATAACATTGCCGATCAGGTAGACTTTAAGAATATACTTATCGACCTTGCGTTTGTACTCATCATTGGTTTTGTACAGAAATTTATGATAGGCAACGATACCGATGATCACCAGCAAAATATAGAGTCCATAAGTGTTGAGCGCATGTTCGAGAAAGAGCAGGATCTTCGTCGGAACCGGCAGTTCCGCACCCAGTTTTTCAAAGATCTCTTTAAACTTCGGCACGACATACATCATCAGAATCGTAAAAGCGATTGCGATCGCGACAATAACAGTGATAGGATAGCGCATCGCCGATTTGAGCTTTTTTGCGTTCTCCATCATCTCTTCGAGTACCTCAGCGAGTTTCGTCAGCGACTCGGACATATTACCGGTATTTTCGCCCAGCTCGATCATCGCGATCGTCACATCTCCGACCTGATACTTATAGGGCATCATCGCTTCAGTAAAACTTTTACCCGCGTTTAGATCTTCGTCAACCTGCTCAAAGATCGCCTTGAGATCTTTGTCGACGGTCGCCTTGGTCACCTCCCTGATACTGTCATGAATCGAGATACCCGCATTGGTCATGACCGCCAGCTGACGGATCGCCGAGATCAGGGATTCGACCTTGATCTTCTTCTTGCTCATCGCACCGAAAAAAGACTCTTTGAGATCTTCGATCCTGTTCTCCAGCGGTGCCGAGACTTCATACGCTTTGAGAACCGTTCCGTTGGGAATCTTCGCCTTGGCGATCAAAATCGCATCGCGGCGGCTCATCGCCTTGATGATTTCACTGCCTCTTTGCCGTTTCTGAATATAGTTCACTTCGAAATATTTCATGATTTCGCAACCCTGTAGACCTCTTCAATCGTCGTTTTACCATTGGCTGCACGCACGGCAGCATCCTGAAACATCGATACGAAGCCGTTTTCATTCGCATACGCCGAGATATCCTCTTTGGAGGCACCTCTGGCGATCATACTCTGGATATTATCATCTACCACAAGTACTTCCGAGATCATCTCACGCCCGGCATAACCGGTATTGTTGCACTTATCACACCCTTTCGCTTTGTAGAACTGATAATGCTCCGGTATGATCGGTCTGAGCTCTTTGAGCGCATCTTCGGGAATCTCCGTTTTGACTTTGCAGTGCGGACAGACTTTACGAATCAGACGCTGCGCCTGGATCGCCACCAGCGCACCACTCACCAGATAGGGTTCGATCCCCATATCGACGATACGTGTAATCGCACTGACGGCATCGTTGGTATGGAGTGTCGAAAAGACGAGGTGTCCTGTCAGCGACGCCTCGATCGCAATCTTGAGCGTCTCTTTATCCCTGACCTCACCGATCATGATAATGTCTGGATCCTGTCGCAGAATCGAACGCAGCGCCGTGGCGAAGGTCAGATTCGATTTGGGATTGACCTGCACCTGCTGGATCAGATTCATCTGATACTCCACCGGATCCTCGACGGTAATCATCTTCTTCTTGACATCTTTGATCGCATTCATACCCGCATAGAGTGTCGTCGTCTTACCACTACCCGTAGGACCGGTCACGAAGATGATTCCGTAAGGCGCACCCATAGCGTTTTTGAACTTTTTGTAGTTTTCCGGATGCATCCCCAGCTCTTCGAGTTTGATCATGACCTTCGACTTGTCCAAAATACGCAATACGATCGATTCACCTGTCATAATAGGCAGTGTCGAGATACGAAAATCGTAGTGCTTTTCCATCACTGTCGCTGAAAAACGTCCATCCTGCGGCTTTCGTTTCTCCGCGATATCGAGATTGGCCAGCAGCTTGATCCGCGAACTGAGCGGCGGATAGATATCGCGGTCAAAGACAAAGATCTCCTTGAGCATACCGTCGATACGTGCCCGTACGATACAACTCGTCTCGGTCGGCTCGATATGGATATCACTGCCGCCGCTGATGATCGAGGTTTTGAGGATCAGTTCGATCAGCTTCAGGATCCCCGAACTCTCTTCGACATCGGTCGGTGCTTTTACAGTAAACTCCTGTCTGATATCGGCGATCAAATCCTTGACACTCTCGGAGATTTCGATATTGTGCAGGTGTTTGTCGATCTGATCGGGATTGGCGATGGCGATCTTGATCAACTTGTTACGAAAGATACGGTGCAGCTGCTCCTGCAGAGAGATATCGAAGGGATCTTTGACCGCCACATAGACGTTGATATCATCCTCTTTATAGGGAAGTATTCCCAGTTTGCTCAGCTTCTGATATCCCGCTTTGGCTCCCAGGGTATAGTTGACCTCCTGGGAGTAGAGATCGACAAATTCGCATTTGGTGTTTTTGGCAAACTCTTCCAGAAATTTGTCCAGATCGATCGTAAAGTTGTCGTAGATATCTCCCAGCAGAATCAATCCGTTCTTGAACGCTTCGATCAGCAATATATTGAGTGTTTCATGCGTGACGAGCCCGCGTCGGATCAGAATCGATCCCAGATCGTCTCCACTCTCTTCGAGCTCCTCTTCGATCTCCCTGACCAGTTCAGCGGAGATGATTTTGTTTTCATGTAAAAAATCTACGACACTTAACGCTTTTCTTTCTCTCATCTACATACCTGCTTTAACTCGATTTTATTTTTTGCAGCAATTTGACCACTTTGGGGGAATCATAGGTCTTCAGATAGGCATTCAGAACATTGATCGCATCCTGTTTTTTACCCATCTTCTGCTTGATCGTTGCAAAGAGCATCCAGCTTCTGGCACTCTGTGGCGCCAGTTCATTGGCAATCAACGACCATTTCAGTGCCGCCTGATACTTTTTGACACCCATCAGTTTTTCTGCGATCTGCAGTGCATATTTGACATCGTTGGTGGCGTAAAACCTTTTACGTAACGCTTTGATCGATTTGGGCCGGCTGTGGCTTTTTCGACCAATGGGTGCAGATGTGATCTGGATCAGCGGTTTTGCAGGGGAAGTGGCTGCCGGAGCTTTATGCCCTGCGGCAGCTACGTTCCTCCCTCTGGCTTGTTTGGCAGTATGGATGGGTGCAGTTTGTGCAGTACGCTGCATTTCGAGCTCCTGCAGATCCATCTGAGCCAGATCGCTGAAGGTATCCTCCAGCACTTCCAGACCGATCGCATTACCATTGACCTCTTTTTCCACCTCACCCAGAGTGAGAGGTTTCTGCTGTGATTTTCCAAAGGATGGTATCGAAACATGATCGATACGATGTACGCTATAGTAGATCAAAAAGAGCGAAATCGCGATAATCAACGATAACAGGAGTGAAAATTGTCGAATAAACGCTTTATCATCCAGAATGGAGTGATACTCTTTTTCGACGATTTGATTGATACGCATAGCCTCTCCTCAGAATCTCATCATAGTATGGTTTAATATTTGATCTTTTTGTACCCCAGATCACTCAGGGAAACCGGCTTGGCATGTCTACCGTTTCGGATGATATGCGGTGTGATGATCACGATCAACTCTTCACGCTTCTCTATGGTTTTCTTTTGCTGGAACGCATATCCAAGCAGCGGAATGTTACCGAGAATGGGCACCTTGGTCGTATCTTCCCCGGTACGGGTATTGATCAGACCGCCAAGAATCACCTGTTCGCCATCTCTCAGTTTCACGACTGATGAAATCTGCTTCTTCATCAGATCCGGTGGCAGACGCCGAACGCCCGAATCATCTGTTTTAACATTGGACTTGACCGAACTGATCGAAGGATTGATCTTGAGGATAATCTCATCATCATCCGTAATCTCCGGCGTAATATCGAGCAGAATACCGGCAAAAACAGATTTGACCACTTCGTTGTTGTAGGTTTCCGTCGCGGCATTTGCGCCCGTCTGTCTGGAACTGGAAGAGAGCTTGTAGTAGAGCTGATCTCCCGAACTGAAAACAGCTGGTTGGTTGTTGAGCGTCACGACTTTGGGATTGGAAATCGACGTCACATCACCCTGGGTTTTGAGAAACTTGATCAGATCGGTGATGCCGGTATTGCCCTTCAGACGCATAAAGGTCGCATGTCCTCCACCGATATCTTTGTTGATCTCATTGATCGTATCACCATCGACATTGGAGGTACCGTTGGTATTGAGAATCTCATACGCCAGCTGCATATTCTGAAGCTTGTAGATCTCCCCCCAGTTAATACCCGTCTGTCTGGAGTTGTCCAGCGACACGGAGAGGATCTTGACATCGATCAGCACCTGTTTATGCAGACGGTTCATCATCTGATGAATATAACCCGAAACACGGTTAATCTGTCTGGCTGTCCCTTTGATCGTGATCAGCCCTGCTTCTCTGTTGATGATCGGTGCAAACTTGGGAATCCCCTCATCGTTCGATTCCGAATCCAGAATATCCTGAATCTCTTTTTGTACCGTAGACCAGAAATTGAACTTGTCTGTAGAGAGGATATTGGCACCGGTTGAGAGGCTTCCCCCTTTGGCACCGCTACCTTCACCACCTGCCGAATCACCGGTATCTCCCGTGAGTGAAATATCCATATTGGAACTGCCGCTACGCTCTGTGTTGACATAGTCGATTCTGAAAGTGCGTGTTTTCAGTCCGCTGATCATCAGCACACCATCATCGTAACTGTAGGCGAGTCCTTTAGAGGCGATCAGAATATCAAAGATGTCTTCCAGACGCTTCTGTCTGATATTGAGGCCGTAGAGTTTCTCGTCGAGCTTCTCTTTGGCATATTTATCTTTGGTGACAATACTGAAGCTGCACTCATTACTGAGCTGATTGAGTATCTCACTGGATGCAACCTCCTCAGAGACTTTGATGTTAAAGGAACGGTGGTTACAGCTTTTTGCCAGCAGTGGGGACTGTGATGCGACCGTCGCCAGCAGCAGACAGGTGATCAGCGTCTGCCTGAATCTATTTGATACTGATTTTTTCATTTCTCTTCCTCAACGTTAATCTCTTTTTAAATTCATTGTTTTTCAAAAATACACCACTGCTCTGAATCGAAGATAGTGTAAAATCGTCTATTTTCTCTCCGAGTTTATACCACTTTCCGTTGATCTTCGCACGGTCATTCACGATCGCCTGAAGCACATATCCACTCTTTACAGCAACTTTTGTACCATCTTTTTTGACGATCACTTTTTTGGCTTCCTCTTTGGTCAGGCGGATAAATGGTGGCCGAACCGACTCGATCTCCCTGGTCGACGCACCGATACGCTTTTCACCGATTTTGGAGAACATCATCTTATACTCTTCAATCAACGCCACACGATTTGCAGGTACAGGTATACTCTCCGCCCATACCACTGCCACACCGGCTATCATGAGTGTTGCTACTATCTTTTTCATCAATACTTCATCCCCCATACTGCGATTTTAAAACTTCCCAGGAGTTTGTCATCAGGTTTACGCATCTCGATCTCATTGATGTCGATCACCAGCGGAGACTCTTCCAGCGCATTGATAAACTTCATCATGTTGGTAAATTTCGCTCTGGAGACAACATTGATCTCGACCACATGGGTAATCTTCTGAAAAGTGGGATTGTAAAATTTGTTTCCGATCTCACGGATATCGACATGGTACTTTTTGGCCAGTGCGGAGATGTTGTCGACGAACTTCGCCCAGTTCTCATCATCAAAAAGCAGATAGGAGAGCTCAGTCAGGGTGTTGTCAACATAACTGATCTTGTAGAGCGTATCGTCAAAAGCCTGCTTCTTCTGTTTAACCAGCTTCTGCAACGATGCCAGTTTCGCCGGTGTATTCTGCGCCAGATAGTTTCTCTCTGTATTGAGTTTCTGCCTGACCTGAACAATCCTGTTTTGTGTCTCTGTCAACTGTTTATCGGTCTGCATATAGATAAACTCATAGACGATATAGCCGATCACCAGTGCCGCGACAAAATAGAACATCGACACTTCCGTCGGTTTTTTATTCAGGAAAAATGCATCTATCTGACTGAACAGATCCTTTTTATTGAGACTAGAACTTGCCATGTAATCCTACCTTTATCGAACTCTCATAGTATGAGCTGTTTTCATCTTTTTTGATCATCTCTGTGCTGACGTCATAGTGTTTGACGCGGGCCATATCCTCCATCAGCTCTGTCAGATATTTATCTTTGGGACTTCGGACGGTGATGGTCATCGTATTGTTGCTCTCCCTGGTTTCGACAACTCTGGCATGATGGGTATTGACCTTCTCGAAAAGATCGGTCATGATTTTGGCTTTCATCGGATAGTTCACTTTTTTGTGATAGACCTCTTTGAGCAGATTCGTTCTGAAAGCGAGATCTTTACTCTTGGCTGAGAGCTTACTCTCGATCTCCTTTTTCGTTTTCTGGACTTTTGCCATCGCAGCTTTCATCTGGCGGCTCTGCTGTGCATATCTCTGATACTCACTGTTCAGACGTGAAAGTTCGGGCTTGAGAAACATCTTTTCGTAGATGAACTGGTACCCAGGATAGAGCAGAGAAAGGAGCAGACTCGCTGCAAGTATCTGCATCAATTTACCGCTCGGTCTTTGCTTCAGTGGTGGTGGCTTTCTGAAAATCGAGATATTCTGGCTCTCGTCGAGTGTTACCTGATACTCGATCGCCTTCTCGATCATTATCATATGGAGAGGTTC
This sequence comes from Campylobacterales bacterium, assembly GCA_026994915.1. Taxonomy (GTDB): domain Bacteria; phylum Campylobacterota; class Campylobacteria; order Campylobacterales; family QNZT01; genus QNZT01. The sequence continues at coordinate 7,469 of JALWPY010000138.1, forward strand.
TACAGATACTTCATTGGCATTTTTAGAGATCTTGAAGTCAAGATATTTGGTCGGCAGGGAGATGTAGTTGTAACAGAACTCCTCTATTCCCTTGATCTGCCCGATCTCCGTCCCAATATAGACCTGATCGATCCCATCAAGGCGGTAAGCACGTTTGGCATAGAGAATGATATCGTTGACATAGACGAAAAGCTCGCCAAAGATCTTCATCAACTGCTGCTGATAGGCACTGTTTTCATGCTGCAGTCCCGTCTTTTGCAACATCTGCATAAAACTTTTCTCGTCGATACGTTTGCCAAGCTCTCTCGCAAATGTATCGGAGATATATCCCAGAGAGTATTTGATCGATTTGGAGAAGACATATTCCCCGTTTTTGTAGATCGTGACAAATGCGTCGTCTTTGTGAAAATAGACAAAACAGTCCGTCTTGTCGAAAGGCAGAAGATTTTTGGTATAGAGTGCGCTCATCAGAAACGGCGCGGCGGTGATGTAGTCGATATATTTGATCTCTTTAAGTTCACCGAAGATATCGCTCAGAACATCTTCATCGATCGCAATGACGTTAAATACCTGAAACTCACCATCGTCCCTGTTGGCCTGAAAGTAGAAGATAGAGTACTCTTTATCACTCTCCAGTCCCATCTCATCATAGGCTTTGATCTCGATCGCATCTTTGAGATCTTCTTCGGCGATCCCCACCTCGATATCGACCGTCGAAGAGATGATATCCTTGGTCTGCACATAGGAGATGTAAAAAGCGCGGTCATCGAACTTTTTGACACTCTCCTCGGTAATGACATTGTCACGGTAACGATAGGACTTGAGTGAATAGGGATCGAGCGTAACAATACTTCGTTTACGACGATCGATAAAACTCTTTTTCAACATTTCAACTGCCTATTAGTGATCTAACAGGGTTGAAGTGGTTTGCGAGACTCTAGAAGTTGTAGCCCAGCTCTCCTAAAGATTTTTTATCTTTCGTCCAGCCGTGTTTGACAACCACAAAGAGTTTCAGAAACACTTTTTTGCCGCTCAGATCTTCGATCAGTTTACGCGCATGGTGACCGATACGCCGCAGTGTCTCGCCATCTTTACCGATGACGATCCCCTTCTGGCTCTTCTTTTCGACCACGATTTGGGCATAAATTTTCTCGAGATCGGGCAGCTCTTCAACCCTCTCAATCACTACATCGGTGAAATAGGGAATTTCTTTAGAGGTTTTTTCAAATATTGACTCGCGTATCAACTCTTTATAGATATCTTTCATTTTGTCCGTAGTCAAAATTTCGGGATCGTAGTACCAGGGATGGGTCGGAAGATGCTTGCAAATCGTCGAAAATACCGCCTCTTTATCGGTTCCCCGTTTGATGGAGACAGGAATCAGTTCGAGAAAACGCTCCTGATATTTTTGAAACTCGGTGATCTTTTTCAGCACTTTTTCATTTTTCACCTCATCGACTTTGGTCAGCAGTACGATGTGGGGAATATTTTTTTTATTCAGTTCCAGAAAATGCTCATACTCTTTGAGCGAGTCGGTCACAGGGGAGAGGAAGAGGATCAGGTCTGCATCGCCCATCGCCTTGAGCGCCTCTTCGAGCATGAAGCGGTTCATGAGACGTTCACTCTCATGAATGCCCGGCGTATCGACGAAGATGATCTGACAACACTCATGCATGGCAATGATGTTGAGCCGCTTTCGGGTGGCATTGGCTTTGTGCGAGACCATCGCCAGCTTCTCACCCACAAAAAAGTTGAGCAGCGAACTCTTTCCGGCATTGGGACGCCCCACGACGGCGACGAACCCCGCCTTTGTCTCTTCGCAACTCACAGGATATACCTCGAGAGATCTTCGTCGCTCGCGACATTGTCGAGCTTCTCATGCACCAGCGCTTCAGTCACGACGATCCGCTCTCCCTTATGTTCGTCGGCATCGAAGCTGATATCCTCCACCACGCGCTCCAGCACTGTATGGAGGCGCCTCGCACCGATATCTTCGAGCTTCTCATTGGCCAGCTGCGAGATTTTGGCGATGGCGCGTATCGCATCATCATCGAACTCCAGCTCCACACCTTCGGTCGCCAGCAACGCCTGATACTGCTTGAGCAGGGAGTTTTTGGGCTGGGTCAGGATCTTGTAGAGCGTCTCTTCGGAGAGTGAGCTCAACTCCACACGCTGCGGAAAACGCCCCTGCAGCTCAGGGATGAGGTCGCTGGGTTTGGTCAGGTGAAACGCACCCGCTGCGATAAAGAGGATATGGTCAGTCTTGACGACACCATATTTGGTGTTGATATCGCTCCCCTCGACGATGGGAAGCAGATCGCGCTGAACCCCCTCTTTGCTCGGGTCCTGCCGGCTCTGGCTCTTGGCACTGACGGCGATCTTGTCGATCTCGTCGATGAAGATGATTCCGCCGTTTTGCGCCCGCTCCAGCGCTTCGGTTTTGACCGCTTCGAAGTCGAGCAACTTTTCGCTCGCTTCGTTACGCAGTACCTCTCTGGCATCCTTGACCTTCATCTCCTTTTTGACACTCTCGCTTTTGGCGGTCAGAATCTTGAGGAAGCTCTCCTGCATCTTCTGCATCTCGGGCGGCATCGAGGTATCGCCGATCTCGCCCATTCCCCCGCTCACTTCGATCTCGATCTTCAGATCGTCGAGCTCGCCGTCACGCAGACGCCGGCGCATCTTTTCGAAACTGCGCTGATAATCCTCTTTTTTGCTCTCGCTCGCCCCAGACGGCAACGGCGGAAGCAGCTTTTCGACGATCTTCTTCTCGACATACTCGTCGATCGCACTCCTGTTCTTCTCTTTGTGCTCCGCCTTGACCAGGTTGATCGCCGCCATCACCAGATCGCGCACCATCGACTCGACATCGCGCCCGACAAAACCGACTTCCGTATATTTGCTCGCCTCCACCTTGACAAAGGGAAGGTTCATCATCTTCGCAAGACGTCTGGCGATCTCCGTCTTACCAACACCGGTCGAACCGATCATCAGGATATTTTTGGGACTGATCTCCTCCTGCATCTCCGGCTCCAGTTGCATGCGACGGTAGCGGTTGCGCAGCGCGATCCCGATCGCCTTTTTGGCATCATACTGGCCAATGATGTACTGATCGAGATAGGCAACGATCTCTTTGGGTGTCATACTCATGAAGCATCCCCTTTCGTCAATGTAAATGTCTTGATCCTGTCACTCGTATAGATACAGAGTTCGCTCGCGATCAGCAGTGACTCTTTGACCAGCGTCTCTTCGTCCAGATTCGCATGACGGTCCAGAGCACGCGCCGCCGAGAGGGCGAAGTTCCCTCCGCTTCCGATCGCCGCGATCTTTCCGTCTTCGGGCTCCACGACGTCACCGTTACCGCTGAGGATGAAGATATGCTCGGTATTGAGGACGATCATCATCGCCTCGAGCTGACGCATATACTTGTCCTTGCGCCACGCTTTGGAAAACTCGACGACCGACTTGAGCAGATCGCCCTTCTTCTGCTCCAGAATCCCCTCGAACATGTCAAAGAGGTTGAAAGCATCCGCCGTCGAACCGGCAAACCCGGCGATTACTTTGCCGTTGTAGAGCTTACGGATCTTGGTCGCATTGGATTTGAGCACGGTATTGCCAAACGTCACCTGCCCGTCACCGCCGATCACCGCTTTGTTTTCGCCTTTGCATGCGAGTATGGTCGTTGCGTGAAACATCTACTCTCCCACAATTTCTAAGTTCATATGCGCATGAATGCCGTGCCCCAGCTTGACAGAAATATCGAAACTCCCTGCCGTCTTGATCGGATGCTTGATCTCGATCGCCTTCTTGTCGATCTCGATCCCCTCCTGGATCTTGAGCGCCTCCGCGATCTCCTCTTTGGTCACCGCACCGTAGAGCGCACCGTTGGCCCCCAGCTTGTGTTTGATGACGAGTTTGATCTCACCCAGACGCTTCTCGATCTCTTTCAGCCGCGCGATCTCCTCAGCCTCACGCTTCTTCATCTCCTCCTGCTCTTTTTTCCACTCCTCGATCACCTCATCCGTCGCCAGCTTCGCAAATCCTTTGGCAATTAGAAAATTCTGCCCGTAGCCATCCTTCACCTCTTTGATCTCACCCGCCTTACCGAGTGATTTGACATCTTTGATCAATAATACTTTCATTTTCTTCCTTTTCTCTCTTCATCAAGTTTCATGTTTACAGGGTTTTGGGCATCCTTCAAAAAGAGGACAAATCCTCCCGTTGGTCTGAGCCTCTTTTTGAAGGACACCCAAAACCTTTTACCATATCTCTGATTATAGCGAATTGTAAATAACAGCAATTGGAGCATATCGTATATTGGCACGATCTGGAAGGATTACTCTTTTTAGAAGAGATGGCGATGTGCCGAAGGCAAAAATGCAACTGTTTGAGCGTAGCGAGTTTTGCATTTTTAATCGACAGCCCTTTGTTCCGCAGGAAAAAAGAGTATTCTCCTGTAAGAGCGGGCCAATATACGATGTGCGGAATTACAAAACTACGAATTCTCCATCATCTCGATCTTCTCTTCGATCTCCAGATAGCGCTCCACCAAAGCCTCATACTCCGCCTCCGCCTCCGTCAACTCCTCATGCAACGCCTGCAACCCCTTCTGCCCGTAACACTCCGGATCCGCCAGACATCCGTTCAATGCCTCGATCTTCTCCTCGAGCGCCTCAATCTTCGGCGGCAGCGCCTCGTAGTCCCGCTTCTCGTTGTAACTCAACTTCAAAGAGCGATTCCGTTCACGTACCTGCTCGCGCGGCTTCTCCTCCTGCTCCTTTTCGAACGCCTCCAGCCCCCTGATCTCTTTCTCGATCTCCAGATACTCGCTGTAACTCTGATAACTCTCCTCCACCTTCCCTTCACCGTGAAAGATCAGCAACTTCTGCGCAATCTTGTCGACAAAATAGCGATCATGCGAAACGAAGATCAGCGCCCCGTCGAAACTCTGCAGATACTCTTCCAGAATGTTGATCGTCGCGATATCCAGATCGTTCGTCGGTTCGTCGAGAATCAGACAGTCATACTTTTTGGTAAAGAGCAGTGCCAGTGCCACGCGGTTCTTCTCCCCGCCGCTGAGCACGCCGATTGTCTTGTCCAGATACTCTTTGGGAAAGAGAAAATTTTTCAGATAGCCATAGACATGCATATTTTTGCCGCGTACATCGACCCGATCTCCGCCGTTGGGGCAAAAGGTCTCGATCAGACTCTTGTCGTCATCGAGCATCGCCCGCTGCTGATCGAAATAGCCGATACTGAAATCACCCCGTTTCACCTTTCCGGCATCGGGCTTGATATCGCCGAGCAATATCTTCAGCAGCGTCGATTTTCCCGCTCCGTTTTTCCCCACGATCGCGATCTTGTCACGCTGCAGGATACGCAGCGAAAAGTGCTCGATCAGCCGCTTCTGCCCAAGTGTGATCGAGATATCTTCGATCTCGAAGAGCATCTTTTTACGGTTGAGCATCTTCTCGTTCTGAAAACTCTTCTTCTCACGCTCGAGCTCCAGCTTCATCCGGCGGATCACGGAGGGGTTCTTCTTCGCCTCTTCACGCATCTGCATGACACGCTGTTTGCGCCCCTCATTACGCTTCAGGCGCGCCTTGACACCGCGGTTGAGCCACTCCTCTTCACTCTTGAGCAGTTTCAGCAGCGTCTCATGCTGCTTCTGCATCGCTCTGAGCAACTCCTCTTTCTGGCGAATATAGTCGCTGTATCCCCCTTTGAAAGAGCGCAGTTTCCCCTCTTCGAGCTCCACCGAACGCGTGGCGATGTGGTCCAGAAAGTAGCGGTCATGTGAGATGAAGAGCAGCGTAAACTTCTCACGCAACAGATACTCCTCCAGAAACTCCACCATGTAAACATCCAGATGGTTGGTCGGCTCGTCCAACAGCAGGATATCGGGCTTCTTCAGCAACAATCCCGCCAGTGCCACACGCCGCTGCTCCCCGCCGCTGAGCATCGCCACCGGGCGGGTTTCATACGCCTTGAGCTGAAACTCCTGCAAAATCCGCTCGACCTTGTCGTCGAGACTCCAGGCGTTGTGCGTATCCAGAAACGTTCCCAACTTTGCATGCTCTTCCACGACCACTTTGTTGTCGAAATCTTCCGCCAGTTGTATGCTGAGCGCGTCGTATCGCTCTTTGGCGGCTTTGAGCTCTTTGAGTTCATTTTCGATCGCTTCCCTGACACTGACTCCCTCCGCGAACTGCGGATTCTGGTCGAGCATCTCGATCCTCACACCATTCTGGACGATCCGCCGCCCGTCATCGAAGTCCAGTACACCCATACAGATCTTCATAAGTGTCGATTTGCCGCCACCGTTTTTGGCGATGATCGCGACCCGCTCCCCCTCATGAATGCTGAAGTCCACCTCTTCGAGAATCTTCTTGCTCTCGTACGCCTTCGAAACGCCGATCAGATCCAGCAGCGCCATCAGTCATGCCCTTTGTGCATTTTGGGTGTCTCGTAAAAGAGCACTTCCCCACTGTGCGGTGCGATCTCCATGAAGCTCGCCACATCGAAGGCAATGCCTACCACGCCGGCAGTAGGCAAATTGTCGAGTCCCATGTCGCTGAGCAAATTGACAAACGCCATCATACCTGGATTGTGCCCGACCAGCAGCACCTCATCCGCATTTTCGGGCAGGGTATGGACCACCTCCAGCAGATCCTCCGTATCGGCTTCGTAGATCCGTTTGTCATACATGATCTTCTCTTGGGGGTAGTGGAGCTTCTCCGCCACCATCTGCGCTGTCAGTTTTGCCCGTGTCGCAGGGCTGGAGACGATCAGATCGGGACGAACTCCCTTCGCCGCCAGCACCTCACCCATCAGGGGCGCTGCCTTTTGGCCGCGTTTGTTGAGGCCGCGCTCGAAATCGGTCACATAGTAGCCGTTCCAGTCCGATTTGGCATGACGCATCAGATAGAGTTTTTTCATCGTAAACCTTCACATATGTATCTGTTCTTCATGCGTGTGCCCTTTACTCAAACGGCTTCACGGTGGGTCCCCGAAATCCGTACCGGATTTCGACCCTTCCGCTGCAGATGTTGTTCGTAAAAGGCACACGCATGAAGAACATCAATCTAATATTTTATACCGATACTTTTTTGCG
>JALWPY010000139.1 GCA_026994915.1 Campylobacterales bacterium
AATATGAGCCATATGGACACGATGCATCCTTATTTTGGAGCATTTATCTTCTTCGTCTTGACTTTCGGTGCGTTTATCGCCACAACGGTTCTTGCAAGAATGGTCAGCCGAAAGCTGGCGCGTCTTGACAATGAAAAGCTGAAACTCACGATCTACGAGTGTGGACCGGAAGTCTCCAAGCAACCCAACAAAATCTCTGCACAGTTTTATCTCTTTGCACTTCTTTTTATTCTGTTCGATGTGGAAATCATCTTTATGTTTCCATGGGCGATCGACTTTAAAGTATTGGGCATGTTCGGTTTTGCGGAGATGATTATCTTCATCGTGTTACTGGCAATCGGTTTTATCTACGCATGGAAAAAAGGAGCACTTGAATGGCACAACATAAAGTAAATTATCTTCAGGAAGGCGGTCTGCCCGTCGCATTGACAACTGTCGACAAACTGGTACAGTGGGGTCGGAGCAACTCACTTTGGGCATTGACTTACGGCCTGGCATGTTGCGCGATTGAAATGATGGCATCGGGTGCGAGCCGCTATGACTTCGACCGTTTCGGTACGATCTTCCGTGCCTCTCCGAGACAGGCAGATGTGATGGTTGTGGCGGGGACACTGACAAAAAAACATGCCGAGTTTATTCGACGTCTTTATGATCAGATGGCCGAACCCAAATGGGTCATCAGTATGGGAAGCTGTGCCAACACCGGCGGTATGTTCAATACCTATGCGACAGTACAGGGGTGTGACCGTGTCATTCCGGTAGATATCTATCTGCCCGGATGTGCCCCCAGACCGGAGACATTGCAGTATGCGGTGCTGATGCTGCAGAAGAAGATTCGCCGTGAAAGCGCATTTCAAAAACTCAAACCAAAAAGGTTGGTCTAAATGAGAAGATATACAGACAAAACCAACGTACAGGCAAAATCCTACCATACGGACAGATTTCACCAGAGACCTCAGACACCGAAATTCGATCCTTCCACAGATGAGGTTTTTGCTGCAGATCTCAAAAGCCTGCAGGCGAAATTCGATATCAAAGATGCCTATATAGAGATAGATCAGCTGGTTGTCATCATCGATCCTGCAGATAATGTCGCTGTAATGACACATCTGCGTGACAAATGTGGATATACCTTTCTGAGTGAGATGAGTGCCATAGACTATCTGGCACAGGATAGTGAATTTGAAATCTTTTATCAGTTGCTGGCGATGAGCAAGCGCAAACGCATGCGCGTCAAGTGCCGTATCAAGCAAAATCAAGCGATTGAATCACTTTACGATACCTACAAAAGTGCTGACTGGGCAGAGCGTGAGATGTATGATATGTTCGGTGTAATCGTCAACAATCACCCATATATGAAGCGTATTTTGATGCCGGAGGACTGGACGGGGCATCCACTGCTCAAAACCTATCCACTGACAGGCGACGAAGATGCACAGTGGTATGAGATTGACAAGATTTTTGGAAAAGAGTACAGAGAAGTTGTCGGACCTGAAGACCGTGATACGAAACGTATTGATCCAAAAGATACCAAACACTACGCAAGAATCGGAAGTGAAGTACCGTATGGTGCCAAACCGAGTAACAAGACGGATGAAGAGTATGTCGAGTTCCAGGAGCCAAACGGTGTACCTTTGATTGAGAGATTTACGCTCAAAAATCAAAAAATATTGAAAGAAAGAAAGTAGAGCCATGCAGACACCAAACAGATTACAACCTTTTTATGAAAACCTGGTTTTTGAAAAAGATGACAACCGCATGATCGTCAACTTCGGTCCGCAGCATCCTTCTGCGCATGGTCAGCTGCGTCTGATCCTGGAGCTGGATGGTGAACAGGTTGTCAAGGCAGTTCCGGATATCGGTTATCTGCACCGTGGTATGGAGAAAATGGCGGAAAACATGATCTACAACGAGTATCTTCCTACGACGGATCGTATGGATTATATCGCCGCAACCTCCAACAACTACGGCTTTGCGCTTGCAGTAGAGAGACTACTCGGGATTGAGAAGGATGTGCCCAGACGTGCAAAAGTGATCCGTACCATACTGCTGGAACTCAATCGTATCATCTCGCACCTCTTCTGGCTGGCGACGCATGCACTCGACGTCGGCGCAATGAGTGTCTTCCTCTACTGTTTCCGTGAAAGAGAGTTCGCGATGGATCTGATGGAAGACTATTGTGGTGCCCGTCTGACACACTCTGCTGTACGTATTGGTGGTGTGCCGCTCGATCTTCCGGATGGCTGGCTGAACAAGATGCTGGCATTTATCAATAAAATGCCAGATAATATCGCTGACTATGAAGGATTGCTGGACCAGAACCGTATCTGGAAAATGCGTCTTGAAGAGGTCGGTGTGCTGACACCGGAAGATGCACTCGACTGGGGTTGTTCCGGCCCTACACTCAGAGGCAGCGGTATCGCCTACGATATCCGTAAAGAGGAGCCTTATGAAATATACGATGAACTTGAGTTCAAAGTACCTGTTGCAGACACGAACGACAGTTATGGACGTTATAAACTCTATATGCAGGAGATGCGTGAATCTTTGAAGATCATCAGACAGTGTATTCACCTCTACAAAGATACTGAACCGGCTCTGATGGCAGATGTACCACAATATATCTCTGCACCCAAAGAGCGCATCATGACAGAGAACTACTCTCTGATGCAGCACTTTGTTCTGGTGACTCAGGGTATGCGTCCTCCGGTCGGAGAAGTCTATGTACCGACGGAATCACCCAAAGGCGAACTCGGTTTCTATATCAGATCGGAGGGAGATCCATACCCTTACAGACTGAAAGTCAGAGCACCGAGTTTCTGGCATACAAGCTTGTTACAGCATATCCTTCCAGGTACATATCTGGCTGACGTTGTAACGATCATCGGTAATCTGAATATCGTTTTCGGTGAAATCGACAGATAGGCGGAGGAAGCAGAGATGGAAAGATATGATTTGAGAAAGTACAAAGAGGAAAAGCTCTACAACCGGATGGTCGAAGTGATGGACAAAGAGGCCAAACCGGGTGAAGTTATTATCTTCATGTTCGAACTGGGTGATTTTACTCCGGTGACCAAAAGCATGGAAGTGATGAAAGAGCAGGGACATGAACTGCTCAATTCGATCAAATTCAATGAAGTTGACTGGACTCTGGTAGTCAAAAGGAAAGCATCTTGAGTAAAGTTCTCTTTTCAACATGGCAGGGTGAATTCATAGACAACAGAAATGTCGCCAACAAAGATGAGTGGAAAGAGTCATCTTTTAAGGTACCGGCCAATTATGAGGGAGATAAAAATTCTAAAATATTCATCGGATGGAACGGGCTTGTCGTTTTCGACGAAAATGCAGATGTGATCAAAGCAGGTACGGAGTATGCGGCACAGTATCAGATCTATTCCGAAGCATGTGGTCGTTGTGCTCCAGGGCGCTGGGGCGGACGCATACTCTACGATCTCTTCGACAAGATCGCCCGTGGTGAAGGGAGTGAAGGAGATGTTGCGCATCTGAAAGAGATTTCGGAGACGATGATGAAAACCAGTAAGTGTGAAATCGGACGCACAGTGCCGAAACCACTTCTGGATATTTTAGAGTATTATCACGATGATGTGATGGATTTGATAAATCAACAGAAAAAATCTCCTGATTACGATAACGAAGATATCAATTATATCGCTAAAGTGACAGCACCATGTATGGATGCGTGTCCCGATCATGTAGATATTCCTGCATATATCGAAGGTGTTCGGGATCTGCAGTTTGAACAGAGCCTGAAAGCGACCAAGCAAACGATGCCTCTGGCACATACATGTGGACGTGTCTGCCCACATC
>JALWPY010000140.1 GCA_026994915.1 Campylobacterales bacterium
GGCAAAGGATGGTTGCGAATTCATCTATGTCGGTAAAGCCGATTCGCACCATACCCTCCCTCAGGAAGAGATCAATGAAGTGATCTATCGCAGTGCACTCGAAAACGATATCGTCGTACGGCTCAAAGGGGGCGATCCGTTTGTCTTCGGACGAGGGGGAGAAGAGGGTATCTATCTGCGTGAGCGCGGTATCCGGTTCGAGCTGGTGCCGGGGATTACTTCCGCGATTGCCGTGCCGGAGTATGCGGGTATTCCGGTTACGCACAGAGGCGTGACCGTCTCATTTCGTGTGGTGACAGGTCACGAGAGCAAAAACAAAAATCATTCTCAGATTCCATGGGAAAACTACAAAACAGACGACACGATCATCTTTCTGATGGGCTTGCATCGTCTGGCGCATATCTGCCACATGTTGATGAAAATTGGCAAACCGGCCGATTACCCGGTTGCGGTTATCAGCAAGGGGACTACTCCGGAAGAGAAGACGGTGGTCGGAACCCTGGAGACGATCTACGAGAAAGCCAAAGATTTACCTACGCCGGCGCTGATCGTCGTAGGGGAAGTTGTCAGACTCAGAGAACAACTCAGCTGGTTTGAGCAGGAAGGAGAAACGTAATGCAGGAGGTGGTTGTCACACTGGTATTTATGATGGCGCTGCTGATGTTCGCCGCTTTCCCCGCATATAAAGCAGCCCATTTTCTACAGGAGAAATATGCCCTTTCCCATAAAATGGAAAATCTCCTGACACTCGTTTTGACGATTTTACTGGCACTGACGGCAGCTGTTTTTCTGAAAATAGGTTAAGTATGTTATGAATATCATCATAGCAGGTGCCGGACGTGTAGGGCATTTGCTCGCCACGACACTCAGTACACGACACAATGTTACGATTATCGATAAAGATGCGCAGATCCTGCAAGTCTTGTCTGAGAGTGTCGATCTTCTGACAATCACCGGAGATATCGAAGATCCGGATACCTATGTATCACTGCTCAACAGAAGTTTTGATATCTTCATCGCGGTGACGGACAGTGACGAAGCCAATCTCCTCTCTACATTGATCGCCGACGATGTGATCGATGCCAAAAGAAAGATCATCCGACTCAAAAATGCCTACTTCGCCAAAAGTACGATTGCCGAAAAACTGGGTATCAACGATGCAGTCTTTCCATTTGCCGAGACCGCACATGCCCTCAGAACACTGCTCGATTTTCCTCAGGCGAACAATGTCAAAGAGTTCAAATTTACCGATTACAAGCTGATTTCCGTTTTTGTACAGGAGAGCGAGGTGGCCGGAGAGCCTGCAGGAGCCTTTGAGAGTGCGTATATGACAATAGTTGGCATCGAGAGGGAGAAAAAGTTTCTGATCCCATCACCGGAAGAGAGATTGCACGAACATGACTTGATCTACTTTTTCGGTAATGCGGAAGTGATCAAACAAAAGTGTGAAAAGATCGATACAAAGATGCCAAAATCGATCAAAAATATCGCGATTTTCAGTGCCGGCCCGCTTGGGCTGGAGATTGCCAGACTCCTCTCTGATGAGAAAGGCAGGGAGATCAAACTGATCGAAAAAGATAGTATGCGATGCATGGAGGCGGCTGAGATTCTTCAAGACCGGGTGCAGGTTATCAACAGCCGCTATATCGAGCATGCGATTTTCGAAGATGAACAGATCGCACAGGCAGATATGGTGATCGCGACCCATACGCAGGATGAGCAGAATATCATACAGTCTCTCGAAGCACAGGAGTGGGGTGTCCCAAAAACCGTTGCGATCAATAACAACCGTGAGTATTATGAACTGATGCACAAACTCGGTATCGTTGCGGCACGTGGCCCGAAAGTGCATGCCTACTATGCGATCGTTGAGAAGATCGGTTCGAGCTCTGTCATCATCGAAAGACACTACTGTGGAGGCAATGCGACAGTTTATGTACGTAAGATATTTCCCGAATCGGTACTGATCGGCAAGCGGGTCAAACCGCTCAAAGGCGATACGATCAAAGCTCTATTGATCAGAGAAGGTGTCATCCACCCCTTTACGGAACCTTTCGATCTGATGGAGGGAGATCTGATCTTTCTCTTTATGGCATCCATCTATGAGGAGAAGGCGAAGCAATGGATCTACTCACTCTGAAAAACGTTCTGAAGTTTCTCTCGACGATCGGTGTTGCACTCTCGCTCTTCTTTCTGTTGCCCATCCTTGCAGGATATCTCTATGGAGAATCAATCATAGCATTTGCATGGTTTGATCTGCTCTTTTTCACAGGCAATGCACTCCTCTTCCTGCTGCTCTATCGCCACCGTATGCAGATGCGGATCAAAGACTCCATCCTGGCAGTCAATCTGATCTGGATTTTACTGGGGATTGCGGGTGCGGTGCCACTGGTGCTCTACACCCATGCCGGTTGTGCTGACGGCTTTTTTGAAGCGATCAGCGGTTTTACGACAACAGGCGCGACGATCTACAGCGATATCGAGTCTCTGCCTAAATCGATCCTGATGCTGCGAAGTCTGATGCACTGGCTGGGAGGTATGGGAATCGTCGTACTGGGTGTGGGGCTCTTCTCTCTGATCAATCCGACCGGCTCTCTGACGATGTTTCGTGCCGAATCGACCGGTATCAGGATGGAGAAGATCACACCGAGGATCAAAGATACTGCACTTCGTCTCTGGATCATCTATCTGATACTCACCTTCGCCGATATCATTCTGCTCGAGATTGGCGGTATGAATCTCTTCGATGCGATCAATCACGCTTTTTCGACGATATCGACAGGAGGTTTCTCCACTAAAAACGCATCACTGGGATACTGGCAAGACAACGGTTTGATCCTCTGGACGACGACGCTCTTTATGTTTGTCTCAGGCATCAACTTTCTGGCACATCTTCGTCTCTGGGGTGGTGATACGAGTGGCTACAAAAGTGAGGAGGTACGCTGGTATCTGATTATCTTTCTGACACTTTCACTGTTGCTCACTTTGGTGCATTTTACTGCTTCTGCCGATACGCTCTGGTTCAGTGCAACCCACGCTTTTTTGACGATCTCTTCAGTGTTGACGACGACGGGCTTCGCTTCTCTGGATTATGAGAAGTGGGGGAGTGCGGCGATTGGCATCGTCTTTCTGGCGATGTTTGTCGGAGGTAATGCCGGTTCGACAGCCGGGGGTGTTAAAGTGATCCGCCATGTTGTCTGGTTTAAAAATATGTTTTCTCAGATCAGGCAGATTCTGCATCCCAATGCTGTTGTCGGTGTCTACATTGACAAGAGCAGGGTCAATGGCAAGATACTGGGGAGTGTCAGTGGCTTTATGCTGCTGTTCGCCCTGACCAATATGCTCGTGACTCTCTACCTTTTCATTCGCGGTTACGATCCGATGACCTCCATAAGTACAGCAGTGGCATGTGTCGGCAACATCGGTCCGGGCTTCTCCCTTACCGGTCCGGCAGAGAACTACGCCTTTTTCTCTGCAACGGACAAGGTGCTGCTCTCATTTGCCATGATCATCGGACGGCTGGAGTTTTACACTGTCATGTTGCTCTTTGCCCGAGATTTCTGGAAAAAGTACTGATTTAAAAAAAAATCTCTGTAGCCGATATTCTTTATATCTTATTTCAGACTACAAAGGATTGAGGCATGCTCTCTAAATTTTCCATCAAGCAGAAACTGGCACTGGTGACGGCGGCGATCGTACTGCTGGGCCTTTTTTCACTCTCTGCTGAGCTCTACAAAGGGTATCAGGAACGTCAGGAACTCCAGAAACTCGATGCACTCGTCATTCTCTCGGAGAAGATCTCCAAACTGGTACAC
>JALWPY010000141.1 GCA_026994915.1 Campylobacterales bacterium
ATAACCGTATTGAGTGTTTCACCGCGGTACCATGCTTCTCCGAACTTTTCGATTTTCCAGTTACGGTCGGGCACCGTTCCGATAAATTCACCCGGCAGATCGATATCTGTCTTCTTTCCCAGGCCGTAGCGTTTGAGGTCGGCTGCGATCGTATTGATCCCGACGCGCAGTCCCCCTTTGTAGAAGTAGACATCACAACTCTCCCGAATCGCTTTGTTCATATCCGTCGGGCCATGTCCCCATTTGTTCCAGCAGCGAAACTTGCGGTTGCCAAGCTCCATCTCCCCACTGCAGAGGAACTGCTCCTGCGGGGTGATCTCTCCGGAGTCCAGAAAGCTCAGCGCGACGGCAGGTTTCGTGGAGGAGCCGGGTGGGTAGAGGCCGCGGATAAATTTGTTGGTAAAAGGGTGATCGAGATCGGTGATCATCTGTTGCCACTCTTTCTGGCTGATACCCTGTACAAAGTGGTTGATGTCGTAAGTCGGATAGCTGCCGGCGGCGAGGAGACTCCCGTCACGGGTGTCCATCACGATCAGAGCACCGCTTTGGTTTCCAAAGAGTGTGGCGATATACCGCTGCAGTTCGATATCGACACTGAGGGTGATGTTGTGCGTTTTGGGTTTGGTCTCCTGGAGCAGTTCGACAGGTTTGTTCGCTGCGGTCACTTTGAGCATTTTCTTGCCCAGCTCCCCTTCCAGCAGCGTGTTGTAGTACTTCTCGATACCGCTTTTTCCGGTGATGCCCACTCTTCTGGCGACGGGATCTTCTTTGACCTCTTTCGGATTGGCTTTGGCGACATAACCGATAATGTGTGAAGCGGTCTGTGCATAGGGGTAGAAACGTCTTGAAGCGGGCTCGATGAGGATCACTTCGTTTTTGGTCAGGGTGACGAAGTTGCCGATCACGTCGTCATACGGAAGAAAGGGGATGATCGTGATGGGGTCATGATTGTAGGGACTATCTTTTTTCCGATAGTTTTTGTAGAGTTTCTCATAGGTAAACTGCGGATAGTAACGCAGGATCGTTTGCAGTGCATGCTGCAGTCTCGGTCGCTCTTTTTTGCGGCTCAGATGCGGTGCCAGTGCAATACGAAACCCGAGTTTACTGATGGCGAGCAGGTGATTGTTCCGGTCACGAATCTCCCCCCGTGCCGGCAGAAGATACTCTGTCTTGATGATGTTGCGCATGGCGAGCTCTTCATAGTAGCGGTTGGATTTGATACTCAGATAGTAGAGTCTGGAGATCAGTACCATCCAGAAGAGTCCGAAGAGAACCAGAACCAGTTTGATGCGTTGTTTCATGTCAGCAGCACCAGCAGAAAAAGATCGCTGCCCATATAGATCCAGTAGAGGGTATCGAAAGGGGGCAATGGCAGATTGAACAGAAAGGCGAGGAAGAGGTTGAGCAGATAGTAGCCGCCATAGGCATAAGCGACATAGAAGAGGCGCAGGCAGAAGGGACAGCTGAAAGAGGTTTCGATACGTCTGGCCAGAAAGGTGTCGTAGAGCATCGCCAGTATGATGAAAGAGAAGAGCAGCATGTCACGGTCTATCTCGAACCAGAGAGTGTAGACGAAGAAGAGCAGTATCTGAAAATAGTACTCTTTTTTGCCATGATGCAGACGCCAGTAGTAGAAACCGACCCCCAGCAGGGGTGTCAGCAGAGGGTAGATTGTCCCGATACTCTCATAGACCAATGCTCCTGTAAAGAGGAGCAGAATCAGGAGAGGTTGTAGATTAAAGCGACTTCGTCGCAAATGGGAAAATGTTTGCATTTGACACAATCAGCCCAGATTTTATGCTCGGGCAAAGCCTCTTTGGGGATCTCTGTAAAGCCCGCTTTTTCGAAGAAACGCTGTTCATAGGTGAGGGTGAAGAGTTGTGTGACGCCCAGTGCCTTTGCCTCTGTGACAGAGTGCTGCACCAGCATGCTTCCCACACCTCTGCCCCGCATCTTTTCGGAAACGATCAGACTGCGGATCTCCGCCAGTACCGGGGTATGGATATGGAGTGCCGTAAATCCGACGATCTCCTCCTCGGTATCTTTCTCTGTTGCCAGCAGATAGGAGCGTATGTTGGTGGCGATCTCATCGTCACTTCGGTAGAGAATCTTGCCCGATTTCACTTCCGGAAGCACGAGTGCCTGCATCTGGGGGATATCGTGCAGTGTCGCTTTACGGTATTTTACTTCAGCCATCTTCGCACTTTCGCATGAAGAGTTTCTCGAAGAGCAGTGCCGTGGCTTTGTCGATGCCGCTTTTTTTGAGATTGGAGATGAGCAGAGCACCGGGGTCGGCTTTCATGAGTGCCGATCTCCCTTTCTGGTTCAGTTTATCCGCTTTGGTATAGATGGTGACAATCTCCTGATCGGGACGTTTGATCTGTTCCAGGTAGGCCTTGACATCGACATCTATCGGCATGTTCGGGTGTCTGGCATCTCGAAGGAGGACAAAAAGCCGTATTGCAGAGCGTTTGGTGATAAATTCGCTCAGACTCTTCTGCCATGCCTGCTTCTCTGTCTTGGAGACTTTTGCATAACCGAATCCAGGCAGATCGACCAGTCGGGCCCTGAACTTCTCTTTATGGCAGTCGAAGGTGATATCGAAAAAGTTGATGAGCCGTGTTTTGCCAGGTGTTGCGGAGCTTTTGGCCAGGTTTTTCCGGTTGGTGACAGTGTTGATGAAACTGCTTTTTCCGACATTACTGCGTCCGATAACGGCGATCTCACTCATGTCTTCGCTCACTGCCTGTGTGATATTTACCGCTGAGGTGATAAAGGCAGCTTCAGTGATTTTAACCATCACTCTTGCACCGAAAAGATAAATTTAACAGGCCGGTTTTTTGTACCCGTGATGATCGACTTGCCGCTGACCCGGTCGATGACGATCTTTTCACCTTCCAGCAACCGGTCTCCTGCCATCTCTTTGATTCGGACATTGCCGGTGGCGATGTAACGTTTGCGGGCCGGATCGTAGACGATCTCCCTGGCACTTCCGACAAAATGTTGCTTCGACGTCGTGATATCGAAAGTGACATGGCCGCTGAGTGTGTAGCGTATGGGTTTGTTGGCCGTGTTGAAGTCGATGACCAGTTTATCGGCTTTGATGTCGTCTCTGTTTTTTCGGATATGGACATGTCCGGTAAGGATTGAAACTTTTTTGTTTTCGTACGCTTCAAAATGGTCGGCAGTGACGATGATCTTATCTGCGAACAGAAAGAGCGCCAGCAGGTGTAACAGTACAATGATTTTCAAAATCTACTATTCCTCTTCAATGGTCAATATGATATCTTCGGCCTTTGCATATCGACGTTTCGTATCGTATACGAGTGATTTCCCCCTGGCACGCGCACCATCCTGTTCCAGGGTGAAAGGCGTATTTGAGGTGGCGATACCGTTTTGCATATTATACACTAAATCGTCGCTTTTGAAAAGGAGCGAATGGTTGGAGTCATAGACAATATGATCCAGAAGATGGAGTTTCTCTGGTGTATAAAGCGCTTTGTCCGCACGGATATAGTCACGATGATCGGTAAAAAAGAGTGTGGCGTTGACCTCTGCGAGTTCGTTGCGCGTTTGAAAGCTTTGTGCTTTCGCCGCTTTGAGCACACCGCGAAGCCCCTCTGTCGTAATCAGCCAGGCATGTAACTTTTCGAAGGTGATGTCGCTGAATGCGATCTTCTCATGTTTGAGTTCCAGGGTGATCGGTTCCTGGGTACTCAAAAAGGTGATCTCCATCACCAGAAGCAGCACCACAATGGCAAATATCTTTACAACCACTGTGCTAAAAACTCCTCTCGCAGACCCGCTTCTTCGACGAGTATATCGATCATCTCACGTACACAGGCATCGCCTCCTTTTCTGGAGAGCACTGTCTGGACACTCTCACGGATCATAGGAAGTGCATCGGCGGGAGTGAAAGAGCGTTTTGAAGCTTTGAGCATATGGTAGTCGTTGATATCGTCTCCGATGGCTGCGACATTTTCAAATGTGAGATTCTCTTCGGCAAGTATCTTCTGCAGCACAGCCTTTTTGTCCAGAACGCCCTGATAGAAGTGTTTGATACCCAGTTCTCTGGCCCTGCGCTCGACGATCTTCGACTCTCTGCCGGTGATTATCGCCGACATCCTGCCCAGTTTGTGCCATGTGACGATTGCAAGACCGTCTTTGACGTTGAAAGCTTTGATCTCGTCCCCGTTGGCGGTGTAGATGATCGCACCGTCTGTCATGCAACCGTCGACGTCGAGTACCAGCAGTTTGATCATAAGACCCCCTTGGTGCTCGGTACGCCGATGCGACTGTTTTTCGCTACGGCACGTCGCAGCGCCACGGCAAACGATTTAAAGGCCGCTTCGACGATATGATGGCGGTTCTTACCCCTCAGGCAGACGATATGTGCCGTGATGCCGGCGTTGAAACAGAGTGCCCGGAAAAACTCTTCGACCAGTTCGGTGTCGAAGTTTCCGATTTTACCGGTAACAGGTAGATCAAAGTGCAAAAAAGGGCGGTTACTGAGATCGAGTGCCGTATTGACTGCTGCTTCATCCATTACGACCGTCGCTTCGCCGTAACGCTCGACATTTTGTACCGGAAAGATCTCCTTCCGCAGCGCTTCTCCGATGACGATGCCCGTATCCTCGACGCTGTGGTGGTCATCGATATGTGTGTCTCCCTTGCATCTGACTTTCAGATCGAGCAATCCATGCTTGCTGAAGGCTTCGAGCATATGGTCGAAAAAACCGATATCGGTTGCAATCGAATGTTCACCGTGTCCGTAGACCTCAAGTGTCACTTCGATCTGTGTCTCTTTGGTATCTCTTTGAATCGTTGTCATCTCAATCCTTCACTACAAAGGCATCTTTGTAGCCATATTTCACAATATAATCTTTCGCCTCTTCAATACTGCGAAAGTTACCGATTACGATAGAGTATATCGGCTTTTCGGCGATTTTCTTCGTTTTGATCCGTATAGGATGCTTCGTGGTGCCATTATAGCATTTTTGTTTAAAAGCGCGTGCTTTGGGAAGATCGCTGAACGAAGCGATCTGTACGCTAAAGCCGCCGTTTTGCACCACGACAGTCGGTTTGGCAGCGGGTTTTGTGGCAAGAGGGGCGGGCACCGCCGGAGATTTGGCCACCGGCTGATGTGAGATCTCTGTTTTGTGCCGTTTATGTGCAAATCTGTTGGCTTTGGGGTCGAAGCTGATCACTTCCAGCTCCACCGGAGCGGTACCATGTCTGACGAGGTCGATCTCTTTGGCAGCCGCGTAGGAGAGGTCGATGATACGCTCTTTTACGAAGGGACCGCGATCGTTGATACGTACGATCGTGCTTTTGCCATTTTTGAGATTGGTCACCCGCACGACGGTATTGATAGGGAGTGTTTTGTGTGCGGCAGTAAAGTCGTACATATTGTACGATTCACCGTTGGAGGTCAGTGCCCCGTGAAAGTTGGGCCCGTACCAGCTGGCAGTACCGCGAAACCGTTCGCCGGTACGTACCGTCGTGGGACAATACTGCACACCAGCGACACAGTAGGGTTTCATCGTTGCACGGTACATGTTTGCACTCTTCCGCGGTTGTTCGAATGTGGTGTATCGCGATCCGGGGAGTGTTGTACAATATTCATCTGCAGGGACAAATGGGTTGTGCATGCTGCATCCAGTGCCGATCAGTGCGGTCAGCACCAGGCCCGCGCCTCGGATATAGTTACGGCTTCTTTTTGGCTTCCGGGAGATGTGTAGAGTTTCGATCTTCATTTTTCCTGTCTGGATTCTGCTCATTTTTGATTTTGAAGATCATAACATTCCCAGCTTTTAAAAGATCTTTAACAGTGAGGTTAAACTCTGCAGCGATCGAAGCGAAGGTTTCGTTCTGCTCCAGCCGGTGCGTATAGCTTCTGTAGACCGGAGGTGCAGGTTGCGGGGAAGCTTCGGGTAGGGTGCTTTTGGGAGTGGGTGCTACGTTTGCGGCTGGTGTTTCGAATCGTCTGTTATTTTGCTCTTTTTGCACTGTCTGGGTGGACGTGGAAGGCGTGGAGCTGTTGTCCTTCGATGCGATCAATGCGGTCTTGAACCCTTTGGTGATGTTATGCTCTGTTGTACTGATATTGAGATCCCGGACTACTTTGATTTTCTGCCCTTTGTGAATCTTTTCGGTGATGCCTGGATTGAGCTTTTTCAGCAATGCCACTTTGTTGTTGAACTTTTTGCTCAGCGCAAAGAGCGTGGTGTTCGCCTCCGGTGTATAGGTAACGATTCTGTTTTTGAGAATATTTGCGGAGGAACTCTTCTGACTCCCTTTCTGATCCTGTGGTGGCTTTCCGAGTATCGTAAGGGGCATGCCGATCTTGAGTACTTTGTATTTACTCAGATGGGGATTGAGTGCTTTGAGGGCACTCATCTTGACATTGAACCGTTTGGAGATCAGAAAGAGAGTATCGTTGGGCTGTACATGGTAGATAAATGTCTCGCCACTCGTTGCGATACGTTTTTTCGCCTTTTGTGCCAGATCTTCCGGCAGATAGAGATAGTAGAGCTTGTTGGAATTGGGTGGGAGTCTCTTTTTGATCAGCTGAGGATTACATGCCCGGAGTTTTTGATAGGGAACGCCGATTTTGACGGCGATGGTCTGCAGACTCTGCCCGCCTTTGAAGTAGAGCTTGATCAGCTTTTTGTTGCTGCAGTAGCCAAAGAGGTGGTTACTGTTGTTCTGTTTGATGATATTTTTGTCATGGGCGAGCAGGGCGGCGACGATGATACGCTGGATATAATCACGTGTCTCCTTGGGCAGATACCCTTCATCTTCATCCAGTAAAACGGCGAGATTGTCGGTGCCCGCTTTTTTGATCGCCTGTGCAAGCCGGGTCTCCCCGCAGTTGTAGGCCATGGCGGCGAGGTACCACTTGTGAAAACGCCTGTGAAGATATTTGAGATATTCGATGGCTGCCTCTGTAGATTTGATAGGGTCGAGTCTCTCATCGATGTGTCGTGTGCGGGAGAGTTTGTACTCCCTGGCGGTCGCAGGCATAAATTGCCATAACCCTGCCGCATGTTTGTGCGACTTGCTGTCTGCGAGAAATTTGGATTCGACCATCGCCATGTAGAGGAATGTATCGGGGATATCCGCTTCATCGAGCAGTGCATGGAGGTTGGGGATAAATATGCTGCCACGTTTGAGTGTCTTGAGGAAAAAGAGCTTTTTGAGTTTGTTGATATTCTCTTTTGTCTGAATGTAGTGTATATCTTCTCTGAAGGAGGGATCGATGTCGAGGCTTTTCAAAATTTCGATCTCTTTCTGCGGAGAAATATGGATCGTTTGGGTATCGCCATGCAGAGAGAGTGCAGGATACAGAACAAATATCGAAAAGAGTAAAATCTTTAAAAGATGCACACAACTCCTTCAAAATCCCGTTTTCCCGGGCGTTTCTGCGAGCGATTGTAGTTAAAGAGTACTTAAGGGTAAATTAAAAATAACCTTTAAAAATTGTGCGTGTGTTTTGCATGATCATCTCTTCCAGCTCGGGCTGCGGTATAGAGAGGATCTCACTCATCTTTTGGGCGACAAGCGTTGTGTAAAAGGGCTCGTTACGCTCCCCGCGGTGTGGATGGGGGGTCAGATAGGGGGCGTCCGTTTCGATCAGCAGCTTCTCTTTTGGGATCTGTGGGAGGATCTCGACCAGTTTCCTGGCGTTTTTGAAAGTGACGACACCTCCGATACCGTAGTAGAAGCCTTGTTCTGCCAGTTCCAGGAGTACTGGACTGGCGTTGTAACAGTGCAGTATGCCTCCCGCTTCACCGGCGTTCTCCTCTTTGAGAATGTCGAGGCTATCCTGTGACGCTTCCCGGATATGGACAATGAGCGGTTTACGATACGTCTTTGCCAGAGCGATCTGTGCTCTGAAGATCTCTTTTTGTTTGCTTTTCTCGGCCGCTTTCGCTGCGTCATCTTCGGGAAGACGGAAATAGTCCAGACCGCACTCACCCACGGCGATACATTTGGGATGTTCGATATGGGCCTTCAGATAGTCGATATCGAATTTTTCTTTATCATACGGGTGAACGCCAACGGCGAAATAGATTTTCTCATACGCTTCCGCGATCTCTATCGCCCTGGGCAACTCATCGGGATCTGCCCCGGGGATGATCATGCCGATAACGCCTGCATCGTGTGCCCGGCGGATCACCTCTTCGAGATCATTTTCAAAACGTTTGTCGTTGAGATGGCAATGGGTATCGACGATCATGCATAATTCCTTTCTGCATAGAGTTCTTATAAAATCAGTGATAATTGTGTCATGGTGGGAGAGTTAAACGTTGGCAAAGAGGGGCCGAAGCCCCTGAGTTTATATGATCTCGAAAGAGATTTTTGCAGTGATGCGGTATTTGACGATCTTGTTGTCGACCACCTTCGCGCTTTTATCCTTGATATAGATCGATTTGATGTTTTTGACCGTTTTACCGGCTTCCGTTACTGCTTTCTGTGCTGCGTCTTCCCAGCTTTTGTTTGACTGTGCCAGTACTTCGATTACTTTGACGACTCTTGCCATGTTGCTCTCCTTAAAATTCAGATATAAAAGTATTATAGCATGATTTGGAGTGAAGTCACACCTTTTGTCGTTTTTTCTCCAAAAGACTTCTGGCGAAGTTGGTCGCCTCTTCCGTGATCTCTTCGGCACTGATCATGCGTGAGAGTTCTCTGATGCGCCCCTCTTCGTCGAGTCGGGTGACACTGCTTTTGCCTCCCTCTTTTTGTACCAGAAAATGGCGTTGCGCGGCAGAAGAGAGCTGAGGTTGGTGGCTGATGGCAAAGATCTGATAATCCCGGGAGAGCTGTTCCAGTACCGTCGCGATACGCATGGACTCTTTCCCGCTGACGTTGGCGTCGATTTCATCGAGTATCAGCACACCCCCTTCATTCTGGACAAATTCACCCGATGCTGCAAGAAAGGCGAGCCGCAGCCGGTTGAGCTCACCGGAGCTGATCTTTTTGAGGTCGGTGTTTTTCAGTTCGAGTGTGACACTGTCGGCACCGAGCTCAGAAAGTGGCGCCGAGGCCAGCGTGAAGGTGATCTTCTCGAGATAGAGTTGGTTGAGGTAGTGCTCGACGCGCTTCTCCAGTGTGTTGAGCGCCTCTTTCCGTCTGCTGGTGAGTGTAGCGGAGAGTCTCTCCACGCGCGCCTTCTCTTCCCGGACCTCCGCTTCAAGCTGTTCCCTCTCGAAGGCGATATTCTCATAGCGGGAGAGCTCTTCCCGTTTCTTCTCCAGATAGGCCAGCGCCTCTTCGACAGAGCCATGTTTGCGCTTCAGGTCGGAGAGCTGTTCGATACGATTGAGCAGTGCTTCGATGTCGAGTTCACGCAACTCGTCGAGTCGGAGCCGTGTCTCCTCGAAACGGCTCTCCAGCTCTGCCATGGCATCGTCGAAAAAAGTCGAATCGGCTTCGATGAGGGAGAGCGCTTCGGAGACTTTGGAAGAGAGGGTAAAGATCTCGGAAGCTTCACCGATCGCCTCTTCGATCTTCTCTTTGCGCGAGAGCTCCTTTTTCTGTTCCATCAGCGCTTCGTATTCACCCTCCTGTGGGGCAATCTTCTCTATTTTGTCGATCTCAAACTGTGTGAACTCCCGCAGCTCAGTGACCTTTTTCTCCTCCTCCTCGATTTTGGCAAGTTTGCGGGCCGACTCTCTGTAGCGACGGTAGCTCTCCTGGAAATCCTGCAGCGTCTGCGCATGCTCTTTTACTCTCCGTGCAGCAATGGCATCGAGCAGAGAGATGAGGTTCTCGGGCTCAAATTCGCTAAATTCACGCAGTGTCAGATAGCGTATAAATCGTTTGCTGATCGTTTTGATATTTTTTTGGGAGAGTTGCTGGTTGTTGATGAAATAGCGCGCCGATTTAGATTTTGTGCGTCTGAAGATATTGGGGCTTTCTTCGTCGATACCGAATGGTTCGAGCCCAAGTTCCCGGTCGACGGAAGCTTCGATCACTTTGGCATCACTCTCTTTCAGTCCGAAGAGTGCGAGAAGCGCTTCCATCAGGACCGATTTACCCGCACCGCTGGGGCCGGTAAAGACGATGAAGTTTCGGTCGAACTCCAGCTCCACCTCCTCAAAGCCCAGATGCTCCTTCAGATAAAAACGCTCTAACAATTGTTGCTTCCCCAGTGTAGTTTCTGTTTGAGAATATCGAAATAGTTGCGCTCCAGACGGTGAATCATGCGTATCCCTTTGGGGGCGATACGGATGCAGATACCGTCGAAAAACTTGAGATTGTAGATATCCTGGCCGTCGACGACGATGATCGTCTCATCCTGACTCTCGAAGAGTATTTCGAAGTCTGCCGGCAGTACCAGCGGGCGCTCTGTCAGTGAATGGGGACAGATCGGTGTGACGATGAGTGCTTCGGTGAGTGGATAGACGATCGGTCCTCCGGCAGAGAGGTTGTAGGCTGTCGAACCGGTAGGTGTGGAGACAATGACACCGTCACCGTAGTAGCGGTTCAGATGCTTTTTGATCATGTGGGACTCTTTGGATGTGACGAAGGCGTCGACATTGACCATCCCTTCGATCGAAGGGCGTGAGAGCACGACATCGTTGAAGGCGATGAGCGATTTGTTGGAGACTTGCGAAAGCAGTTCGACAGAGAGGACCATGCGCAGGTCTATCCGATATTCACCGCGAAAGATCTTGTCGATGAACTCTTCGATCTCCGTCAGTTTGACATCGGTCAAAAAGCCGAGGTTCCCGGCATTGATACCGAGAATCGGCTTGTCGTAGGGATAACTTCGGCGACTGAGAGAGAGCAGCGTCCCGTCGCCACCGATCGAGATCAAAATATCGCTGCGTGTGAAGAGCTCTTCCTGCGGTACGCCGGTAGTACCGAAGAGTTTCGCGCTCTCTTCAGAAAGAAGCAGTGTGACACCGTGCTTGCGAAGTGCATTTCTGAGGATCTCGTAGTAGTGTTTGAGTTCTGGAGAGTTGGGACGTACGACAAGGCCGGCAACTTCGATCTTCTCGATCTTTTCATGACTTTCGGTTAAATACATACGATATTCTACATAGATTTGGCTAAATAGCCTATTATCGCAGCATGTTGACCCAGTCCCACAGGAGTCTGTTCCTGGCCATATAGTGTGTCAGTTGTGCTCGGTTGATATGAAAGTTTCGTGCGATCTCCTGAACGAATGCGTCTCTTTGCGAGTCGTTGCGCAGCAGGGAGCGCATGGGTGTGTCGAGTGTGATACTCTCCTGCGGATATTTTGGGTTGATACGTGCAATGATCTCTTTAAGTTGTATGAATGTCATATCTTCCTGGATCGGAGTGAGCTTCTGTGAGACATTGGGCCTGATACGATTTGATGCTTGCTTTTTTTTGGAGAGAGTGTTATCGATGATCTCAGTTTCCCGTTCTGTACGGTTGTTCTGTTTTGCCGGAACCGGAACAAGTTCAGTGATCTCTTCGTCGATTACGGCAGATGTGTCGTTTGGTTCGACTCTCTCCAGTGTCGGGACCGGTTGCGCCTCTACGATCTCGTCGGTACTCTGCGGGGCAGAGGCATAGAAAAAGATGTAGCCAAAGAGTGCGACGATGAGAATCAGTAAAAATATAAATGTTTTCATAGAGATATTATAACCTATTAAATTTAAGCTTTGCTACAGCCATTGCCACTTTCAGGAAAGCGTTAAGTAAAGAGGGGTATAATGCGCACTATCAATCACTAAATAAAGGATATCGAATGACTAAAATGATTTTAACATTGACTGCTGTAGCAGCACTTGCACTTTTCAGTGGCTGTGCCGAGAAAAAGAGTTGCTGTAACCCTGCACCTGTTGCAGCGCCTGCACCCGCTCCCGTAGTGGAAGCTCCGGCACCTGCACCCGCACCGGTTGTAGAAGTACCCGCACCTGTCGAAGAGCCGGCACCGATTGTCGACGAGAAGACCAGAAGCGTACAGTAGAACGCTCCTTTTTTCAGCAGTACCGGCATTTGCCGGTGCTTCACCTCTTTCCCTTTTACCTCTTTTTCAAGATTACCCCGCACTCCAGATGCTTTGTATAAGCAAACTGATCAAATACCGCAAAATGTTCTACTGAATAATCTTTTTTCAGACTCTCCAAATCTCTTAACAGTGTTTCCGGATTACATGA
Source organism: Campylobacterales bacterium (assembly GCA_026994915.1). Lineage (GTDB taxonomy): Bacteria > Campylobacterota > Campylobacteria > Campylobacterales > QNZT01 > QNZT01. The sequence goes on from JALWPY010000141.1 coordinate 12,144, forward strand.
AATATAGATGATATGGCCAAACTGCTGCACAAACTCTCTCGTCTCTTCATTCAGCCCCGCACGCGGTGGATCGACAAATACATGGCTGAAGTTATAGGCATCCAGATCGACATCTCTGAGGCGGTTGAAGGTACGCTCTTTGCGTAATGCCTGCGTCAGCTCCTCCGCACTCAAGCGTACGAAAGCGATATTCTCGACGCTGTTGAGGGCGCAGTTCTCTTTCGCACTCTGGATAGAACGCTTGGAGATCTCGGTGGCGAGCACTTTACCAAACTGTTCACTGAGTGGAATGGTAAAGTTGCCGTGCCCGCAGTAGAGTTCGAGCAGGTCGCTTCCATGATGACCGACATGCTGCTTCACCCAGCCGATCATCTGTGCGTTGACATAGGTATTCGGCTGGGTGAAGCCGGTATCGTAGAGCCGAAAACGGTACGCTTTGCCGTCGATCTGCAAGCTCTCATGAATATGCTCTTTCGTCACAACCAGTTTGATACCCCGGCTTCTGCCGATGAGGTCGATCTGCAGCCCTTCCGCCACTTTTTGCGCTTCGTGTAGCCAGGTTTCGTCGATCTTTTTGTGATAAATCAGTGTCACCAGAACCTCTTCGGTCGAGCTGCTCAGAAACTCGACACTGTAGAGCCTGTGGCGAAGCATATCATTTTGGGAGATCGCGTCGAGAAGCTTTGGCATCATTTTGGCAATTGCCTCCGAGACGATGCTGCACGATTCGATCGGCACGATCTGTTTGCGTTCAAACCCGTGCATTGCATAGGAAATTGTACTATTGTCATAATCATGAAAGATACGAAACTCCGCCCGCGTGCGGAAATGTTCCGGTCGGGAGCGGATGATATCGAGGCTGTCGATGCCAAATTGTGCTTTGATCTGTTCAACTTTATATGCCAGCTGTGTTTCGTAATCCATATCGTAGAGTGTGCAGCTGCCGCAGAGTCCGAAGTAGTTACAGTGCATTTTTTATCCTCTATCTCTCTGTGATGCCATGCTAAACTATGCCGCTACCTGAAATTTTCTAATATCTACTTCTGTTCCATTCTCAATAAGTTCATTCGCTTTTTTGAGTAATGCCCGGGTTGTCTGTTGATCAACATATTTTTCGCCGCAATTGTCACAGATTTGTGCCGGTACATCTTTAAAAACAAAAGTCGAAATACCTCTTTCCAGCGTAATAGTTGTTGTTCCTTTGATCATTTCCCCATGTTTGCAGATAACACATTTCATTTTTTTATCCTCATTTGATAGTTGTTTGTCCATTTTGACTTTTCCGGTCGATAGGCTGTTATGATGATGATTTGATTTTCATTCTTTGCAAAAACCACATGTATAGGTTTGTCAGGATCTCCATCTTCAAAATCCAGAACCAAAAAAGAGGGATATGGTTTGTCATCTAAATACTCTTCGATAACTTTGCCATTTTTTATGCTGTTTGCCACAATAATTTCTGAAATATCTCTTTGAAACATTCTTTCGATAGCATGCACTCTATATATAATATTCACTAAAATCCCTCAAATCTTATTTTCGTTTCAATTATATCTTTTTGCAGTAAATGTTTGATCTGTACAATATAAATACAGATGAATCGTTCTATACCGCTCTACTTAAAACTCGCGATCAGATTCCCCACCAGCAGGTTCCATCCATCCACCAGCACGAAGATGAGCAGTTTGAAGGGCATGGAGATCATGACGGGCGGGAGCATCATCATACCCATACTCATCAGTACCGAGCTGACGACCATGTCGATCACCAGAAAGGGCAGGTAGAGCAGGAAACCGATCTCGAATGCCGTCTTGAGCTCGCTGATGACAAAGGCGGGTATCGCGATGGTCAGCGGCACTTCGCTGTAGTTTTTGGGATTTTTCAGCTTTCGGATGCGAAAGAAGAGCGCCAGATCCTTCTCCCTGGTGTTGCGAATCATGAACGATTTAAAGGGTGCGACCCCCCTCTCGAACGCCTCTTCGTATGAGATCTTCTTCTCCATGTAGGGCTTGACCGCCGTATCGTACGCTTTGGTCGCCGCCGGTTCCATGATGAAAAAGGTCAAAATCAGCGCCAGTGAGACGAGCAGCTGGTTGGGCGGCATCTGCTGGGTGCCGAGTGCCTGCCTGAGAAACGAAAAGACGACGATTAGCCGGATGAAACTGGTCATCACCAGCAGCAGTGACGGTGCCAGCACCAGCAGTGTCAGGATGATCAGGACATTGAGTGAGCTGACGAGATCTTTGGGTTCGGAGGGGGCGGAGAGCGAGAGGTTGACGGTGGGAACCTGGACGGGATCCGCACCGAAAGCGATGGAGATT
>JALWPY010000142.1:0-13260 GCA_026994915.1 Campylobacterales bacterium
GGTTCGGAGGGTGCGACAGGAATATATTTGATCAACTTAAGAAATTATACAGCGAAAAATATAAAAAATGATCTGCTTTCGGGTATGGTCGTCGCTGTCGCCCTGGTCCCCGAAGCGATCGCCTTCAGCTTCATCGCCGGCGTCAGCCCTCTGGTCGGACTCTACGCCGCCTTCATCATCGGTCTGGTGACCTCACTGCTGGGCGGTAAGCCGGGTATGATCAGCGGTGCCACAGGTGCGGTGGCAGTTGTCTTCGTCGGACTGGGAATCGCCGTGGCCAAAATGCATCCCGACCTGCCCAAAGAGGAGCTCTCGGTACTGATTCTGCACTACATCTTTCTGACGACGATCTTTGCGGGTATCTTTCAGATCCTGGTCGGCGTTTTCAGGCTCGGTAAGTTCATTCGCCTCGTGCCGCAACCCGCACTCTTTGGTTTCGTCAACGGTCTGGCCATCGTCATCGCCATGGCACAGTTGAAATTTTTCAAACCGAGCAACTACGACCAGCTCGACTCCTTCCGGGAGGTACTCAAAGCCTCCTGGCATGAGAACTACTGGATGTACATCCTCGTGCTCATCACGATGGCGATCATGTACTTTCTGCCCAAAATCACAAAAGCGGTCCCTGCCGGTCTGGTGGCGATCGTCACACTCACTGCCGTCGTCTATTTTACCGGACTAGAGACCAAAACGGTCTCCGATCTGGCGGACATCAAAGGCTCTTTCCCCCACTTCGTCATGCCGGATATCTCCCTGCTGAACTGGGAGAGCCTCAAACTGATCCTCCCCTACGCCGTACTGGTGGGAATGGTCGGGCTGATCGAATCCCTCCTGACACTCTCCGTACTCGACGAGATGAGCGGCACCCGCGGCAGCGGCAACAAAGAGTGTATCGCACAGGGGTGCGGCAACATCGCCAGCGGCTGTTTCGGCGGTATGGCCGGCTGTGCGATGATCGGGCAGAGTATCATCAACTTCAGCTCCGGCGGCCTGGGGAGACTCTCCTCTTTCACCGCCGCGGTGCTGCTGATCCTCTTCGTCGTCAGTCTCAGTTCTCTGATCGGCATCATTCCCGTTGCGGTACTGGTGGGAATCATGTTCATGGTGAGTATCGGTACCTTCGAATTCAGCTCCATCAGCCGTATCAAATATATGCCCAAAGTCGACGCTTTCGTACTCATCATGGTCACGATCATCACCGTCATGTTCGACCTCGCCGTTGCGGTGGTGGCGGGTATCATCATCTCCGCACTCGTTTTTGCGTGGCAACATGCTAAAATATACTCCCGAACCCGGATCGAAAAGGACAGCACCAAAGTCTATGAACTCGAAGGACCGCTCTTTTTCGGATCGGTCACGTCGTTCAACGAGCAGTTCGATATCGCAAACGATCCCGACCGTGTCGTCATCGACTTCAAAAATGCACGGGTGATGGATATTTCGGGAGTCGAGGCGATCGACGCAATTACCAAAAAATATAAAGAGGCGGGCAAAGAGCTGCTGCTGCGCCACCTGAGCAGGGAGTGCAAAACCCTTCTCAAAGAGGCCGGTCCCTACTGCACCTATGCAGAGGACGATCCGACCTACAAAGTCGCATACGATATCTAAAAAACCAAGGAGAGCAGATGACACCTATCGAAGATGTACGAAAAGAGATGAAGAAGTACGAAGAGCAGCGCAACGCATTTTACGCGCTGTTTGACAATGAGATTCCCAAGAAAGAGAACGGTATGTTCGACTTCGACAACGCCCCGAAACTCGATGCCAAAGAGGTCTACGATCTCTTCTTCAAACTCGACTATCAGGCCCGCAAGATCCGCGGTCTGCTGATCGAAGCCAGAGATATCAAAGTCGGCTGATTTGGCACACATCACGCTGAGCAGGGGCGCCTTTTTTCACAATCTGGCACTCCTGAGCGACAAACTCAGCGGCAAAGAGAGACTCGCCGTCGTCCTCAAGGACAACGCCTACGGACACGGATTGCTGCCGATGGCCGAGATGGCGCATGCCTTCGGTCTCACACGTGCAGTGGTGCGTACCTTCAGCGAAGCCGAAGCGATCAAAACACTTTTCGATCATATCCTGATCCTTAACCCTGTGGAACCCTGGATCGACGATCCCCGCTACACACTGACGGTCAACGATCTCTCACAGCTACAGCGGCTCCCCTCTGGCAGCAGAATCGATCTCAAAGTCGACACCGGCATGCACCGAAACGGTATCAGAGCCGACGATCTGAAAGCAGCATTTGCGACGATTCGTAAGCGTCATCTAAATCTCAGCGGTGTCATGACCCACTTTCGAAGTGCCGATCTGCTCAGCAGCGAACTCTTCTGGCAGATGAAGCAGTGGGCAACGGTCAAAGAGAGGGTCCGTACCCTCTGCGCCCGACATACCATGCCCCTGCCGCTCTTTCACTCCGCCAACAGTGCCGCGGTGCTGCGTCTCAACAGCTATGAAGATGACTTCGCCAGATGCGGCATCGCCGCCTACGGCTACCACGAGATGCCCGATATCTTCGGCCATTACGACCTCAGACCCGTTCTCGGTCTTTATGCACAAAAAATCACGACACTGAAACTATATAAGGGAGAGCGTATCGGATATGGCGGCATCTACAGTGCCGAAGAAGATATGACCGTATCGACTTACGACATCGGTTACGGCGACGGCTTCCCTCGCTATAACGGAGAGGGAAAACTCTATCTCAACGGTATGCCTGTTTTGGGTAAAATATCGATGGATTCATTCTGTGTCAAGGGAGAAAAAGAGGAGATTTGCCTTATCGGCAACGCCGGTGAGATCGCCCACTCATTCGGGACGATCTCCTACGACGTACTGGTGAAACTCAATCCGCAGATCGAGAGGATTACAGTTCGTTAGGAATCGGTGCGTTGCGCTCGGTCTCACCGAAATAGCCCATAATACCGGGGTTGAGGTGTACAATGTTGTCATACCCCATGTTGCGCAGCGCATACATGACCTGCCCTGTTCTGCTTCCAGTGCGGCAGTAGAGCACCACCGGCTTCTCTTTCAACTCTTCGAAAACATTGAGTTTGTTGTTCATCATCGATGTTGGCAGCAGGATATCCGCTCCTTTGATGCTTCTGTCGGTAAATTCGAAAACCTCACGCACATCCATCAGCACGAAATCGATCTTTCCCTCTTCACGTGCTTTCAGCAGCGTTTCGAGTTCAGCTGAGCTTAGCTGAGGGTTTTGCAGCATCTTTTCAAGATCTTCTTTACTATATTCCATATTTCCCATCCCTGTATATTTTTAAATTTTAAATATGGATATTAGCATAAAAACTATAGAATAACAATATGTATGACTACCAATATGACGCATTTAAAGAAGATATAGACCGTTTTATCGACCAACTGGGGTATTATAAACCAGATATTATTCTCGCTATTGCACGTGGTGGTGTTACGTTTGGCCACTTTTTGTCAGAAAAACTTGACCTTAGAGAGCTCTATACTTTAAATTCGGTCCACTATGATGATACAATAAAACGTGATGAGATCCTGCTCTACAATATTCCAAAAATTCCCCCGAAAAGCCAGGTACTGGTGGTGGACGATATCGTAGACAGTGGAGATACGATGCAGGAAGTGATGACCACTCTGCAAAAGCGTTATCCAGATGCCGGTTTCAAATCCGGTGTACTTTTCTATAAAGAGAGTGCATCGTTTACACCGGATTTCTGGATTCGAAAAGCAGATGAGTGGATCCACTTTTTCTGGAACAAATAATAAAATTGTATATCAAGACCAAAGGATAGAAGTGATACAGAGTGTTTACCATGTCGATGCATTTGCAGATGAAGTGTTTAAGGGCAACCCTGCTGTCGTTTGTCCGCTCGACAAGTGGCTCGATGACGATACGATGCAGAAGATCGCTGCCGAAAACAACGTCAGCGAAACCGCTTTTTTCGTCAAAGAGAGTGACGGTTACCGCATCAGGTGGTTTGCACCCAAAAGCGAAGTCGATCTTTGTGGACATGCGACTCTGGCAAGTGCTTTCGTCCTTTTCAACTATCTCGGAGAGAAAAGAGAGCAGATAGATTTCACCTACAACCAGGGAGTACTATCGGTCCGTAAAGCTGACAATGAGGCTCTGACACTTATCCTCGATGCCAGGATGCCAACACCTGACAGCGAGTACATGACGCTCTTCAACGCTACAATCGGTGAAGAACCCATTCAGGTACTTCGTGGTCTCGACTATATTCTTATCTACGAAAATGAAGAGATCATCCGCAATATCAAACCCCGCTTCGATGCCCTGAAAAGCATAGACCTTCGCGGTATCTGTATCACGGCGCGCGGGGATGAGAAAGATTTTGTCTATCGGTTCTTTGCCCCGAAACTTGGCATCAACGAAGATTTCATCACCGGTTCTGCTTGTAAGTCACTTGTCCCGTTCTGGTCCAAAGTGCTGGGTAAAAATGAACTCAAATCCACCCAGCTTTCTCCAAGAGGCAGTGATATCACATGCTCACTGCTAGAAGATGAGGACAAAGTCGCTATTACTGGTCATGCTGTGCTTTACATGAAAGGCGAAATCTATCTACCTTGAGAGGTACTTCTCCTCATCCAGCACCACCTGATAGATTCGCACAAGAGAGACGAAAAAGGTCGTAATCGCCGGGCCGATAATCACTCCCCAAAATCCAAATGTCGTCAATCCGGCGAGTATGGAAAAGAAGATAATCAATGCATTGATTTTGGAGGGGGTCTGCGTCATAAGTTTGTTGATTTCACTGATGATAACCGGTTTGATAAATGTATCCGCAATCACAGAGATCACGACGATCGAGTAGATAGCAATGACAATCGCACCCGTCGTATCTCCGGTGGAGTACTGATAGATACTCAGCGGCACCCACATCAGCGCTCCTCCCACGATCGGGATCAGTGACGCAAATCCGTACAAAATACCGAACAGCAACGCATCGTAACCGTAAATCGCCGCGATAACCGCAAAGAGCGCCCCTTCGAAGATCGCCGTCACCAGTGTCGAATAGAAGACGATATTCATGACGCTGGAGATCTCCTGATAAAAGGCACTGTTCTCATCAAAAGGCAAAATCCCCCTCAAAAATGCCACCAGTTCCTTACCATAGTAGTTAGCAAAAAAGTAAAAGACCAGAATCATCACCATATCTTTGAGAAAATCGGCACTGTTTTTGAGAATGATCGTCATATATTTAACGACGGTTTTGGTGATCTCCGGGGAATTGATACTGTCCAGAAAGGCCTGAATCTGAGGCTTGACAGGACCAAGCAGATCGGGCACCTGAAGGTGGTTTTTGACATTGACCATCTTGTCGATGATCGAGGCGTCAAAGTGCTGCATGATCACCGTCAATGAGTGGAGTGCATAGACGATCGGTGCAAAAAAGAGAAGTCCCAGAATCAGCGTCAGTACAATCGCCTTGCTCAGCTTGTGCCTGAAATATCGGTCCATGATGACGTTGAGATTACTTGTCGCCAGTGCCAGTAGCGACGCGATAAAGATCGGCATCCAGAAGGGGCGATAGAGGTACCAGACCCAATAGAGCACAAAGATAAAAAGTCCGAGCAGAAAGTACCTTCTGTTCACATACGCTCCTGATCGAAGAGGTTGGGCCCCGTCCCGTAGTCGGAGGGAGAGAGCCTGAAGAGTTCGTAGGTTTTCGGTGTCGCGATACGCCCGCGCGCCGTCTTTTCGATATAACCGTTGGCGATCAGATAGGGTTCGATCACATCTTCGATGGTCCCCTCGTCTTCGCTCAGTGTCGCGGCGATCGTCCCCAGTCCCATCGGCCTCCCCTTCGCCTGGATCAGTAGTTCCAGAAATTTGAGGTCCATCTCGTCAAACCCCTGTTCATCGACACCAAGCTCATCGAGCGCATAACGTGCGCGCTCGTGATGGATCGTCTCTTCATCCGCCACCTCGGCATAGTCGCGTATACGCTTGAGCAGTCTCAGTGCGATCCGCGGCGTCCCCCGGCTGCGGCGGGCCGTCTCGATACACGCTTCTCTCTGCGCGAGACACCCCAGCTTGACCGATGCTTTGTGGATGATCTGCGCCAGCTCTTCGGTGTTGTAAAACTGCAGGCGGAAATGCATGCCGAAGCGGTCTCGAAGCGGAGAGGAGATCATCCCCGCCCGTGTTGTGGCACCTATGAGCGTAAATCGCGGCAGATCGAGTTTGATTGTCTGTGCCGCCGGCCCGCTGCCTATAATGATATCGAGGCGAAAATCCTCCATCGCCGGGTAGAGTATCTCTTCGATCGCCGGAGAGAGCCTGTGGATCTCGTCGATGAAGAGGATATCTCCCTCTTCGAGATTGGTCAGAATCGCTGCCAGATCGCCGCTCTTTTCGATCATGGGCGCTGCTGTGGTTTTGATGTTGGCGTTCATCTGTGAAGCGATGATGTTGGCCAGAGTCGTCTTTCCGAGTCCCGGAGGGCCGAAGAAGAGCACATGATCGAGCGCTTCGTTGCGCTTCTGCGCCGCTTTGATAAATACCTGCAGATTCTTCTTGATCTTCTCCTGCCCGATATACTCATCCCAGTTGGTCGGACGCAGGCTCAGTTCATAGTCATTCTCAAAATCCAGCTTTTCGACTTCGACAATCCGTTCCATCAGTAACTGTGCTCGCTGTCGGGAAATTTTCGGGTTTTGACTTCGTCGACATAGCGGCCGAGCGCTTCGCGGATCAGCGTCGCCCCTTCTATGTACCGCTTGACAAATTTGGGTTTGAATTCTTCAAAGAAGCCGAACATGTCGCTCCAGACCAGCACCTGCCCATCCGTCTCGACACCGGCACCGATGCCGATAGTGGGGATCGAAACCGCCTCGGTGACCGCTTTGGCGGCGTCGCTCCTGACCCCCTCCACCACCAGTGCGAAGGCACCCGCTTCCTCGATCGCTTTGGCATCTTCGACCAGTTTTGCGATATTGTCGGCATCCTTGCCCTTCACTTTGTAGCCCCCTTCGCTGCGCACGAACTGCGGCATCAGACCGATGTGCCCCATCACGGCGACTGAGTTTTCAGTCAGCCTGCGGATGATATGCGCACGCTCCCTGCCCCCTTCGATCTTCACCGCCTGCGCTTCGGTCTCCCGATAGACCCGCACGGCGTTTTCTAGCGCTTTCTGCTCATCGGTGTAGGAGCCGAAAGGCATGTCGAATACCACCAGCGCATACTGCACGCCCCGACAGACCGCTTTGGTATGGTAGAGCATCATCTCCATATCTGCCGAAAGGGTGTCGGGCGCGGCGTTGACACTCATGTTGAGGCTGTCTCCAACCAGTATCATCTCGACACTGCCGTCAAAGAGCCGGGAAAACAGCGCATCCGACGCCGTGATCATCGTGATGGGTTCGACGCCTTTCATCGCGGCGATCGTCGAAACAGTGACTCTTTTCTCAATCTTCGGTCTGTGAATACTCATCCTGTCCCCTCTGGATTAATGGATAGATTTTACCCAATTTTGATTGTAAATACAATTTTTATGCCATTTTGAAATATCGGAGGGGACATGACCGGTATCAGATCTCTGATAGAGTTCTCTGAAAAATCTGGTTCGCGAACAACATCTGCAACGGAAGGGTCGAAATCCGGCACGGATTTCGGGGCCCCACCGTGAAGCCGTTTGAGAGAATCGGCATTTTTCAGAGGGCTCAATAGTATTTGATATTCAGGCCAGCAGTGATACTGATCTGGTTGTGCTCGACAGATGAGACACTGGTGACCCTGCCCAGATTCTGCACAATCTGTACCGGCATCTGTGCGCCTCCCGCCATCTGTGCCGTCTGGGCCTGTGCGAGCGCGGATGTGTCGAAATGTCTGCGCACGGTCGGAGCGTAGACAACGGCGAAGTCGAACGAAGTATGCTGATTGATCCGTCTGCCACCGCCAAAGGTGAAGTGATGCTCCGGCACGGCGGGGAAGCCGGCCAAATTGAAGTAGTTCAATACGGCGTTTTTGTAGTTGTGATAGTTGAAACCGTTGCTGTCAAACACGGGACCTGTCGAAAGTTCCCGGATCGGGCTTTTGGCGTAGTTGTACCCTGCTCGCCATGTCCAGAGCCAACCCTTCTTCTCGTATCCAAGTGCAAAGACGTTCTGATTTTTCCAGCCGAAATCTTTATACCCGTCCGCACTCGCCCAGAGTATACATTTGTAGTCGAACAGAATCGTCTTGTCTTTGGTCAGCTTGTACGCCAGTCCCATGCCGATCTCTCCCGGCTGGGTCAGTTTGTCACCGAACCCTTGCAGGCCGAACGCCTCTGTCGCCGCGGAGAGCTGATGGTCATACTCCATACGAATCGGACTCTTGAGCACCATACCCAGCGCCAGATGCTTCACCTTGACCTCTTTGATCTCAAAATCGGGTACATCGTACCCCAGACCCAGCTGAAAACCGATGCCAACATCTTCGGAAGTACCGGTTCCGGTACTAACGTTATGATAGGTACCATCCGGTTTGGCTTGGTAGGCGCCGCTGTTGAATGACATCGAAAGTGCACCGTACTGCAACACCGGAACGATACCGATGCGAAGCTTATCGTTGATACGTCTGGCATAGGGAATGGCAAACGACATGATCTGCAGATTGGTCGTGAGCTGGTTGGTACCGTTTTTGGTACCGATATATTCGTTTTGCGGCGTCACGGGGCTTGGCCGGTGTCCGGCGAACGGATTGCCGTAAAAGGGGCGGTCATTGTAGTAGTCAACACCCATACCCGCGATACCGAACATTCCAATACCCCATGCGGTCTTTTTGTCCAGTTGGTAGGAGATCGCCACTTCGGGAATCAGATTGCTCATCTTGTCACTCTTCTGATAGACGGGAGATGAGTTTGCCCCACCTATCGCTGTCGTGTCGACGCTGCTTTTGAATTTGACATCCGGTGCGAAGAGACTTCCGCCGAACATCACCCGCTTGCCCTCGATCAGAGAGGGGTTGACCAGTGCCGACTCAGCTCCCAGCGAATAGGCGATACCCGCGCCACCCATCGCTCTGGATTTGGGCCCAAGCCCGATGAGATAGTCCCCGTTGGTTGCATAAAGCGACTGACCGCATGCGACCAGTGCCGCACCACATAGTAATTTTTTCAAATTCATAACAGACTCCTCTTTATCAAGATAGATAAATAATATGATATTTGTCATAAGTAATTAATATAATTAAAGAATTAATGGAGGCGGTTAAATAAATTTTGTTATAATCTCGTTTTAATCATGAGGGAGTTATTTTGAAAAAACTGGTCGCCTATATCACCACCGGATATCCGGATCTTGACTTCACCGAAGATGCTGCACTGGCGCTGAAAGAGGCGGGGGTCGACATACTTGAACTGGGAGTCCCCTTCTCCGATCCCGTAGCGGACGGCCCTGTCATCGAAGAAACGAATCTCAAAGCCCTGCAAAACGGTTTCAGGATGCAGCACCTGTTCGATCTCTCCAGCAAAATTGCCAATGAGATCGACACCCTCTGGATGGGATATTTCAACCCTTTTTACCATCGCGGTGTAGAGAGGATCACTGACGAAGCAGCAGTACGCAATATCAGCGGTTTTATCATTCCGGACCTCCCTTATGAAGAGGCGCAGCCCTACAAAGAGATCTTTCACAGCAAAAACCTTGCATTGATCGACTTTGTCGCACCGACCGATTCCAAAGAGAGAATTGCGAAGATCGTCAACGACGCCAGAAAGTTTATCTATCTCGTCGCCTATGCGGGTATCACCGGTTCCGGACAGAGTGAAGATCTCACGAAGGTCATCGCCAATATCCGTGAAGTCACCGAAACAGACCTCTACATCGGTTTCGGTGTCAACGCCAAAACAGCGAAGCAGAAAGCACAGGGAGTCGACGGTGTCATCGTCGGGAGCGCTTTCGTCTCCATTATGCTGGACAAAGAGGTTCCCTATACCGACAAAATCCTCAAGATGCAGGAGCTGGCCAAAACGATCAAAGAGGAGATCAACAGCTAAACAAAAAATCCGTTTCGTCGATTTTGGATCTATATACAAAGATACTGAACGAAATGGAAATGCATGATACTGGACAAAATCCTCACAAGCGGCATCGAATTCAGGAGTGATGAATCACGTCTGAAATACCGCTATACGCTTGTCAATGCTATGTTTATAGTCGGTATTGTCATCGCACTGATCGCGATGCTACTACGTCTCTCTATGCATGAATACAAAGTCGCTGCGGTAGACTTCTCACTTGCTCTTGTATTTACGGGAGCACTATTCTATCTGCGTGCCAACCCCAGAGCGATCGAAACCGTCACCACCTTCATGCTCACTGCTGCCTACTTCGCTTTTACTGCACTTCTCTTCATTTCGCATGACAGTGCAATCAAACTCTTATGGTATGCATTGCTGATTCATGCTGCTTTCATGACAAAAGGTATCCGCGCAGGACTCACCACATATGGTGCTGTCATCGCAACACTCTCCACACTCTATATATTTCAGCATCTTTATCCTCAGAGCCCCCTGCAACTGGATCTCTCACAAACTGCACTTATCATCACAATGCTCTTTTATAGTATTGTGACGCTCTATACACTTTTTGCCACACTCGAACAGCAAAAGAGTCTTGACAGTTTGCAAAAAGCCAACAACGCTATTGAGGAACAGAAACAGAAACTTTTCACACAGATGCGTACCTTTGCACTCACAGGATTGCCGAACTCTCTCGCACTCAATGAGAAACTAGCCACACTCGGCGAAAAAGATGCCGCAGTCATTACAATGGTCATCGACGATTTCGTGACACTCGCGGACGAATTTGGCACCGATATCGCACATAAAATCATTGGCCGAAGCGCCACACTGATACAGCGCTTCAGTGAAAAACATATCTCACTCTATCAGGTAGCACCCTACCAGTTCTCCTTTCTGATCGAAAAGGCATCGACTGCTCAGGCAATCAATTTTGCAGAGAGTATCAAACGCTACTTTGATCAGATCGATGTCGCCATAGACGATCAACTGGAGATCTCGCTCTCTTTCTCTATGGGAATCGCCACAGGACATCCCTCAACGCTTGTCACCCACGCCAACACAGCAATGCATCAGGCACTTCACAGTGGAATGAATAATTACCGGCTCTTCATCCAGGACAAAAAACGCGAACAGGAACGCAAAAACAACATCTACTGGAATCGCAAGATCAAAGAGATCATCAACCAGAACAGACTGCGTGTCTATTACCAGCCTATCGTCGATAATCGGACAGGTGCAATCGTCAAATACGAATCCCTGATCCGTGCACTCGACGGTGACACAATCGTTCCACCGTTTCAGTTTCTCCAGGCGCTCAAAACCCGTGGTATGCTGCCAACTATCACAAAGTTCGTTATCAAAGAAAGTTTCCGCTATTTCAGTGCAAACGATATCGAATTTACGATCAACATCACGGCAGAAGATCTCACTAACAACTATCTCGTCGAATATCTCATCCAACAAAGCAAACAACACAACATTGACCCTTCACGCGTCTATCTGGAGATTCTGGAGAGCCTTACAGCGGATCAGACCGAAGGAACCATCGCACAGTTCGAGCTTCTTAAAAAGATAGGTTTTCAGATCGCCATCGACGACTTCGGTGCTGAGTCTTCCAATCTCAGCCGCCTCCTTACATACGATGCCGATATCATCAAGATCGATGCGCAATTCATCAAACATCTTGATACCGATCCAAACAGTGTGAAGATTGTCGAAACAATCGTCTCACTCTCTCATAAACTGGGTGCAAAGACAGTCGCTGAGTTTGTCCACAGTGAAGCGATCTATGAGATTGTCAGAGAGCTGGGAGTCGATTATTCTCAGGGGTACTATCTGGGAGCGCCACAGCCGGAGATTATCGACACATCTCTTATTTGTGCAACAATCTGATTCAAAACATATCAACCCTTAAATTTTTCACGATTTCTACCGATATACCAGTATCACAAGAAGTGATCACACTTCACAATCTTTTATCAAGGAATCGAACAGATGCAAAAAAAACACAGACTCGTCACACGAAGCGACATGGATGGCCTGGTATGTGCCGTGCTTTTGAAACATCTCGATATTATCGACGACATACTCTTTGTCCACCCAAAAGATATGCAGGACGGCAAGATCGAAATCACAAGCCGTGATATCACGACCAACCTTCCCTATGTCGAGGGAGCGCATCTTGTCTTCGATCACCATCTGAGTGAAACTATCAGAAACGGTCTGCATGACAACCATATTATCGACCCGGAAGCACCCTCCGCAGCGGAAGTTGTCTATCAGTACTATGGTGGAGAGGAAGCCTTTCCTGCAAAATTTAAGCCGATGATGGCAGCCGCCAACAAAGCCGATGCCGCACAGTTTTCAAAAGGGGACATCATCGATCCACAGGGATGGGACCTGCTAAGTTTTCTGATGGATTCACGTACAGGACTGGGGCGATTCAGAAACTTTCGCATCTCCAACTATCAACTCATGATGGATCTGATCGACTACTGTAAAGACCACACCATCGATGAGATCATGGAGCTTCCCGATGTCGCTGAGAGAGTGGAACTCTATAACCGCTACAGAGAGGAATTTGTCACCCAACTCAAAAAATGCTCCACTATTTACGACAATGTTGTCCTCCTCGACCTCACACAGGAGGAGATCATCTACCCCGGCAATCGCTTCATGATCTATGCACTCTATCCCAAATGTAACGTCTCGATCCACAAAATCTGGGGTCTGAAAAAACAAAACACCGTCTTCGCGGTCGGAAAATCGATCGTCAACCGAAGCTCCAAAGCCAATATCGGTGAAATCATGTACAAATATAACGGAGGCGGACACATGGCCGCAGGTACTTGCCAGGTGCCTCATGAGCTGGCAGATGTCGTTTTGGAAGATATTGTCGAAGAGCTCAGAGAGCCCGCTCTCTGCGAAGCTTAAACGAAACTTGACAAACAAACCGTTTTATGGTATAGTAAGGGCGTATTAAGCGTAAAAGCTGCAAAAGTTTTTGTAGCTCTTTATGGGAGTGACCTGGCTTTCGACAGGAGCAGGTTGGTCCTGACTGCATGTAGTCTTTGAAAGACTTAAAACTATCTCGTTAAATATAAACGCAAACAATACAAACTACAGACCTGCGCTAGCAGTAGCGTAAGCGCCTAACGGCCGGTCAGTTATGTGCATCACTCCCGGCTACCTGGGGCGCACATAGCTTCATCGTAACCAAAGTGTAGCTTGGAAAGCG
>JALWPY010000142.1:13270-14249 GCA_026994915.1 Campylobacterales bacterium
CGGGGTTGCCCTGCTCCGCTTTCGACATCTCAGGGCTTGAACAGAACTAGTCGGTGGGCGAAGGACAGGTTCTGTTGACACTTTCACTTCGCCGCTAAGCATGTAGAGGTCAGGGCTGGAACCTGCTTGTGGACTGGGGTTCGATTCCCCACACTTCCACCAATTTTAATACGACACTTCAAATATCATACAATTTCAAGACGCTTTTTTATTCCAATCCCCGCAACTTTTTCGCAAACCTGTTCTGAAACAATCCCTTTGGATCCTCTTTATCGACAAACTCCCAGAATTTGTCCCAGTTTGGATAGTTCTTCTGAAAATCCTCTTTGGTGATACGAAACTGTTTGCCCCAGTGCGGTCTGCCGCGATGTTTGAGCAAAATGTGGTCGATCAGCGAAAAGTAGCGGAAATACTCCGGCTCCCTGCCGAACGGAAAGTGGATCTTCGTCCCGATGAAACAGACATCCTCCCCCTGCGTGGGGCTCATCCAGTAGTCATCTTTTTTCACGAACCGCACTTCGATCGGCGTATCGACGTAAATCCCCTTCTCTTCGATCATCGTGATGATCTCCCGAAACACATCGAACGTCTCATCTATGTGAAACGCATACTCCACGACATCCTGCTTAAGTACATGCGGCAGGAAAAAAGCCCAGTGCGACGCATAGACATTCCGATGCTCCTCTTCCTCTTTCGGCAACAGCATACGGCTCATGAAGCGGTTGATTTTGGGTACGAGTTCTCTTTTGAAAGAGGCGCCAAAGAGCAGCAACTCATGCAAAAAGTTGTTGACCAGCACACCGATGATGAAGTAACTGTAAAACTTTTGCCAGAGTGAACTCTCCGCCTTGTCGCTCTCCTGTGCCAGCCACACCATGAAGTTTTGTGTGTGCGGCACCCAGATGAATTTAAAATGTTTGTATGCCAGAAACTCTTCGAAACGCGCTTCGATCTCCTCGAGCGACATCCGCTTCTCGAT
>JALWPY010000143.1:0-6968 GCA_026994915.1 Campylobacterales bacterium
GAGGGGGATCTGATCGAAGTGACACCGGGTGACAAGATCGTCATCGACGGCAAGATCGTCAGCGGAGAAGCGAGTTTCGATCTTTCGAGTCTGACGGGTGAATCGGTCCCTGTTTTCATGAAAGAGGGGGATGAGATTACCAGTGGCAGTGTCTGTCTCGACGCTGTGGTCCGTTACCGGGCAGGAAAGACGTATGCGAATTCGATGCTCAGTCATATCATCACTCTGCTGGAAGAGTCGATGACCAAAAAGCCAAAAATCGAAAAACTGGCCAATGAAGTCTCCGGCTACTTCTCTCTGACAATTTTGCTGATCGCGCTGCTGACGTTTGTGGGGTGGTACTATGTGGAGGGGAGTTTCGAACATGCGCTGATCGTGTCGATCTCGGTGATCGTCATCGCATGTCCGTGTGCGCTGGGACTGGCGACACCGGTGGCAACGCTGGTGGGGCTGGGCGAAGGAGCGAAGCGGGGCATTCTCTTCAAAGAGGCCTCCTATCTGGAGACGATGGCCAAAAGTGATCTGTTGCTACTGGACAAAACAGGTACGATCACTGAAGGAAAGCCTGAAGTGGTCACTGTAGAAGTAGTTGAAACCTACGATCCAAATCTGCTCTACAGCCTTGTCTCCTCCTCCAAACATCCGGTGAGTCAGGGAGTCAAATCCTGGCTCGAAACCCATCATGACGATCTGCACCTCCTGACACTGGAAAATATTAAAAATATCGAAGCCAGAGGCTTGAATGCCACTTTTGAAGGGCAGCAGTTGACAGGTGGCAGTGCACGGCTGCTCGAAGAGATGGGAATCGAAAAAGAGGTGGAGAGAGACAAATCCCTCTTTGCCTTTATGGTCGATGGCGTTGTCAAAGTGCTTTTTTATCTCAAAGACAGGCCTAAAGAAGGGGCTAAAGAGGCGATCGAGACGATCAAAAATCTCGGTATCGAAGTGGTGATGCTGACAGGAGATGTCGAAGAGGTCGCGAAGAAGATCGCATCGGAAGTGGGGATAGAGGAAGTCAGGAGTTCACTCTTTCCTCAGGATAAAGCGGCACTGGTCGATGCCTATCATCAGGAGAGGCGCGTTGTCATCTTTGCGGGTGACGGGATCAACGATGCATTGGCACTCTCCAAAAGCGATATCGCTATCGCGATGGGCAGTGGCGCGGATATCTCGGTGGAAGTGAGCGACGTGGTATTGATGGATGACAGTATCATGACACTGGCAGATGCGATCCGGTTATCCAAAGCGACCTATCGCAACATCAAACAGAATCTGCTTCTCTCCCTGACGTACAATGCCCTCACGATTCCGCTGGCGGTCGCGGGATATGTGATTCCACTGGTTGCGGCACTTTCGATGTCGCTGAGCTCACTGCTCGTTGTCGCCAATGCAGTACGTATCAAACGTCTTTTCAAAGATTGAGAGCAATGCAAAACTATATTGTTTTTACCGATCTGGACGGGACCCTTCTCAATCATGCAGACTATAGCTACGATGAGGCGAAACCGATGTTGCACTGGTTGAAACAGGAGGGAATACCGGTCGTCTTTACGACCAGTAAAACGGCGCAAGAGTGTCGGATGTTGCAGCATGAGATGGGGCTGAAAGACCCCTATATCGTCGAAAATGGTGCGGCGATCTGTCAGGGAGAGCAGGTGATCGAAATGCTGGGGGTGCCTTATAGTACGATCAAAGATTTCATCGACCGTTACAAAGAGCGCTTTGGGATCGTGCCCTTTTCGGATATGTCGGTCGAAGAGGTGATGGCACGCACCGGATTTGGCTATGTACAGGCGAAGATCGCCAAAGAGAGGGAGTATAGTGAACCATTTTTGATGCATGATGAAGGCATGCTCGATGCACTGAAAGCATGTGCAGCGCAAGAGGGATTCAAGATACTCAAAGGGGGACGTTTTTATCACTGTGTAGGCAGTGGACAGGATAAAGGAGAGGCGGTCAGGCGGTTGATGAAACGTTATCCGGAGAGAGTGAGCATCGGACTCGGGGACAACTACAACGATATCGCGATGCTCGATGTCGTCGATATCGCTGTTTTGATACCCCACTATGCGGGGCAATATATCGAATATGCACGCGAAGGTTTGATCAAAGCGTCACACCAGGGAAGTCAGGGCTGGCGGGAGAGTCTGGAAAAGGTTTTCGATGTCACATGCTAAAGAGATCGCCATTGAGATATTTTCTGCCGGCGTCGATGCTGTCAGGCCCGGGCGGGTGATTCCGGAGGATGTCAGACGGGAAGGAGAGATGTTGGTTATCGGCGGGAGGCGTTATAAGTTACCGGAAAAAGGGCGCATAGTCGTACTCGGTTCCGGTAAGGCGGCGATTCCCATGGCCAATGCGCTCTCCTCTGTCGTTGGGGATCTCGTCAGTGGCGGAGTGGTCGTCAGCAGTTATGAGGATACTCTCTGGCAAAAGCTTGCTCTAAAAACAGGGTGTCACCCCTATCCCTGTCGCCGTAGCATCGAAGCGGCGGATATGTTGATCGGGGAGCTGGCCGCTTTAACACCGGAGGACTTTTTTATCTATCTGCTTTCGGGCGGGAGTTCCGCACTGATCGAAAAGCCGATACCTCCGGTCACACTGGAGGATTTGCGGGAGACAACCGCACTGCTGTTACAGCATGCGATCCCGATCGAGAGGATCAACTGTGTACGCAAGCACCTCTCTCTGATCAAAGGGGGCAAACTGGCACAGATGACGAAAGCGCCCGGTGTCGTGCTGGTGATCAGCGATGTGGTCGGAGACGATCTCGAAGCGATCGGTTCGGCACCGCTCTTCAGAGACAATACGACGAGAGAGGAAGCGGTGACCATACTGAAAGAGGCAAATATCTGGGATGCCGTGCACGGATCTGTCAGAGAGGTACTGGGGGAATCTGCAGCTGAAACCCCGGCAAAGGCGCGCGGGGATATCGGGCATCATATCGTCGCAAATAACCAAAAAGCGCTCGAAGCAGCGAAGAAAAGGGCGGAAGCACTGGGACTGGAGACGGTCATCGTCACCGACAGGCTGGAAGGGGAGGTGGAAGAGGTGGCCGAACGTATTGTCGCAAGCATACTGGCGCAGCCTGTGTCAGCACGCCCTGTCTGCCTGCTTTTCGGAGGTGAGCCGACAGTGGAAGTGCAGGGAACGGGCAAAGGCGGGCGAAACCAGGAGCTGGCGCTGCGTCTGTTGCAAAAGATACGCCATCATCCCGAAATCATCTTTCTCAGCGGTGCGACAGATGGGATCGACGGCAACAGTGATGCTGCCGGTGGTGTTGTAACACATGAAGATTACGATTTGTCTCTTCCCTCTTTTCTGAAGAGGAGTGATGCATATCACTATCTGCAGCCACGCGATGCCCTGATCATGACCGGCCCGACGGGGACCAATGTCATGGATCTCATGATAGCGATCAAAGGAGTATAAGATGTCCGACTTTTTTCAAAACGGTGTGATCACGACGATCCCGAGACTGGGGCACAGAAGCCTCGAAGAGATGGAGCGGGAACTGCTCTCCCTCTCGCAAAGGCGCAATATGGTCCTGATTTTGCCGGCACTCTACAGTGAGTTCGAGACACCGGCAATGACACGGATCATCGAAGAGTTGCAGCAGGTCGACTATCTCTATCGGATCGTACTGGGACTCGATATGGCCGATCGGGCGCAGTTTGAAGAGGTGAAGAGGCGCATGTCGGTGATTCCGACCCAGGTGGATGTGATCTGGAACGACGGCCCGCGTGTGCAGGCGCTCAAGGCCCAGCTGCGCGATGCGGGCTTCAGCAGTGTCGATATTCGTGGCAAAGGGCTCAATGTCTGGATGATGATGGGTTATATCATGGCGGACAGGGACGCCTACGCGATCGCGCTGCATGATTGTGACATCGTCAACTACACCAGAGAGGTGCCGGCACGACTGCTCTATCCGATCGTGCATCCGGCTTTCGATTTCGAATTCAACAAGGGGTATTATGCCCGTGTGACGGACCGTATTCATGGACGTGCGACGAGACTTTTCTATACGCCTCTGCTGAAATCGCTGGAGCGGGTCTTTGGCAAGAGTCGCTACCTGGAGTATATGGCCAGTTTCCGTTATGCACTGTCGGGAGAGTTTGCCTTCATCCGAAGTCTGGCGAGGGGGATCAGAATTTCGCCGACATGGGGGCTGGAAGTTTCGACACTGAGTGAGGTTTATCATAATACTTCCAAAAAGCGGATCTGTCAGTCGGAGATCATGGAGAGTTACGAACACAAACATCAGGATCTCGGTCAGGAGGCGGGAGGGGGTGTCGCGAAGATGACCAAAGATATCGCCGAGACGATCTTCAGGATCATGAGCCAGAGCGGTGTCAGTTTCTCCAGTGGCAAGTTCAACTCGCTCCTGACGACTTACTTTGAAGAGTCGCGGCGTGCCATCGAGCAATACAACGCCATCGCACAGGTCAACGGCCTGAAGTTCAACCGGCAGAGAGAGATCGAAGCGATCGAAACATTTACCGAGTCACTGCGCATCGCCAATGAAGATTTTCATACCGATCCCATGGGTGTCCCCATGCTATCGGCCTGGACGAGTGTGCGTTCGGTACTTCCAGATTTTACCGATCAGTACAAAGACGCCGTGAGGCTCGACAATGAAGGGGTGTCGTATGCAAACACCTGAGTCTGTTCCGCAGAATCTGATGCACCGCCTGCGTCAACTCTACAGTGAGGGAGATGCGAAAAAGGCATACGTGGGCATCGAAAAGCTCATCGCAGAATATCGGCAGAAGATTATGCCCCGGCACTACTATCTGAATCAAAACGACGTGATCCTGATCACATACGGTGATCAGGTGGTGCAACCCGGAGAGGAGCCGCTCAAAACACTCAAACGCTTTTTGGATACCCATGTCGAAGAGGTGATCAATACGCTCCATATTCTTCCCTTCTATCCTTACTCTTCAGACGACGGTTTTTCGGTGATCGACTACAAAGATGTTTCACCCCGGATGGGGTCGTGGGAAGATATCGAGGCGCTGCGTGAGCACTACTGGCTGATGTTCGATGGGGTGATCAACCATATCTCGCAGTACTCCTACTGGTTCAAAAGTTTTCTGGCCAACGATCCCAACTATCGGGATTTTTTCATTGAGGTCGATCCTGCGACCGACCTTTCGAAGGTGGTGCGTCCGCGTACTTCACCACTGCTACATGAGTTCAGAGACAGTGAGGGAAGAGTGCACTATATCTGGACCACTTTCAGTAAAGATCAGGTCGATCTGAATTATCACAACTACAAAGTGTTGCTGGCTGTACTGGATGCACTGCTCTTCTATGTGGAGAGAGGGGCATCGTTGCTGCGCCTGGATGCGATTGCTTTTGTCTGGAAGGAGATCGGTACTTCCTGCATTCATCTGCCGCAGACGCATGAACTGATCCAGCTGATGCGTGAAGTACTGCATGCCGTGGCGCCGGAGATTGTCATCATCACTGAAACGAATGTCCCCCATCAGGAGAATATCTCCTACTTCGGCAACGGCAGTGACGAGGCACAGATGGTCTACAACTTCGCACTTCCGCCACTGATTGCCCATACGATGCGGGTGCAGGATGCTACAGTGATGCGCCGGTGGGCACAAGCGCTCTCCCTGCCGAGTGACCGGGTCTGCTTTTTCAACTTTACCGCCAGCCATGACGGTGTCGGCCTCAGGCCGGTCACTGATTTACTTACGGAGGAAGAGATCGATGCACTGGTACAGATGGTGGAGAATCGGGGAGGATTCGTCTCCTGGCGTTCGATGGAGGATGGTTCCAAAACACCCTATGAACTGAATGCAAGTTATATCGATATCGTCTCCGATCCCCGGGAGCCTGCTGAAATACGGGTGAAAAAAATGATGCTTTCCCAGGCTGTCATGCTGGCGATGCCGGGCGTACCCGGAGTCTATTTTCATTCACTGGTTGGCTCGACGAGTGATATAGAGGGGGTTAGGCGCACAGGTGTATTGCGCTCAATCAATCGCGAAAAGTTCAATTACGACTATCTGGAGGAAGAGATGCAGCGCAACGGCGGACTGCGGGCGATGCTCTTTCACAGTTACAAAAAGATGCTGTCAATACGAAAGGGTGAGGCCGCCTTTCACCCTTTCGCCGATTTTGAGATCATCGATGCTGCGCCGGAGTTTTTCGTCATACGCAAAATCAATTCAGAGTCAGACGAGGAATTGTTGGCTGTGCATAACTTTTCGCAGAGACCGAAACTCTTTCTTTTGCCCTCTTTTGTTATACTTCCGGCAACGGAGTTGCTCAGCGGCAAAACAGTGACGCAGGAAGCGCTTTCGTGCGATGCATTTGGTGTACTATGGATCAAATACAGAAGGAGAAGTGATCATGGATAGCAATATACTGACTCTGATGCTGGGAATATCGACCTTTTTGGGGGCGCTGGGACTTGGAGCGCTTTTGTGGGGGCTCAAAACCGGTCAGTTTGATGATCCCAAACGTTTTCTCGATACTGTACACTTCGACAATGCCGATGATCTTCAGGATGCGGCTTTGATGGAGAAGAAACGCAAAGAGGCGAAAAAGAAACGCGAGAAAGAGTATCGTCCACCGGATTGATTTGGATAAATTTTTTTAACAAAGCCTTAATTTTCAAAAATTAAATATATAAAATAAATAGTTTTAATCCTATCTCTATATAATGTCTCTATATCATGGAAATGAGATAGTTTTGTTTGACAAATAGAGAGCAAGGGGAATAAAAACTTAAATGAATAGCCTTAAAACAGCACTTTTGTTTCCCTTTTTACTATTTTTAACTCTGCATGCCAAAGAGTTTCCTGTATGCAAAGAGTACTATTATGTCAATGAAAACAAAACTACCAAAGAGACCACGTTTCTGGAAAAAATTCTCAAAGAAAATCCGAAAAATGTCGAGTGTATGCTCAAGCTGGCATCGCTCTATCTGCGAACCAACAAAGTGG
>JALWPY010000143.1:6978-14173 GCA_026994915.1 Campylobacterales bacterium
GGTGCCGCCTTCGATTTGATCAGACGTGCTTACACGCTCAATCCTGAATTTGTCGAGAAGCAGAAGATCTCCAGAATCCTCGATCTGGCACTTCGACTGAGCCGTCTGGGTGAACTTGCCCACAAAAACCGGGATTTTGAACTCTACAATGAGCTCGGAGACACCTATTATGAAGTCGGGATTTTCGACGAAGCGGCCAAAGCCTACGAGCAGAGCCTTGCACTGGAGCCCGACCAGAGTAAGATCAAAATCATGCTCGCACTCTCCTATGCCAATCTCGGCCAGTATCCCAAAAGTGAAAAGGTGCTGAGAGAGCTGGTGCAGAAAGAGCCCTATAATTTTTATGCAAATTACTATCTGGGCAAAGTGTTGAAAAACGGTACCGGTGAGACGAAAGAGGGCAATATCTATCTGCGTATGGCTTCATACCTGCTCCATCATGCCGATATAAAATTTGAGAAAGAGGGTGAGAGATCATTTTTGGAAAAAGATTTGGCAGATGAGCTTAAAGGCGAAGAGTAAAGCGATATTTCTCGACAGAGACGGCGTAATCAATGTCGACAAACAGTATGTCAGCAGGATAGAGGATTTTGAGTTCAAAGAGGGGATCTTTGAAGTGCTGCATTTTTTGCAGGATGCAGGATATCTGTTGATCGTTGTAACCAATCAGTCCGGTATCGGACGGGGGTACTATACACACGAGGCATTTGAGGAACTCACCCGGTGGAAGCTCGCACGTCTGGAAGCAGAGGGAATACATATCCACGAAGTCTACCATTGTCCACATGCACCCGAATGGGAGTGTGACTGTCGCAAACCCTCTCCGCGTATGCTTCTGGAAGCGCAGAAGAAGTATGCAATCGATATGAAAAAATCATGGATGATCGGTGATAAAAAGAGCGATATCGATGCGGGAAAAAATGCCGGTGTAGGCAAGACGGTCCTGATCAGCGGGAAATCATGCGAGGAGAGATATGGAGCGGATTTTTGTATCCATGATCTGCACGAATTTGCAGACCTGGTACGCAGATACGGTGTGTAACCGTATCTTTCGCAGTATATCCTGATCAGTATGGAAGATCGGCCGGGATAAAGTAGTGTTTGGTGATGGTCGCTTCGCAGTCGTCATTTTTGACTGTGAGTGTCAGATCCATCGCCTTGAAACGATCCGGATCGACATTGATCCATTTGACAGGTCCGGTCTGGTCATGCACGCTGAAACTGTCATCTTTGAAGTATTTTTTGGCACTCCACTCACAGTTGGCCTCAGTGGCTGCATCGATCTTCTCACCGTTATAAGTACTGTCGGTACAGTAGAATTTATACTGAAGCGAGTCCGCTTTTTCATAAGTGATGACGGGAACGATATTGCAGCTGTCAGCAGGTTTGGGCTCTGGTTTCGCATTGTCGACCAGAATGCTCTGGCATGTTGTCTGTGAAGCGCCTTTGTCGTCTGTCACTGTGAGACATACTTCATGGGGTTTTCCGTCACATGGCAGGGTTGCAGCAGCAGTTTTCTCTTCAGTGAGCAGGGTATTGTCGAGGCGCCAGGTATATGCGACGATTTTGCCGTCCGGATCACTGCTTTGGCTGGCATCAGCATTGAGGCTGGTCCCGCATGGTGCTTTTGCGGGCAAGCCACTGATGACGGGAATCGGGGTGAGATTGCTCTTTTCACCTTTCTCTGTGACGCCAACCGGCGCACTTTCAACCAGTGAAACGTCCTGACAACAGGTCGACTCACAACCACTCAGTACGATTGCTGCCAATGCAGATACTGCTAAAATAAGTTTCATAAACACTCCTCTGTTGCGGTAAGATTTTGATTAATACTCGTTTAAGAAAAATCCATTATAGAAAATCTTACCTTTCAGAGTGCTTATGAGATACTCAGATACACTGGTCGACGATCAGGTCCTTGTTGGGGTAGAGGTAGACTTCTACGCGTCTGTTGAGCGCCATATTTGCCGGTGTGGTGTTGGGAACGACCGGTTTGGCATAGGAGCATCCCTTCTCATAGATTGGATTGGGAATGCCTGCGTTGATCAGCATATTGGCGACAGTTCGGGCACGTTTTTTGGAGAGAAGCTGATTGTATCCGTAGGAGCCTCTGTTGTCGGTATGGCCCACGACCTGAATGATGGTCTGCGGATAGTTTTTGAGAACACTCACGAGCTTCTGGATCTTGTAGCGTGCAGTCGGGGTAAGCTGGTCGGAGTCGGTCGGAAACATCATCTTGTCCCGGAAGGTGATCTTGACGTAGTTGTCGGTTTTTGTGACGATGATATCGGCATCGCTGGTCGCTTCTGCATTGGGGTTGGTATTGACTTCGGTATCCAGTGATTTCGCCACTTCCGCCGCCTGTTTGTCCAGACTGTAGCCGATCGCTCCACCAATCGCAGCACCTGCCGCCGCACCGATAACGGTACTCTTGGTCTTTTTACCGATCAACTGACCAAGTGCTGCACCGGCGAGTGCTCCAATAGCCACACCTTTTTGTGTATTGGTCGTGCCTGCACTTGTCGTAGTTTGTTGCGCACTCTGTGCACATCCGCCAAGCATCGCCGCAGCGGTCAGCAGTGCCAGTGTCTCTTTTCGTATAATCTTTTTCATAGAGTCTCCTTCATGTTAAGTTATGATTTGTCTTTAGTATACCATAATATCGTTACCACTGCATTACCTGCAGCGTGTGATGACATCTTTTTTACTGCTGTAGATGAAGATTTCGATCCGACGGTTATGCATGGCGCAGAGGGGATGGGGCCTGTTTGCGGGGCAGATCTGCTTTGGGACCTGATCTCCGCAACCTTTGGCAAGAATCTCCTGTCTGAGTCCGGCTGTATAGAGCAGCTCCGCAGCCGAGATCGCACGCGTATCTGCGTAATGGTGCATCTCTTTCGGGTTGCCCTCTTCATAGGCATGGCCGATGATCTGGATAATGATATCGGGGTACTGTTTGAGGATGGGAATGATCATATCCAGATAGTGCTCTGTACTATTGTCGATCGTCGTCTGGGTGGAGGCGAAAAGTTTGTCTGCATTGAAGATGATTTTGAGATATTTGTCAGTCAGAAAAAGTGTGATATCTTTCTCGTTTTCGGGAGGTGTGTCGCCCGTATAGAGCAATGTGGCGTTGGTCTCTGTCGCGATTTGATCGGCAATCTTCTGCAGCAGTGGGTTTTTGACCTCTTTTTTGGGGGTACCCAGCAGTGTGATTCCATTGAAATAGGTCACCGTTTTGGAAGTGCATCCTGCCAGGATGAACAGGAGCAGAAAGAGTGTGGTCAAAGAGGCAAATTTCATAGGCGTTATTATAGCGGCAGTTTGCCAATGCTTTGCTGGAAAAGGGTGGAGTTTCGCTAAAGCATATTTTGAGTAAAATAGAGAGAAACAGCATGCTTTGCCATAAAGATTTGTCAGTGGTAAAAGCGATGATCACAGGAGAATAGTTCGTGTTTGAAGCATTATCGGATTCGTTTAAATCCGCAATCAACAAAATCAGATTTGCAGATGATGAAAAGTCGCTCAAAAAGGCGCTGGATACACTCAAGAAGTCGCTGCTGAAGTCGGATGTACATCATAAAGTGGTCAGAGACCTCGTAAAACAGGTAGAGCTGGAGACCAAGCAGCGGGGCATCGGAAAGGATAGTTTCCTGATCGCCCTCAAAGATGCCCTGACGCAGACGCTGACCGCCCCGGGAAATCAGGGGTTCGTCTTTGCTTCCAAACCGCCGACCGTCGCACTCATGTGTGGACTGCAGGGTAGTGGTAAGACGACCACGACGGTCAAACTGGCCAACTTTCTGAAGCAGAAAAAGAAACGTGTGCTCGTGGCGGCATGTGATCTGCAGCGACTGGCAGCGGTAGAGCAGCTCAAACAGCTCTGTGAGCAGAATGATATCGACCTCTATTATGATGAAAATGAAAAAGATCCTGTCAAGATCGCCAAAGCGGCACTGAAGAAAGCCAAAGATGGGCTCTACGACGTGCTGCTGGTCGATACTGCGGGGCGGCTGGCGATCGATGAGGCGCTGATGGAGGAGCTGAAGCGGGTCAAAGAGGCGCTGCATCCCGACGAAGTCTTCTATGTAGCCGACTCTCTGACCGGCCAGGATGCCGTACGTACCGCTGCGACCTTCCATGACAACATGCAGATTACGGGTGTGATTCTGACCAAATATGACGGTGACAGCAAAGGCGGTGTGGCACTGGGTATTGCCAAACAGCTCAATATCCCGCTGCGCTTCATCGGTACGGGTGAGAAGGTGGCGGATCTGGAGCAGTTTCTGCCTGAACGTATCGTGACGCGACTGATGGGCGAAGGAGATCTGCTGACCCTTGCGGAGAAGACGGCCGATGTCATCGACGAGAAACAGGCAAAGCGGATGACGGCGAAGATCAAAAAGGGGCAGTTCAACTTCAACGACTTTCTTGATCAGCTCGAGAGTATGAAAAAGCTGGGAAGCATGAAGTCTCTGATGAGCATGATTCCGGGGATGAGTTCGATGGCCAGCAAGATCGGTGATATGGATCTGGAGAACTCCAAAGAGGTCAAACATATCAAAGCGATGATCTCTTCGATGACTCCCAAAGAGCGTGAAAACCCCGCACTTTTGAACAACAGCCGCAAAAAGCGCATCGCGCAGGGGGCGGGGCTTTCACAGATGGAGGTGAACCGTTTTCTGAAGCAGTTTCAAAATGCGGCCAAGATGGCGAAGAAGTTTTCGGGTAAAAAAGGGATGCAGGATCTTGAAAATCTGATGTCACAGCAACAGAGGATGCAGATACCAAGATAAAACTAAGCAAATGCGGGTATAATAGCGCCCGCCAAAGAGCGTATACGGCTGCGTAGTCTTAAAGATGTTTAAAAGTGCCCAGCCGTTATAACATCAACTATAGAGATATAAAGAACAGGAGAAGCAATGGCAACAGTAGTCAGATTAACCAGAATGGGAAGAAAAAAGAAGCCTTTTTACAGAATCGTCGTAACAGACAGCAGAAAGAGAAGAGATGGTGGATGGATCGAATCTATCGGTTACTACAATCCGCTTACAGAACCTGAGACGATCAAATTCGACAAAGAGAGACTCGAATACTGGAAGAGTGTCGGTGCGAAACTGAGCGACAGGGTAGCGAGAATCACCAAGTAGTCATAAGTATGGCTGACAAATTTATCTACACTTTCGCCACATTGATCGCCGGCAAACCCGAAGCGGTCAAAGTGGAGCGCAAGGATGTGGATGAGACATTTACGGAGATCACGCTCATCGCGGACAAGAGCGATACCGGCAAACTGATCGGAAAAGAGGGAAAGATGATCTCCGCCCTCAAATCGGTCATCTCTGGGTGTAAAGCCAAAGAGAAGCGATCGTACCGCATCACGATCAAGTCGCATGAAGAGTGATAATGAAAGACTCCATATCGCCACGATCGGCAAATGTGTCGGTCTCAGAGGCGATCTGAAGTTACACCTGCATACCGACTTCCCTGAACAGTTTGCAGCGGGGCAAAAGTTCCTCACCGATAAAAAGATCCCCCTTACGATCATCTCATACGATCCCGAAAAATCACTGATACAGTTTGCAGGTTATCAGGATCGCACATCTGCAGCGAAACTGACCAATCAGAAGCTCTATACCACATTGGCACGTACACGTGAAGAGTGTTCTCTGGAAGAGGGGCAATATTTCTGGTTCGATATCATCGGCGCACGTGTGATGGAGGGAGACCAGAGACTGGGTGAGGTGGCGGAGATCGAGCGGATTGTCAATACCGACTATCTGGTCATACGTACCGATGCAGCACTGGTGAAAGAGGGGTATGCAAAGCGTTTTTATATTCCCTATATCCCGCAGTATATCGTCGAAGTGACACCGGAAACCAAAACGATTCATGTGCAGGATGCACTGGCACTCTTGGAGGCGAGTTAGCATGCGTTTCGGTTTCGTGACGCTTTTTCCGGAGCTCATCGCTCCCTATTTCGAAGCATCGATACTGGGACGTGCGAAAAAAAACGGTTTGATCGAAACGGACTACTACAATCCGCGGGACTATACGACCAACAAACATCTGAAGGTTGACCATACGCAGGCGGGTGGCGGTGCCGGACAGGTGATGTTCGCACAACCCCTGGACGATCTGTTGACAGAGGTACGGGAAGAGGATCCGGATGTACATATCATCTTCCCCCTTCCGGCAGCCAAACCGTTCGTCCAGAGCGATGCGAAACGTCTGGCCGGTAAAACGCATGTACTCTTCGTCAGCGGGCGGTACGAGGGGATCGACGAGCGCGTGATCGAGCGCCATGCCGATGAACTCTTCAGCATCGGTGACTATGTGCTCACAGGGGGAGAACTTCCCTCACTTGTCATGTGTGATGCGATCAGCAGAAACATCCCCGGTGTACTGGGAAATGAGGATTCTCTGACGGAAGAGAGCTTCGAAACGCATCTGCTGGAGGCACCTACCTTCACAAAACCGGAGAATTACAAAGGTTCTTTGATTATCAAAGAATATTTAAAGGGCAATCATGCTAAAATCCACGCTCTTAAACGTAAACTGGCCCTGAAAAAGACACAATATTTCAGACCGGATTTGTACCAGAAAGCAAATATCAAAGATTCAGAGGAAAAGAAATGAGAAACAGATATATCGACGCATTCGAAGCGAAGCAGGTAGAGGGAAAAAATATCCCGGATTTCAAAGCAGGTGACACACTCAGAGTCGCCGTCATCATCAAAGAGGGTGACAAAACAAGAGTTCAGAACTTCGAAGGTGTCTGCATCGCGAAGCGTGGTCAGGGAACCGGTGCGACATTCATGGTCAGAAAGATCGGTGCCAACTCCGTAGGTGTGGAGAGGGTTTTCCCACTCTACAGCGAGAGTATAGAAAGTATCACCGTTCTCAGACGTGGACGTGTCAGACGTGCAAAACTCTTCTATCTGAGAGAGAGACGCGGTAAAGCGGCACGTATCAAAGAGCTCAAAAAGTAGTTCGGGCTCCTCTTTTCGCATGCGGAGCTCTCCGCATGCTTTTTACTTTCAAATATATTTTATCTTATCCCGATTATTTTTTAGAGTCCCGCATCGGGGATCCGTAAACCCCACGCCTTTAGGCGGCCGGGATGTGGTATACTAAGGGGTATGACAGAATATAAAAGTGCAGGGCATACAGTGTGGGATTGTAAATACCATAT
>JALWPY010000144.1 GCA_026994915.1 Campylobacterales bacterium
GAGAAGAGAGATGAAGAGATTAAACCCTGGTAAAATAGTCTGGCTGGTGATGCTGCTTGGCACGGCACTGTTCGGTGCCGGTGTCACGGCGTCGCTGGACAAAAGCGAGATCTACAGAGGAGACACAGCCACGCTGACGATCACGGTGGAGGGTGAAGACGTCACCTTTCCGGTGATTGCAAAGATCGGCGACGCCCCCGTGCAGGGTACGGCAAACGCGCAAAACACGACGATCATCAACGGCCGTGTCAGCCAGAGCAAGTCCAGAAGTTATACCTTCGCACCGCAGAAGAGCACGAAGATTCCCTCCTTCAACGTGACTGTCGATGGCAAGGTGTATAAGACGCAGCCGCTTATAATCAAAGTGGTCAAACCGACCGCATCCAAAGCGGGCGCACCCTACATGCTGGAGATGAAACTCGACAAACATCGTGTCAAAGTAGGGGAGAGCGTGCGACTCGATCTGAAATTTAAACAAAAACGCGGCACCAAAGCGGACAAGATCGAGATCACCCCGCCCAAACTCGAAAACTTCTGGGTCAAGGAGATCAAAGGTGCCAAACAGTCGCTGGAAGGAGACTATGTGGTACAAACCTACAGCTATCTGCTCTTTCCCCAGAAGCCCGGCGACTATACGATCCCCTCGGTCGTGGCGAACATCGGCACGCGGGTGAAGCGCAGAAGTCGCATGGGCGGGATGTTCGACGACCCGTTTTTCGACGATCCCTTCTTTAATTCGTTCGTCTCGTCGATCGAATGGAAAAAGATCTTCTCCAATGAAGAGAAACTCCATGTTGATCCGCTGCCGGACAATCTGGAAGTATTTGGCCACTTCACGATTCATGCCGATGTCGACAAGCATGAAGTTTCCGCCGGCAAACCGGTCAATCTGACAGTTACGATCGAAGGGGAAGGAAATGTCGACGATATCCGAAAATTCGATCCCGAAATTCCCGATGCGGTGGTCTATGCCGATGAGCCCAAAATCACGACAGGATTGCAAAACGGTAAATATGTTGGTACCTTCAGCCAGAAGATCGCGATCGTCGCCGACCATGACTACACCATACCGCCGCTGAAGTTCACCTACTTCGACAAGAAAGCGAACAAGAAGGTGACGATCGAGACGAAGCCGATCCCGATCAAAGTGAAAGGAGGGACTAAAACGGCTGCCGCAGCGGCACCCAAAATGGAAGCTTCCAAAGCGTTGAAAGAGGAGATCGAGAAGGCGGCGGAAGCGCCCGTGAAACCACAGGCAGTACAAAAGCATGCATCTCAGGCACCCGGCACACCGTGGCTCTGGCTGCTGGCCGGTCTTCTGCTGGGAGTTGCGGGAACCTATGCGGTGCTAAGCTATCGTCCCTCAGTCGGCGGAGGCCGCAAAGAGGCGCCGGAGATCACACGGCAGATCAAACGAACCAAAAGCGACAAAGAGCTCTACAATCTGCTGCTCCCCTATGCGAAAGAGGGCGCCTTCATAGAAGAGGTACTGCATAAACTTGAGGAAAATCTCTACAAAGGGGCACACCACACGATCGACCGCAACGAGATCGTCGACTTTTTTGAAGAGGTGATCGAGGGGAGAGGGTAGGTTCTCTTCCAGTGAACTAGTCACAACATAATCTGACAGTTGATTAAATCAGATTAACGTCATACGAGAGTGAAACTCAATAACTATGTACTTTCAGTACATAGTTATTGAGTTATTTATACGAACAATATGCAACGCCAATATATTCACCAATATTCTACTTGTTAACCAAACCAAAAGGAAAGACAATACATTATCGTATATAAAGGCTGTAACACTGGCATCGATTTTATGAAAAATTTCATTAACATGTTCATTTGCAGCATTTTGAACCCAATCCCAAGGTAACCAATTTTCCACAATTTGTCTAATATACTCAACAACTCTCGATTTAAAAAATACTATGTATAATATGCCAAGCAACAACAAAAAATCACTGAAAATTAGCATAAGAACCAATATAGTTGTATCTTTAAAATCCCCTGTTGTCAATATAAAAATTATAAAACCTACGAAAATAGACAAAATTAAACCTATCAGCGCGACTCCCTTATTCCCATTAGTACTATCATACCAATAATGCTTCCATCCTTTTCTTATATATTTATTAAAAAAGGTAACAGGAGATATTTTCTTAAAAAACATTGTTCCCGCAATAATAATAGCTATCGATAAGGCTAGTATTGTTACTAATCCTGGATGCTTAAATGATTCAATAACACTTTTATAATTATTTTCCTCGAACAAATGATTTAAACCTAAGACTGTAATTAGTAATAATATTGTAAATGTGATAAAAAATGCTGGCTTTTCAAATTGCTTATTGAGATAATCAATCATAGTTCTATCGCTCTCCTTTTTTAGATATTGTAATAATAATATACTTTAAACTTTCAGTCCAAATCTTGGTATATAAAATATGCAAATGTACACAGCTTTGGAAATGCAAAAAAGTAGAAAAAAATGACTTGGAAACAGATTGTAACAATTGCTTTTATTGTTCTAACGTTGTGCTAGTGCAGGGGCAAGGCTTCGCTTTTAACTTTCCAGTTTTTTATACCGATATACGAAGTATCTCTCTGACTCTTTTCTTTCATAACATCTGAAGCTACACTTTACGACCCTGAAAGAAAAAGTATGATCAAAGTCTCAATAACTATCTTTGAGTCTTTTAAAATTTTTTTTCTCTTCAATCAATAAAACAGCGCCAAAGCCTATAAAGATAATGATGAGCAACGCAAAAAGAATATTTTCAACAAACATATTACTCTTCCTTTTCTAATTTTTTTATAATCAGTTCCTGTTCTTTCAAAATACTGTTTTTGAGCGTAAAAAAGAATACGATTAAAAGCACGATAGCAAACAAAATGACATATACTTTGAAAGTTGCAGGTACCTTCTCGATAGCAAGTCCAAATATAATACCGCCTAAACCGGAAAATAGTGCCAACAATAAGTTATGAATAAATCTTAATTTTTCCATAAGCCGTTCAAACTCTTTTTGTAAACTATCTTTTTTGCTCATAATAAAAGTATACCATAAATGCATCAAAGATTTGTCTACCTGCCCTTTGGCAAAAAGATCGTGGTGGAGGGCGAAGGCA
The DNA here is from genome assembly GCA_026994915.1 of Campylobacterales bacterium. Taxonomy (GTDB): domain Bacteria; phylum Campylobacterota; class Campylobacteria; order Campylobacterales; family QNZT01; genus QNZT01. The sequence continues at coordinate 3,136 of JALWPY010000144.1, forward strand.
GGCGACTCAACACCGCCGCCTATACCGACAGAGGCTATACCGGTCATGAACATATCGAAGAGTTCAAGGATCTCATCCACATTAACGGCAGGGTCTACGACAGCGCGATCGGCAGATTTATCAGCGCCGATCCACACATCCAGGCACCACAGGATACCCAAAGCTACAACCGATACAGCTATGTAAAAAATAATCCGCTAAAATATACCGATCCAAGCGGCTACTTCTTCTCAGGATTGAAAAAGTGGTTCAGCCACCACTGAAAAGCGGCCGTTACGACCGTAGCGGTGGGCGTGCTCACAGGCGGAACTTGATCTTTTGGACCAATACATACTCTTGACAAATATATACAAGGCAATACAATGAAAAAACCGATAAACATCAGACTGGATGAGTCGCTGCTCGCTAACCTGGATGAGTATGCCAAAGAACTGGACAGAACCAGAACTTATCTCATTGAAAAAGCGATAAGTGCATATTTTGATACACTCGACGAGATGATTTCAGATAAACGTATAGATGACATTAAGTCTGGAAAAACAGAAGTCTTCTCTTTGGAGGAGGTGGCACAAAAAC
>JALWPY010000145.1 GCA_026994915.1 Campylobacterales bacterium
CTTATAAAGAGGTCGAAGCGGTCGATCTCGCCTCCTTCCTTCACTATCACCGTGACAAAAAGATCACGATCATCGCAAACAACGAAGCGATTCCCAAACAGCATCCGATTCCGGAGGAGATCGATATTCGTTACAGGTATGAACCCTGGATCGTCAATCTTCTGAGTGACGAGGAGCTGATCCTTTCACTCAACAAACCCGAACGCAGAAAAAAGCGCAGAAAAACGGCCATCATGCTCGACGATCTCAAACCCGGAGATTATGTCGTGCACGAAGAGTATGGTATCGGTATCTTCAAAGGGTTGAGCCATACCAAAGTGCTCGGTGTGACGCGTGACTTTGTCGAGATCGCCTATCAGGGAGAGGATAAACTGCTTCTGCCTGTTGAAAACCTTGACCGTATCGACCGTTATATCGCCGAAGGTGGGGCACTTGCAGTCCTCGACCGCCTTGGTAAGGGCTCTTTTGGCAAACTGAAAGCCAAAGCCAAAGCGAAACTCTTCGAGATTGCCAGAGAGATTATCGAAGTGGCGGCACAGAGAGAGCTGGTGGAGGCACCGGTAATCCGTGCTGACGACATAGCACTGCCGCTTTTTCAAAACGATGCGGGATTTCTCTATACCGAAGATCAGAAAAAGGCGATCGACCAGATTTTCGCGGCGCTTTCGAGTGGCAAAGTGATGGATATGCTGCTCAGCGGCGATGTCGGCTTTGGAAAAACCGAAGTGGCGATGAACGCGATCTTCGCGGCTGTCAAGAGCGGTTATCAGGCGGCATTCATCGCACCGACGACACTGCTGAGTACGCAGCACTACAAATCCCTGAGGGAGCGTTTTGACAAGTATGGCATCAGCGTCGCCAAACTGAACCGTTTCACAAGCGCAAAAGAGAAACGGGAGATACTCGAAGGGCTCAAAACGGGGCGTATCGATGTCTGTGTCGGCACGCATACCCTTTTCGATCTCTCTTTTGCCAATCTCGCACTGGTGATACTGGACGAAGAGCACAAATTCGGTGTCAAACAGAAAGAGAAACTTAAACAGTTTAAGGAGAGTCTGCATGTCCTCTCCATGAGTGCCACACCGATCCCCAGAAGCCTCAATATGGCACTCTCCTCCATCAAGCAGTACAGTCAGCTGCTCACACCTCCGCTTGATCGTGAAGATGTACGTACATTTGTCAAAGAGTACGATCCCGCACTTCTCAAAGAGGTGATATTGCGTGAGCGGCGCAGGGGAGGGCAACTCTTCTATATCCACAACCGTATCGCCTCGATCGAGTCGAAAAAGAGAGAGTTGCTGGAGATCATGCCAGATCTGAAGATTCTGGTACTGCACTCCAGAGTACCGCCGGCAAAGAGTGAAAAAGAGATGCTCGACTTCGAGGAGGGCAAGTACGATCTGCTGCTCTCCACATCTATCGTCGAATCGGGCATCCACATGCCCAATGTCAATACGATGATCGTCGAGGGTGCGGACAATTTCGGTATCGCCGATCTGCACCAGCTGCGCGGACGGGTAGGGCGCGGCAGTCGTCAGGGATATTGCTACTTTATCATCGAAGATAAAGAGCGCCTCACCGAAGATGCCCGCAAGCGGCTCATCGCACTTGAATCAAACTCATTTCTTGGAAGCGGTTCTGTACTGGCCTATCATGATCTCGAGATTCGAGGAGGAGGTAATCTGGTTGGTGAGGCACAGAGCGGCCATATCAAAAATATCGGCTATACGCTCTATCTCAAGATGCTTGAAGATGCACTCGGTACCCTGATGGGCAGAGAGCATGGTGCCAAAAAAGAGGTCGAAGTTAAACTCTCTGTATCGGCCTATCTGAGCAGTGATGTGATCGGAGACGACAGGATCAGGCTGGAGCTCTACAGACGACTCAGTCGCTGTGAAAGTGCAAAAGAGGTCTATGAGATAGAGGAGGAGATGATCGATCGCTTTGGCAAACTCGACACCATGACAAAACAGTTTCTGGAGATTATTGTCATTAAGATCGAGGCACTGGCGTCTGGAATCGATCGTATATCGAGCTATGGGCAGCATATCACTATTGAAAAAGCGGGTAAAAAAGAGCAGCTTACATCACCTTCCAAAGATGATGACGATATCATCGCCACGACGCTCAAATATCTGAGGAAGCAGCTTGCAGGCTAAGAAGCGAGAGAAACTGGTGGTGACGGATCTGATCGAGGAACCTCTGGTCGGTTATCCGCCCCATTATCGTCTGAGCCATACGCTGATGCGGGATGAGATGCTTCTTGAAAGTATCCGGTCACTGCATATGCTGGCATTTGAACCCTATCGGCACCCCGAATCGTCCGAAGCGCTCTTCGAAGCCTTCAGATGCGGGCTTTACCCTCTCTATAAAGAGCGTTACGTGACGGCATATTTTGGTGGGAAAATGATGTATCTCCAGATGCAGGGCTGGAAGAGTCTGCCTGCAAATGAAGATATTTTTAAAATGGAGAATTGGCTGATCTGATCTTTCTCAGCTGTACCAGGCGCCTCCTGGCGTTCGGATTCAGAGTCCGAGTGCGCGAAGCGTCTCTTTGGTCAATCCGCCCAGTGCGAGATGGTTGGCTTTTTGGAACTTGTGCAGTGCAGCTCTGGTTTTTGGTCCCATAATACCGTCGATCGGCCCGGGGTTAAAACCTTTCTCTTTCAGTGCACGCTGCACATCGCTGACGAGGGAAGCACTCATACAGGATTTGCAGACGACAGGAACCCATTTGATGACGGAGTCTGTCACTTTGACCTTTTTGGTCACTGTTTTATATACTGGTGGAACCGGGATGCGTTTGACTGTCGCCGGTGAGACGAGCTCTTTGACTTTGACTGTTTTATAGACAGCAGGGATCTGAACTGTTTTGGTCGTTGCAGGTGTAGCAACCACTTTTTTGGTAATCGTTTTATATTTGGCAGGGATTGGAATCACTTTGGTGGTCGCAGGCTTGACAAGTACTTTTTTGGTAATCGTTTTATAGAGGGGCGGTACTTTGACAAGGCAGAGTATCTCTCCTGTTTTACCATCCAGCTTTTCGATCGGACCGCGTCCTCTTTTCCACTCAGTATGTGCAGGACGTACCAGTATCTTCTCTGTGACGGTTTTGTAAACGGGTGGAATGGTGACCACTTTTTCCCCCGGTGCACTGACAAGAACCTTCTCTGTCACAGTTTTGTAAGTTGCCGGGATCGTGACGATCTTCTCAGTTGGTTCCCTGACCAGCACACGCTTTGTCACCCAGCGATATTTGGCCGGAATGATCTCCAGTTTCTCACCCGCCTCTTTGACAAGTACTTTTTCGGTTTTGAGGGTGTATTTTTCAGGTACGAGCACTCTGGCATAGCATTCGCCAGGTTTGGCATTCGGCGGATAGAGCGATCCGGCACCAGGTTCGGTAACTGTTACCTCTTTGACGATCGTTTTACCCTGTTTGGCACGTGCTTCGGCGATTGCCACCTGTAACTGATGTATTTTGAGATCTTTGAGATCCTGTGTCCTGCAGACACTCTTTTTCATCTGAACAGGTTTGGCGGATACCGCGGAATCACAGCTTCGTTTTTCGGCACATCCTGAAAGGGCGACTGCAACTGCAGCGGAGAGCAGCAGCGGTACTGTTTTGCGGGAAGTCGGTTGCATTCTAAACTCCTTTGATAATTTCATATTTTTTCATTATTTCATAATAACTGTAAA
>JALWPY010000146.1 GCA_026994915.1 Campylobacterales bacterium
CATCGCTGTCTCTTCCTCCTGTTCGCACCGCTCCGCCATCGTCTTCCGGTAGATCTCATACTGACGCAGTTTTTCCGTCAGTCCTTCTCCGCTCTCTTCCCCTTTGATATCCGCCGGCGAAGGCTTGTAGCTGGTGACGATGGCGCATTTTCCGGCCAGATCAGTCTTGCTGAAGAGTTCGTAATATTTACACGCCTGATAGATACTCGCACTCACCAGCATCGCGTTTCCACGCCCGCTCATGAGACGGTCGCGCGTCTCCATATCGAGCAATATATCCCCCGTGATCTTCTCCAGCCGAGACTGGGAACTGAGTACCTTTTGCATCGTCCCCCATTTCTGCTTAAGCTGGAGTTTTGCCAGTTCCGAAAGACCGCGGGTTTTGGCTTCGAACCACTTGTCCACCTTTTCCTGAGACGTCAGCCGCTGATCCACATCTCTCGCTTCATAGCGTAGATCGAGTACCACACCGTCACGCACCGCTTCGTCGAATTTGTAGGTATGGATATAGGAACCGAACACTTCGACACTCTTTTGTTTGTCTCTTTTTAGCAGCGGAGTCCCCGTAAAACCGATGAACATCGCATCTGGGAGTATCGCCTTCATCGCCTTGTGCAGTTTGCCCGACTGTGTTCGGTGACACTCGTCGACAAAGACGAAGATATTTCCTTTCGGCTTGAAATCTTTGGGCAGTGTCTGTTGCAACTCATCGATAAACGCATCGGTCGCCGCCTCTTCGCCCCGTCCAAACTTATGTACCAGTGAACAGATCAACCACGGTTCGTTCGCATCGAGCTTCGCCAGTAAATCGGCACCGCTTGTGGTGCGATAGATATCTTCATCGACCCCTTTATATACCTTTTCGATCTGCTCATCCAGCTCCGTACGATCCGTGACAACCAATACCCGTGCATCTTCTTCATGTTCACGTATCCATTTGGTCAGCCACACCATTGTCAGCGACTTGCCCGACCCCTGCGTATGCCAGATGATCCCACCTTCCCTGCGCCGGATTCGCTCCTGTGCGGCTTTGACACCGAAGTACTGATTGTGTCGGGGAAGCTTCTTGACACCGGCATCGAAGACGATGAAATCATGTATGATCTCCAGAAACTGCTCTTTGTTGCAGAGCTGCCGCAGATGTCTGTCGAGCAAAATATCGTCACTATCCTCTTCCTCACCCTCCTCTTTCCACGTCAGATAGTATTTCTCCGGCGTTTCGATGGTACCGTAACGCAACCCTTCCGTATCGTTGCCAGCCATCACAAACTGTTGCGTTGTGAAAAAGGAGCGTATGAACGCCCGTTTCTGATTGTCGAGATTTTGCCGGATCCCTTCGCTGACGGCCACGGTGGAGCGCTTGAGCTCCAGCACACCCAAAGCAATGCCGTTGACATAGAGGACAACATCGGGACGTTTCGTATTCTCTCCCGTAACTGTCACCTCTTCGGCTATAGCAAATTCATTCGCATCCACGTCATGCCAGTCTATAAGCCAGACCGTCTGTGTATCTTCACCCGCACCGGGTTTGACCTTCACCCCGTAGCGAAGCAGACGATAGACCTCTTTGTTGGCATCGTAAAGCTGCTTCCCTTCACCCAGAGCCGCCGCTTTGGAGAGCCTGTTCAGCGTTCGGTTGATCAGATTGTCGGAATATCCCTGCTTCTTCAGCCAATTATGAAGCAGCCCTTCTTCGATATTGCGGTTATTCTCCCGGTCGATCCAGTTACCCAGATAGTCATACCCCAGCTCTTTATGAAACAGCTTGATAACCCGTGCCTGTGTTTTGCGCTCTTTTTGTCCGACGGTACTCATGCTACCTCCGTAGTCAATATCTCTTTTGCAATATACCGTTTGAAATCATCCACATTTGTGAAGCATCGAAATCCTGCCTGGCTTGCAAGTAGTACAACATCCGCACTCTCGTCCAGCAATACGGCTACAGGTTCACTGAGGTCTTCTTGTACCCCATTCGGCCATGCCAGATCAAATATCGCTTTCTCCACTCCTGTTTCGGGATCGGCATATTCGTAGTTGAGCACTCCTCGACTCAAGCCTTTCTCTTCTACCCAATCGTTGAGTTTTTCCAGTGTCTCTTCTTCCTGCTCACTTGTGATACCCCCGACGACAATCGTTTCGGGCTCTCTTTTCACATGTCCCTCCAGCCAGTGTGTATCACCGTGCAGTAGCTCTTCCATACGACGGTTGACTTCCTCCGCAAGCAGTTTTTGTCTCGCTTCCAGAAAATCGGGATAATTCTCTATCTTCCAAAGATTTTCATCCATTGGGATCCACTGTGAAGCCAGGGCACCGGGGTGTCTCGACTCTATCTCCGGGAAATAGACTTCCGGTAATCGGTCACTGATTTTGAGATTGGTCTCTTTGGTCAAAAAGCAAAAGTTGGCGAGGGCATTTACCTCCACTTTATTGTACTTATGCTTATAAAGCTGTGCTTTGGGGAATATGTGGTGCACTTCGAGCCGATTCATTTTACCAAGCAAACTCGCTTTAAGAGGAAGACCGGTTCCCCAGTCTTTGGACTCTCCCATCCGTGTGATCATATAGAGAACCGGATAGAAGCGGGCTCCCAGACTCCATCCTTTAAAATGCCCCGGTTCGACCCTCAGTCCTCCATGCCACAGACGCAGCTGATCGATCAGTTTATCCAACCCGCCGTCAGCCCCCTCCAATGCGGCGAGATCTTTGTCTATGTATGATTCGGTCGATCCCGAAAATCGACCCCACATTCCCGCCTGCACATACCAGAAAAGCAGTTTGTCTCTCGTCACCTCATCGACTATCCCTCTGTGCATATCCAGATAGCGCACCATCACAGGCACACCGAAACGTCCGAAAAAGACCTGATTATGATCGAGTCCCAGCCTACCCGCAATCAGATTCAGACTCATATCGATATACCGGATCGCCCTTTCGAGCCCTTCTTGTATCTCTTCAGCACTTTTGTCATGAAGATACTGAAATTTCGCCTCTCCGGTCACGATCGTATTGACTGAGCGAAGTAACCAGTCCAGTGTAAAATGGTAACCGGCCTGTTCCCATACTCCTATCTGCTCTTTCATCCTGTCGCGTGCATCGGGCCAGTCCGCACATATCTTCGCCAGAGCCAGATCACCTTTGGAAAGCTTCGTACCGCCGCTGTTGACTTTGTTGAAAATATCCACGACGATATCGAGGGTTTTGTCCTCTCCAGTCACCTCTTCGACATGCAGATCGATATCGACAATTCCAAGCAACCGGCTCAGTCTGCCCACATACTCCCCGACTCTGGCAGCATATTCCGGCTTTTGGCCTAGCTGGGCCACATATTTCCCAAGCCCCGCATTTCCCTCTTTCATGAGTTCCGTCACATCGATCCAGAGCGGATCGTCTTTCATCTTGAGCGGCTGATAAAAAGCAAATTTTTCCTCTTCCAGATGAAACCGAAGCCCGGTAAATGCCTGTGCGTTTCCATCGAAAAACTTCGGTGCTTTACCCCGGACAACACCGTAGACGGAGGTCATCCGCTGTTGTCCGTCCAGCAGCAACTTCACCACACCCGGCGCCAGTTGGCCATCTCCCCGATGTACTGCACTGCCCGACTCTGTAACCCATACCAACAACCCTCCCACGGGATGCCTCTTGTAAAGTGAATCAAATAAGCCACTCACCTGTTTACGGTTCCAGACATACCCGCGTTGAAACTCCGGCAATGCCATATGCCCGCTGTCAATGTGGTCGAGAATGGTCGATATTTTCATGAGTCTGCCCCTTTTATTTGCTTATCTGCCGACGCTTTTTACGATCCTTGTATATTAACCCGATACCCCACGGCGATGATAGCATCGAGGTTGTAGTACTTGACCTGTCTGGTTTTTGCCCTCGATAGCACCGTGCTGAGTGGTTAGTGCAAAATGTGCACATACCACTTTTTCATCGAGTTCTTCGGTTTCGAAAATATTCTTCAGGTGTTTACCGATGACACTTCGATCCACACCGAACAGCTCTGCCATCTGCTTCTGTGTGGCCCAGATCGTTTCGCCGGAAACCAGTACTTTCAACTGAACGTCATGATTTTGGTCGGTGTAGAGGATAAACTTCTTTTCGAGACTATCCGGCATGTACACCTCTATTTTTGTTACTAATATACTCACTGAAAACTAAATATAATATACCAGCATAGTTTAAGCAATTTTTAATAAATAGTGGATTAAAATGAATACGCTCAGCTACCAGTGAGTAGCCAGAGGTGACCGCTAATCGTCCGGTCCATAATAGGCGATCCAACCTCTTCAAAACCATTCACATCCCCTCAGTTCCGGATTTGATCGACTCATATACTCTTCATAATACTTTTGAAAGTCATTCCTCTTTCTATGGTGTGTAATGTAAAAACTTGTAACGAGAAAAGAGCTACTACGTCCCAGTTTTTGCAGTATCACGACAAAATCTTCGTTGTATGCCCAAAGATAGAGACGTATGGGCTTTTTCCCTTTGGTCTCTTTTTTATAGAACATTTTGATTTCCCGATCCGTATGATTCTCGATAATCGGCTTAACCCAATGGAGACGGGAAGCTCTGCCATAATCGGGCAACCGTTCTTTTTTTGTAACTATTCTATTCCCCTCTTTTATTTGATATGTTGTCTCTCTGGTTGTCAAATGCCAAAAACTCAGCTCTTTTCCTTCATCTTTTTTATAACTTTCCGGATTGATAAAAATTGATCCATTTAGAAAAACTCTATTTTTCACAAAATCATCATAAAATATCTCATAAAGAAAATCAAATATCTTGGAAGCTTCTACTCAATTCGATCGGATCATCAAACATCACTCAGGCTCCAGCGAAAAATGTTGAACTTTTTTTCCCACGGTTTGGTTCCATGAATGGAACAGATCGATTCACAGGACTTTCTGATTTTTTGATCCAGATATTCCACAATCCGGTTTTTGATTTCGCTCTCTCTGGGAATATCACTCCGATTGGCATATCCGATTGCCCCGGTAAAGAGATCACAAAGCTGAATCAGTTGAGAATCATGAGAGGGGATAATTGTAAACTGGGTATTGGTGAATCCTTTGTATGCAAGAATTTTGCTCAGCTTTTTAACCCGCACTCCGCCCAGTGTGTCTTTATAATCAAAATAGACTTTAAAATGATTGTCCGTATCCATGAGATCACGCAGAGTATAATAGTACACTACATAATAAAACTCATTGTGGTCTCTTCCATACTTTTCATGATTGGCTTTTGATTTGTTCATCACCAATGTAGCCTTGAACTGCATAACTTCATGATCAAAAAAGTAGTCAATAAGTTCTTTGTAAAAATTCCACTGTTTTGTTAAAAGCTTCGTCCACTTGATCTCAGTATTGTAATTGTACTTATGGCGTAAATATTTGATAAATTTCTTTGCAGGCACGACATATTCTTCGGGAATTTTTAACGCCCCGTTGACCATAAGATCGGAACTATCCTGCAGCATATAATTGCTCTCATCACAAAAAATCTTGTATGTCTTCATGCACGATCTCCTTTCACCAGCCGTACCCGTCCCGTCAGCAGCTCCTGCATCATCCCCTCTTTGATCGCACGGGTTTTTTCGAGACGTTTTTCGAGTGCGTCGATCTCGGCGTCCATGTCGGAGAGGGTTTTGGCGATGGCGGTTTGTTCCTGGAACTGTTGTGGTATATAAATTTCTATCTTTTCCAATTGAGACTTATTCAGTTTTGCTCGTGTTCCACCTGACAAATAAAGCAAAATATTTTTATGGACAATTGAATAAAAAATATAATCTTGCGAAAATCCTTTTTTTGCCTTTAAAATGTGTGCATGATTATTCACCCATACTTTACCCTTCATTCGATAAGCAATTGGTCTATTCGCATATTCATCAAAATATCCACCATCCTCAGCAATTAAAATTATATCATCGTCAATAATATAGTCACTAATATAATCTAAAATTCCATTAGCTCCACAATACGGATATCGCCCAGGCATTTGAATACGTTGTCGGTCATTCAAAGGTATTCGTAAATTATCTAAGTTTTCAGTAATCTCCCCCAACCTCTTCATTTCCCACTCCCCGCTAAATCCCGGGAGGCGGGTTTTGCCGGTGAGGAGTTGCTGCATGGCGGAAATTTTGATCGCACGCTTTTTGGCGATGAGCTTCTCCAACGCGGTGATGAGGGCATCCACGTCCGACAGAGCAGTGGCGATGGCGCGTTGTTCATCTAGTGAAGGAGGAAGGTTAATAGGTAACTTTTTAACAATTTGCGCTGTATAGCTTTGCTGTTTTGTACCTTGACAATAATGAAAAGCTAGATAATCACCATAATATTCATAATAATAAAATAAATACTTAGTAATTATTTTATCTGTTTCAAACAGTGCTAAACAAGACTGATTAGTTGTTGCATAGGTTCCCAAAATTGCACAACTTCCTCGGGTCCCTTCGGCTTCTAGACCTGTAATCGCCATTAAAAAAGTACCTGGCGGCAGTATTTTAAGATTTGTTTTTTTTACAGCTTCCTCTGTGATTTTTTCTTTTGTATCTTTGATAACATTATAATTTAACTCACCACTAGTGACCCATTTAATGTTTCCCCTATAAAACTCTGGGTTCCCTCTATAAGGAGTCATACCCGAAAAAAAACCATCTAATACTTTTCCAAAGGTTGTGCTAATCCAATCCTCCGGTATCACCCCCACTTCAGTCCGCTTATATCCCGGCGGCAGATCGTTCGCTGTCGTGCTTTTTTCGTAGTGTAACGGCGCTTCGGCGACACGGGTGGTTCGGTTCATAGAGAGTACCCCATCTGCCGCAGGTGCGCTTCGACCTTTTGGGAGAGTGCTTCAACCTCATCGAGGATTTGCGGCAGCGGTTCGGCGTAGCGCTCTTCGAGGGTTTGGATGCGAGATGCCAGAGTGCGGCTGACGCGCTCTGTCTCGGCGGTAACACTCTCCCCGACGGCGTACAGCCACTTCTCATCTACCAGCAGCGTTTTGATCTCAGGCTCCTCCAGGTCGGCATACTTCATGAAAACTGCCTCTTCGAGCGCTTTTTCCGCCTCTTTCAGCTTTTTGTCGGTTGCCGCTTTTTGATCCATCAGTTCCTGACACTTCACAAGCGCCCTGTATTCATCCGCAAATTCGGGATCGTGCTGGATCTCTTTGATGCGCTTTTTGAGTTCGCCTTTGACCACTTTCCCGGAGCCGTTCATGACATCGTCCAAATACCCCTCTTCTCCGCCGTACTCTTCGATGAAACTCTCCAGTTCCTGTTCCGCTGTTTCCACGTCGCTTCGGAGCCTCTCGATCTCTTCCTGTTCCGCGGAATAATAGCGGGCGACGATCAGTTCGGGAGGAAGGACGTCGCAGAGATACTTCTTTTTGCCGATGACCAAATCGGGAGTAATTTTGCTCTTTTGTCCCTTTTTGACGACGATCTCACGGGGTTTGACCGCATCGATCCACCCCTCCTGCACCACGGCGTAAACATCATCCTGCATCGTCTCTTCCCAGTACTCTGTCAAAGCCTGATAGATCGCATAGGGGTCGATCAGCGAAGCGGACTTGAAGCTTTCCAGCAGCGACTCGCCGAGTGTTTCGATCAGCGCTTTGGGCTGGGTCTGTGCACCGAGTTCCATCAGCATTACGCGATGGCGGTCGCTCCAGTTTTGAAAACGCTCCTCCATTTCTGCCGAAAATCTCTGAAAATCGGGATGCTCACGAATCTTCGGAGCGATCTCATGTGCTTCCAGCACCGCTTCGCTGTATCCGGGACGGCTTGCCGGTTTGAAGAGCTCTTTTCGCAGTGCGGGAAACAGTTCCCAGTACTCCGAAAGCGCGTCGATATCACGGTCGGGGATGCCGCCGTGCAGATGGGCGTCGATATCCTGCAAATCTTCCGGCTCGCTGTTGTCGATATAACGGGGAATGTTGAGATTGTATTCGTTCTCTTCGATCTCCTCCATCGGCACCAGGCGGGCGTATCGCTCTACCGTCTCGCCTTTGCGGAACGTATCGACGATGCGGTGAATGTCCCGCTCTCTGAGACGGTTTTTGTTACCGTCTTTTCGGTACCCTTCGCTGGCGTCGATCATGAAGATCCCGTTTCTGTCCGCAGCATGTTTCTTGTCGACGACGATGATACAGGCAGGAATCCCTGTCCCGTAGAAGAGGTTCGCCGGCAGACCGATGATCGCCTCGATGTAGCCCCTTCGGATCAGATTGCGCCGAATCTCCCCCTCCGCACCGCCACGAAAAAGGACACCGTGAGGCAGAATGACCGCCGCTTTTCCGGTGCTTTTGAGTGAGGCGATGATATGCAGCAACCAGGCGTAGTCTCCGTTTTTTGCCGGAGGAATACCGTACTTGAAACGGTTGTACGGATCATGCTCCGGATCGAGCCCGTTGCTCCACGACTTGTAGGAGAAGGGAGGATTAGCTACCACGTAGTCGAACCGTTTGAGAGAGCCGTCCTTCTCTTTCCAGTGGGGATCGGCCAGGGTGTTGCCCTGCCATATATCAGCGGTTTCAGCACCATGCAGGATCATATTCATCCGCGCCAGAGCCGCCGTGGAGACATCCATCTCTTGACCGTAGATCGAAAGACCGTGTGGGGCTTCATCGTTTACTTTGAGCAGGAGCGATCCCGAACCGCACGCAGGGTCGTAAACCGTATCATCCTGCGGTGTATCTTTATGGATTCCCAGCAGCTTGGCCATGACTCTGGAGACCTCCGCAGGGGTATAGAACTGTCCTTTGCTTTTACCGGACTCTGTCGCGAAGTGGCGCATCAGATATTCGTAGGCATCTCCCAGCAGATCGTCCCCATCGGCACGGTTGGCGCTGAAATCGAGATTTTCGAAGATAGCGACAAGACGTGAGAGGCGGTCCACCATCTCTTTGCCCTTCCCCAGCTTCTCTTCGTCATTGAAGTCAGCAACGTCGATAACCCCCTTGAGATCGTTTGCCTCCGCCAGACGGCTGATGATCTTGTTGATCCTGTCGCCGATCTCCTTGTCGCCCTTGAGCTTCACCATATCTTCGAACGATCCGCCCTCCGGCACCTGAATCAACGCATAGGGTTCCCCCGCGTATTTGTCTGAAACATACTTGACAAAAAGAAGCGTCAGGACATAATCTTTGTACTGTGAAGCATCCATACCGCCGCGCAGCTCGTCGCAGCTTGCCCAGAGTGAGCTGTAGAGTTCCGATTTTTTGAGTGCCATAGATTGAGTCTTTGAGTGATAATAGATTTATAAAAATTAATTATTTATTATATTTAGGTTTTTATTTGAGACAGCTTACAGAAGGCGGGAAGAAAACCTGGTGACCCGCAGGGGATTTGAACTCATAAACAAAAGTTCGTTTAAACCCAAAAGATTGATAAATTATATCAATAGCATATTCGGTTATAGTCACATTGTCAATATTGTGCGCCTGTCGAAATCCCACAATATGCTATAATCTACCCAAGGAGCATCATATGTGCGGACGTATCGACTTTCACGATCCCAAGCCCTTTCTGGAGGATATGCAGAAGTATTACGACTGGGATATCAGCGACTATATCCGCTATGAAACTGCAGCAACCGGCTACAACATCCCGCCCTCTTCCGATATCCTCACCTGGCATGAACATCACCATATCCCGTTGATAGAACCGATGCACTGGGGACTGATCCCGTTCTGGGCCAAAGATCCCGCCATCGGCAACCGTATGATCAATGCCAAAAGCGAAACCCTCACCCAAAAGCCCGCTTTTCGCACCGCTTTCAGACACCGGCGCTGCCTGATCCCCGTCAACGGTTTTTACGAGTGGCAAAAATTTCCTGGAACCAAACAGAAACAGCCCTACTACATCAAGGCAAAAGAGAAGCCCTATCTCCTGCTCGCCGGGCTCTGGGACAGGTGGGAAAAAGAGAATATCAAATCATGTACGATCATCACCACCGATGCCAACGAAGCGCTCAAACCGATCCACAACCGCATGCCCGTCATCATCCCGCCCGAAGAAGCGAGACTCTGGCTGGACGACGAGATCACGCAGACAGATATCCTCACCCCGCTTCTGAAGCCGATCTCACCGGAAGCGCTGGAGATCTATCCCGTTTCGGAGTATGTCAATTCACCGGTGCATAATGATCGAAATTGTATTGAGAGGGTGTGAGTATTGACCGATCAGCCGCACCATTTTTGACACATATAGAAAAAACATGGGTAAATATTTAATAAAACTACTCATGTTCAACCCAATAAGTGTATAATATAGACAAAACAACCCATATAAACGATAGATAATGAATGTGACAATCAAGCCTCTGCCTTTGTCAAAAGATATTGAAACCAAGGCTGTGCTTAAAAAAGCTTTAGAAGCAAACAGAGCACTTGCTGAACTCAAAGGCACTGCTCGCACGATACCAAACCAGTCTATCCTTATCAACGCACTCTCACTTCAGGAAGCCAAAGACAGTTCAGAGATCGAGAACATTGTCACGACACATGATGAACTTTACCGCTCTATGGTAAGCAATTCCAACGTCTCAAACGCGACAAAAGAGGTCAAGCGATACAGGGAAGCGCTATACAGAGGTCTTGAACTTGTTAATTCCCACCATATGCTTTTAACACGGCATATAGTCGAGATACAGGAAATACTTGAAGAAAACAGTGCAGGCATCCGCAAACAGGCAGGCTCTGCCCTGCGCAATGAACGTACAAAAGAGATTATTTACACTCCTCCGCAAGATTATAACACCATCCTTGATCTTATGCATAATCTTGAAGAATATATCAATGACACTAACATGGATACCTGTGATCCACTGGTAAAAATGGCGATTATCCATTATCAGTTTGAATCCATACACCCTTTTTATGACGGAAACGGCAGAACAGGAAGAATTATCAATATCCTCTATCTTATCCTGACCAACCTCCTTGATCTGCCTGTGCTCTATCTAAGCTCCTACATTATTCGCACCAAATCAGACTACTACAGACTGCTAAATGCCGTACGAACAGAAGATGACTGGGAAGCGTGGATACTCTATATGCTCACAGGAGTCGAGGAGACTTCAAAAGAGAGCGTGAAATTGATCGAAGCGATCACGAAGCTCATTCAGGAAACGAAAACAACGTTGAGAGAAAAACTCCCGAAGCTCTACTCTAAGGATCTTCTGGAACTGCTCTTCAAGCATCCCTATACAAAGATAGGCTTTTTGGTGGATGAGTTGGGTGTGAGCCGTAAGACAGCAGGATTACATCTCCGGGCTATCGAAAATATCGGGATATTGGAGAGTGTGAAGGTGGGACGGGATGTCTACTTTGTAAACAAGGAGTTGTTTTCGCTTTTGCAATCAGGTAGAATAGAATAAGAGATTAGGAAAAAGGTTGATCTTCGATGCATAGTTATAAACCTCCATACACCGTTACCTCCAGGATGCTCGCTTTGGCAACTGCTATAGGGGAAGCTTTGACAAAGCTGGAGTACGAAGAAAACAAAATAATCACACCAAAATTGCGTAAAAAGAACCGTATAAAGACGATTGCCGGTACATTGGAGATTGAAGGAAATTTTATCGGGGAAGAGAAAATAACTGCGATCATTGAGGGGAAAAGAGTGCTTGGCAGTTACAAAGATATACTTGAAGTCGAAGGAGCCATCGAAGCCTATAAGGCATTTGAAACATACCGTTATGACCATCTCGAAGATCTGCTATATGCGCATAAACTCCTGATGAATAGCATCTTAAGAAATGCAGGAAACTTTAGAAGTGTCAATGTCGGTGTCGGTAATCATGAAGGCGTTTCACATGTCGCTCCGCCGCATGGTATGGTACCGGAGCTTATGCAGCAACTTTTTGACTGGTTGAAGAACAGTGATGAGCATCTGCTTATCAAAAGTTGTGTTTTTCACTATGAATTTGAGTTTATTCACCCTTTCAGCGATGGCAACGGACGCATCGGCAGACTCTGGCAAAGTGTGATCCTTTACCACTGGAAAAAAATTTTCAGCGCTATTCCTACAGAAAGTATTATCAAGGAGCATCAAGAAGCGTATTACAAGGCTTTGGAAAAAGCCGGGAGTCTTGGAGAATCAACCCCATTTGTCGAATTTATGCTTGAAGTTATTTTGGAAACCGTGGAGAAGGTCGGCAATACAGTCGGTAATAAGGTCGGTAATCTTCTTTCGGAAAATCAAAAGAAAATACTCGCTCTCATGAAGGAAAATCCAAAAATATCAGCGCAAACGCTTTCTGAACATGTCGGAATATCCAAAAGAAAGATCGAAGAGAATATAGCCAAACTTAAAAATATGGGGCTTTTGCAAAGAGCAGGCGGTACACGTGGACATTGGGAGGTTTTAACGGACTGACATAGAAACTTAACGCTAAAACAGTTACCTGATAATTTTTCATCCGAGCTTTTGTTTGATCTCGTCTATGGTGTAACTTTGAACATCACCCTCTTTGTAAGCCCCTCTTCTCTTTTGTAAGATCTCCTTATGCCAATTCGGAGACTCCAATTGCTCAGACTCATCTCTAAGGCTATCCCAGATTTGCTCCATAAGGCGAACTCTTTCTACAAAAGACATCTTTTTGATATCTGCAAATGACATACCTATCCTTTTTTATAACTGTGAAATTATATTATAAAACGATATTCCGGTAAAATTATGAGTAGAAAATGGTGACCCGTAGGGGACTCGAACCCCTGTTGCCGGCGTGAGAGGCCGGAGTCCTAACCGCTAGACGAACGGGCCACATTGAAGTGTCGTTAGGACATTTAGGGCGTGATTATAGTGCTTTTTTTCTTATAATTCTCTTTAAAAGATCGAAAGACCGGTCTTTTCGACGAACTTTTCGAGTGCGAGGGTGCCGGCGTGTGAGTTGCCGTATTTGTTGAGGGCGGGTGACCAGACGCAGATGCCCATTTTGCCCGGTACCACTGCGACAATGCCGCCTCCCACGCCGCTCTTTCCGGGGAGTCCTACATGAAAAGCAAACTCTCCGGAAGCGTCGTAATGTCCGCACGTAAGCATAACTGCGTTGATTCTTCGTGTCTGCTGGGGTGTGATGTAGACTTTCTCCGTCAGCGGGTCGGTGCCGCCGTTGGCGAGGTAGAGCATAGCGCGGGCAAGTTTTTCACTGCTCATACTCATGGCGCACTGTTTGAAGTAGGTCTGTACGACGGTTCTGGGGTCGTTGTCGAGGTTGTCGAAGCTCTTCATGAGGTGCGCAAGCGAGAGATTGCGAAAGCCATGGTCCATCTCGGAGGTGGAGACTTCAGGGTCGAAGCTGACGGTAGGGTCGTCAGAGATATCGCGGATGAAGTTGATGATCCTCTCGAACGCTTTGTAGTCGTCATGATAGTGGGTGATGAGGCTGTCGGTGATGACGAGCGCACCGGCGTTGATGAAGGGATTTCGGGGGATACCCTGTTCATACTCTAACTGTACGAGTGAGTTAAAAGGGGTTCCGGAGGGCTCCACACCGACGCGTTTGTAGAGGTCTCGGCTATAGATATCGAGTGCCAGGGTAAAGGTAAAAAGCTTGGAGATACTCTGGATCGAGAAGTTTTTGTCGCTCTCTCCAACGTTGTAACGCTCCCCTTCCGCCGTGACGATCGAAAAGGCAAACTGCTGAGGATCGACACTGGATAGTGCGGGGATGTAGTCGGCTACCTTTCCCCGCCCGATCTCCGGTTTTATCTCTTCATGTATCTCTTCGAGTATCGCCTGATAGTCCATATCCACTCCTTCATGCTATGCAAATTATACACTATTTTCACAAAACTCCGATATTGTCACTATACCGGCAAAGAGGAAAGCTTCATGACATACAACTGCCAAAACTGCGGCGCGCCGATCGAAGGTGTCATCTGTCCCTACTGCGGTGCCAGAAATGCGATAGATCTGAAAAAAGCGTACGATGTGCATGAAAACCCCGACCGTGTCTGTCCCAACTGCGACGTCTTTCTGGAGACACACCTCATCGACGAAAACAGGCGTCTCTATATCGAACAGTGCAAACACTGTGACGGTATTTTTCTCGATTTCGGGGAGTTGGAAGAGATCATGGA
>JALWPY010000147.1 GCA_026994915.1 Campylobacterales bacterium
CACCGTAGGTCATCTGGTCGACCGACTGGAGCTGGATCTCGATGATGGAACGCATGACGGTGGAGATCTGGGAGGAGAGGTTTCGGGCCATCTTGTCGTGGATACCCTTGATAGCGCGCAGCTGCTCTTTGGAGACGCGGTTGGGGCGTTTGAAGTCATAGAGCATGACCTGCCGGGATTCGGGCACTGGTGTGGGAATATCTGCATTGACAGCGATATTTTCCTCGTCGCCGTCGACTACCTCCAGCAGTGCATCGATCTCATCCTGACTCAGTATATCTGCCATCTACCCTACCAACTTCTCTCTTAACTGCAACATCAGTTTTTTGTGGAGTTGTGAGATACGTGACTCACTGATTTCGAGGATCATGCTAATCTCTTTGAGATTGAGCTCCTCGAAGTAATAGAGCTCGATGATAGTCTGCTCTCTTTCACTGAGTGTCGTCAGGATCGACTTGACCGCTTCGATCATCTGATCCTCTTCGACTCTCTTTTCGACCTGGTTTTCGACATGTCCTGAGATGATCTGTTCGTTGAGCGGGACGTTGGTGGCGATCTGGGAGGCGGCTTTGGCTTCGCGGATCTTGCTCACACTCTCTCCCAGCCTTTTTGCCAGTACGAAATCATCGGGTTCGGTATTGTTTTCGCTGAGGTGTTTGCCTATCTCCACATCGATCGCTTTGACCAGGCGACGGTTGTTGCGGCTGATGACATCGAGGCTTCGAAGGTAGTCGAGCATCGAGCCGTAGACCCTCTTTTTGGCATATCCCCAGAAAGAGTCGTTTTGGCCGGTGTCGTAACGGCGGGAGAGTTTGACCATCTCTTCGAGGCCTATAGAGATGAGGTCATTGACATCGACAGAGGCGGGCAGTCGCTCTTTGAGACGAAAGGCCATCGCACGCACAGCGGGAAGGTATTGCAGTACGATCTCATTGCTCTCGTCATAGTTTGCGGTACTCTTTTGGGGGGCTGTTTTGGTCTGGGACATGAAACTTACACTCCTTCTTTTGGTAAATCGTCACCATGGATGCTTCTGAGCATATCACTGATCTTCTGTTCACGCTCTTTGATAGCGCGAATCTGACTGTTGCATGTCTCTTCAAACTCCTCTTTTTCAAAAAAGGAGATTTTCTGATCCATCACATCGAGATAGAAAATCAGTACCACATGGATAAACAGATAAAAAAACAGAGTGATCGTCACGGTATAAAACAGAATATCTTCTACTGCATCGAACTTGAG
This sequence comes from Campylobacterales bacterium, assembly GCA_026994915.1. GTDB lineage: Bacteria > Campylobacterota > Campylobacteria > Campylobacterales > QNZT01 > QNZT01. Next base: position 1,243 of record JALWPY010000147.1, read on the forward strand.
AATGGAAAAGAGCAGACCGATGAAAAATCCGCAGACAGTAAAAAAAGCTACAAAATTTTCGCTTCTCAACTTTTCCCCTCAAAAATACAATATATTAAATATTACTAAAAATATTCTATTATATGCCTTAGAAACGCTCTGTTTCTTCGTCTTAAATCCAAAGCAAGTTGTGTGCCAAAAGAGGAAGGTGCAGGAGTGAGGATGCTCCTGTACCGTGATTTAATGGTAAAGGGTAACACCCCGGGTATGTGCGAGATTGTTGTCCCAGCTGCTTTTGGGGTCAAAACCGTCCATCACGACGATCTTTTCTGTCCAGTGATTTTCCTGATCGTCCGTAAAATGCCGCGTAGCGACACCGATGCCGATCAGCCCCTCTTTTTCAGGCACTCCGGAGTTTTCGACCAGTCTGTTTGCGAGGAGAAATCTGCGGTGGCCATAGGGAGTCGACTGCCCTTTGACATCTTCGTAGAGCCAGCCGTAGACAGATTTGGCTTCGGGCTCCGGGACGATGGGGTAGTTTGAGGCCGAGGTACCTATGGCCAGGGAGGCGATATTTTCACCATATCGAAAAAAGTCGGCATTGGTACCCACATCGACACCGGCATCCTGCTGCATGCGTACCCAGGGGCTTCTGCCGTCCGCTTCGTGTGGGTTTTGTGCATATTGTTCAGGATGGTTTGCCAGGTAAGTCGCGTAGTCCTGTGCGACGAAGGTGATTGCATCGTCGACTCCTTCGAAGGGCTTGAGTCCCCGGTCACAGCGCGCTTTGTTGACGAGATAGAGAACCTTTTCCCCACTGGTCATGTTGTCCCAGAGGCTCTGAGGCGGCAGGACTATCACTTGTGTCACAGTCGGGTCGTTTTGCCGGGCCAGGGTGAAGATTGTCTCGATATCACGCACTGTGAGAGTTTTGTATCGGTACGCTTCGGGCCAGGGGGTATCGGCGCGCTGCTGGCTGATATAGGTGTCGGTGAAGGCTCGGTCCGTCGTTGCCGTGGATGGACAGCTATAGGCATTTTTTTCACCATCCTCGGGCAGTGTAAATTCGACAGTAGTGTCCGGTGCGGGAGCAGACTGGTCGGGCTGCGATGTGGAAGGAGTCTGTTTTTGGGTATCGGTGATATCACTGATGCCGCATCCTGCAATGAGTGCCATCAGGATTATCCATATAACGATCTGTCGTTTAGCCATGAAATCGCTCCATTATATTTGTGTGATTATTAAGAGAATCATAGCTTAAAAATGTAAATGAAACGTGTAGCAATTTCACTTCCAAAGCTTCTGTAAAGCTCAAAAAGAGTATAGTTTTATTAATAATTATTATAGTAAACAGGGTGTTGAATGAAACTTTTTCTTATATCGTTGCTTTTTGTCTCTTCACTGTTCTCTTACGAAGGGCATCACAAATGGGTCGGTGTGTTTGCCAAAGGTGAGCGCGTGCCCTACACTGATCAACGGCTTTACAGCACACTCTTCTGGGAAGATTTCCGCAAAGAGCTCAAAACGATGTGGAAAAAGGGATATGATCTGACACAGATCAAGTATGGCGATGGCAAATGGGTCGGTGTTTTTTCCAAACATACGCTTTTTACAAGTGAGGGGATGGAGAGTGCGGGCAGGTGGAAGCATTTTCGGCCGATCGTGATCAAAAACTGGAAACGAGGCTACTACTTGATCGATCTGGAATCAGCACTCGGAAAATGGATCGGTATCTTTGCCAAAGGTACTTCATATAAAGGCCAATCGTACAATACCAAAAACAAATGGTCGGATATGGAGTCGATCATCGTCGGGCGCTGGAAGCAGGGGCTGAAACTGACCGATGTGGTCCAGGGTGAAAATATGTGGGTCTGTCTCTTCAGTAAAGATGATTCGCTCGGCAAACAGAGTTTCAGTGTGCGGGGATATTTTTCAAAGATTTTTGAAAAGATCGATCAGATGTGGCATGAGGGGTACGATCTGACGTCATTGCAGTATGGTCGTGGAAAGTGGGTTGCGGTCTTTACTATGCACGCGGGGTATGAGCGTCAGAAGTTGAGTCATCGGGAGTCGTTCGAGGAGTTTGTCAAAGCGTTTGAAGCGCGGCGTAAAGAAGGGTTGTATCTGGTTGATCTGACATATGGATGGTAACTCTCATTTGTACGGGTACACTTTTTCGCATACATAAAAAAGAGGACAAATCCTTTCGTTGGTCTGAGCCTCTTTTTTATGTATGCAAAAAAGTATTTCTATTGTATGTTTTGAATTGTCGATTAATGTTTTTTTCAGGGATTCACAGGAGGCTCAGACCGCAGGGAGGATTTGTCCTCCTGTGAAGCCCTGAAAAAAATATTTTGAGCAACTGCAAATTATAAAGAAAAACAGAAAAGGAGGAAAAGATGCGAAAAAAAATGGTAAAAATAGCACTGGCGGGGGCATTGGCGTTGCCTGCAACACTGATG
>JALWPY010000148.1 GCA_026994915.1 Campylobacterales bacterium
GGGTTGGCAAGCCGATCGTAGATGATCACATCCGCCTCACGAATCACACGAAGCGCTTTGACAGTCAGCAGGTCGATGTCACCCGGCCCGGCACCCGTAAGGTAGACTTTGCCCATAACTCAGAGATCCTCAGATTCGTAGATGAAGATACCCGACGGATGCTCGACCTGAAAAATCTCCCTTTCCAGATACCAGTCACGTGTATCGATGACGCTTATTTGATTGGCATCGTTGACAGAGACATAGAGATCGGGGTAGATGTTGGACCATCTGACATGCAGGACTTTTCCCGGGAAGTTGAATGTTTTGATGATCTTCAGCGTGTTGGTATCGATGATCTGAATCGATGGAAAATCTTTGCCGCTGAAAGTGACAGCCAGATACTTTTTGTCCGGACTTAGTGACGTAAAGACCGGCAAGCCTTTGGTTTTGATGTTTTTGATAAAAGTGAACTTTGTATCATAGACCAATACTTTGTTGTCTCCCACTGCAGGGATAAATGTCTTGTCCTTACTGAGGCTCCAGAAACCGAAATGCGGAATCTTCAGCACCGGTTTGTTCCCCTCTTCTGTCACTTTGATCTGCCGGTAGGTCATCTTGTCCAGATCGATTACGCCAAACGCTTTGGTCAGAAAGAAACCGACAATGTAGGTATTGCCCTGAATCATCGCATCAAAAGGCATCTTCCCGACATCGAACTCTTTGTAAGGTGTGAAGTGTGGCTTCTTTTTCCCTGCATTTTCATCTTTGAGAACAGTCACTTTGTCGTTATCCATCTGTGCGAAGATGAGATAGTCTTTGTAGATCTTGATACCGACGTTTTTCGAACCGGTATCGATCTTCTGGAGCGGCTTCAGATCCCGGGTCAGGATGTCAACCGACTTGTCGTCGTAGTTGGCAATCGCAACATAGTTGTCTCCGATCACAAAACCGATGGCAGACTTGCTGGTTTTGTACTCAGCCTCTTTCTTCTCCGTTTTGGGATCAAATTTGACCACATACCCGTCACGACTGATCAGATAGGCATCTTTTCCTTTGAATTTAATGATGCCATGGTTCATATTGTGCATCTTTTTCATATGTCTGCGTGTCAGGCCCTCCTGAATCACCGCAACAGAGTTGCTTTCACGCTCGACGACAAACACTTTCTCTTTGATTGTAGCCGGTCTCTGTTCCTTAGTCACGTTTGTATCGGCAACGGTATGCGACGCTATGATCGCAGATAGCAGCAGTGCCTTAGTCAATAATCTTTTCATTTTCTTATATCGCTCCTTCTGTTTCTTCCTGGGTAAGATAGCATGAGGGGTCTTCAGCCCACATGTCTCCGTAAATTGCATAAGCACGGCTTCGGGAACCACCGTTGCAGATATCGATCACATCGCAGGTACTGCATTTGCCACTGATGTCGCGTGGATGTTCCCGAAGTTTTTGTAACAGTTCACTCGGTTCTCTGGTCCAGATATCAGAAAAGTCCTGATGCATGATATTGCCGATAGTCTGCGGGAAGAAGGGGTCTGGTTTGACATTGCCCTCTGCATCGATGTTGAGCAGTTTCCTGCCGGCACTGTTACCGCCCCACTCCCTGAGGCGTGCGCGCATCGTCTCTTTGTGTTCAGGGTATTTCTCACCGAACCTCTCCAGAAAGAGAATCGCATCCTGCTCCATATTTCCCGTCACAATCTCGATACCGGTACCGTTTTCGTAGTACTCGAACGCTTTGTCGAGAATATAGTTCACCGCTTCACGCCGCTGCTCTTTTGTCAGATCCATCGCCAGGTTGTCCAGGCCCCTGCCGCTGTAGACAAGATGTGAGATGTAGATTTTGGGAATCTTCTCTTTTTCTGCCAGTTCAAATATGAACTTCAGATCATCATAGGTCTCTTTCGTAATCGTAAAGCGTATACCTACTTTAGTATCGTGGTAACTGTTGAGTAACCGTACCGCTTCCATCGACATTTTGAAAGATCCGGGAAGGCCTCTGAAACGATCATGGGTCTCTTCACTGCCATCGATACTGATCCCGACATAGTTGAAAGTATCGAGAATCTCTCTGGCATTTTTATGTCCCACATAGAGACCGTTGGTAGAGAGGTAGGTGATGATCCCCAGTTCACGGCAACGTCCGGCGATATCGAAGAGATCCTTGCGCGTCAGTGGTTCCCCTCCGGAAAAGATCAGAAACTTTACGCCGTTTGCTTTGAGTCTGGGCAGTGTTTCCATGATCTTCTCTGTCGTGAGTATGTCTGTAGCATCGAGATCCGCCCTGGAGTAGCAGTGCATACAGGAGAGATTGCACCGGTTTGTAAAGTTCCAGATAGCGATACTGCCGTCGAGTACTCGCGCTTTTTTTTCTTCGACTACAGAACTGATGAGATTAGAGAGTCGAAACATCTACTTGCCTTTGGGTTTATAGGATAATATATATGCAGTGATCTCTTTCAGCTCATCCGGTGTCAGCTTAAAAGGCGGCATCGCATTGCGTTTATAACCGAATAGTTTGGAGACACCTTCTGGATCCGTGATCATCGCCTGAATCTCTTCAGCACTTCTTTTGGATGCGATCTCACTGAACGGCGGTCCAAATGCGACAGCAGTCTGATGGTGACATCCCCAGCAATAAGTTTCAAAAACTCTCTTGCCGTCTGCCAGCGCATCTGATATGAAGATCAAAAATATAAGCATGGTTAATAGATATCTATACACAGACACCTCCCCGATTTGATAGGCTATGTTAACATATATTTTACAAAAGAGAGTTGATACAGATCAGAAGTGTTTGACGATCTCTTTGATCAGCTGCGGTTTACGCAATGACTGATCCTTCAAATCGATCACCTTCAGACAGTCACTTTTGGCCAGCTGTACGTAAAGTGCGACACTGATCGTGTCTCCGGACAGTAGCTTCGGAATCTTATAGTGCAGGTGCGCGACTGCTCTTGCACCAAGATTGTGTGCACTTCCCTCTGTCGCTGTAGCAGGGATAATGATCTTTTCGCCATCTTTTTTAAAACTGTATGCAAAGTACCCCTGGGGATCTTCTGAAGGATCTGTGTGGTAGTTCTGCCAGAGTGTTTTATATCCTCGCTTAATCACGATCTTCAAAAATTTCGCACGTGCAGGCTGGATGATGAGCGGATGGTCCATCTTGTTGGTAAGGGTTACTTCCAGCGTATCGTTTTGGACAGTGACATTGATGTCGACACCCTTTTTACGAAATGCAGCATCATGAATCCCGGGAAATCTATGGCTTGCATGATGACCCCGGGCACGTTTGTCCATCTTCTCCGCTCCGCCTTCTGTTTCTGCCATATGGCATTCGATGCATGAGAGACTGTTCTGATTTTTGGACATCGCATGGAAGATGGTGACATTCTGTTCATTCAGTTTGTGCGAATGGCATCCTGTGCAGGCATTTTTCGCATAGACAGGATTTTGCACACTCGAGTGTTTATCGCTCTCGTCAGGATTGTTGAGCCTGCCGTAGAGTGTCGGTTTGTATCCTTCGGCCTGACGCGATTTGATGTTGATGTTGAACTGATGTGCCTTTTTGACATAAGCGATCGTATGGCAAAAATAGCAGGATATCGCGTCGGTATGCGTTTTGTTCTGAGGATCGGGTCTTGCTTTGCCACTGATAAGATCTTTCAAATTATCTGCTGCTGGCATATGACATGTAGCACATGCATACTTTTTCTCATTCGCTGCATCCGCAATTTTACGGTGTAATTCGTCGTTGAAATAGGTTCTGGCATGCTGTGATTGCTGAAATTCTTCATAAATCTTTTCATGGCATTCACTACAGGCATGATTGTCCATATAGCCGCCATGCAGTACAGAAATAGATATGAAGAGAGATAAGAGCAGATATTTCAAGGTATCACCTCAGGCAATTTATTGAAACAATCCCTGATTGTCTCAATAAATTGCCCTCCTCCCGAAGGAAGAGAGCAACATATCAGACTTAAGCGCCTGGAATGTGTTGTCTGTGTTCTACAGAGTATGTGAAGGTAGGTGTCGTCAGGTTCTCGATGTACTTGATGAACTTACCTGTTTTGGAATCATAGATACCGATACGACCGGTTGTCCATTCGGAAATCATTGTCCATTTACCATGATTAGCAGGCTCTGCATGCAAGAGTCTTGGCTGAACAGGATTCTTGACCACAGGTCCGACTTTACCGTATGGATACGGCATCAGAGTTTCGTTGCTCATTTTGGATTTAGCCTCATTGACAGGTACTTTTTCATGCTGTGTAGCATCCCATGTCTGAAGCACTTTTCCAGTGTGGGCATCGATCAGTTTACCTTTTTTCTTACCAACTTCAATAATTCTGTCGGTTTCAAGGGTCTGCTTGTTGATCAGGTAGACTTTATTGTAGTTGGAAGGTTTACCAAGTACACAGTCAGACCAGATATAAGGCGTATGCTCACTTGTTCCAACAAAGAGTCCACCACCTGCAGTTTTGATCTTTTTAACCACTTTCCAGCCCGGAGAGTCCCAGATAACGACGGAACCGAAGTTCATAGAGTTGGTTGCATTGAGCTGTTTTTTCAGCTTTTTGTTATACCAGCTCGATCCCTGACCAGGGTGTGGCTTGGATTTTTTACCGGTATAGACTTTTGCTGCCAGTTGCTTGGTTTTGAAGTCGACGATACCCATCAGGTCAGATCCCTGAGAAGCGATCTGGAAGTATCTACCGAAATCTTTTCCTTCGTTTTCATTCTCGAAACAGTCATGCAGAATTTTACCGATATTTGGCACATCACCGACAATTGGAAAGTCAGGTTTGCTGTAATCGATAATATAGACATGACCGGCATCTTTCAATGCCATCGCGAAGTATGGTCCATAAGGTGTATCGGCAATACCTGCAACACGAGATGGTCCGATCTGTCCATCAGGATCGATTACACGGCTGGTATCGTATGCTTTGAGCGGCTCAAGTGTATGTGCATCACACAAAATTGCACCACCCGGGTTATAGTTACCAGCAAGTACATATTTACCATCAGGAGAGACTGCCAGACCACGGGACTCCTGTCCAACCTGTACAGATGCTACTGCCGGCTGTCCCGGTGCACCGATATCGAACATCGTCAGACGTCCTGAACGTGAGATAGAGTATGCATAGCGTGGTTCATGCTTGTTAGTCACCGTAACGTGTACCGCAAATCCCGCTTTATGTCTGGAGAGTACTTTTCCGTTTGTAGAGTCGATGAAGTCAACCAGTGAAGCATCACGCTCTGTTGCGAATGTGATATCTTTGACATTTTTGACATCTCCACCTTTATATTTGATAGCTCCATCTTTACCAACAGGATATTTCTTCGCCAGTGCTTCCCGATCGGCGAGTCTTGTCCATGTCTGCTTGACCTTATCAAGATCGAGTTTGAGTTCAACAGTGTTTTTCCAGTTCATCAACCAGTCTACCATACCTGTTGCATCATCTTTCGAGAAGAGATGGCTCCATGCCGGCATTGCTGTGTTTTCACGACCATTCATGATGGTCTCTGCAAGGAACTCTCTGTTTTTCTTTTTCAATGCAGCCGGTCTCAGATCGGAACCGACACCACCCTGGTGGATCGGCCCGTGACATCCCTGACACTCTTTTTCATAGACTTTGGCGAAGTCCATCTTCGATGTACCTGCCTGCAGTCCTACTGTTGCAATACTCACTGCAGCCGCATAACTTAAAATTTTACCTAACTTCATGTTTCCTCCTTTAAAGTTATAGGTTTAATACCCTTTTCCCCTCTCCTTATTATACCATTTTTCAGATATGACTATTTACCCTGATTGAGCTTTTTCTTCTCATCAAAATAGATCCAGATCATTGGAAGTATGATGACGGTATGCAGAAAAATAGTCAGAGTCAATGGCCCTTGATTGAGTAAACCGAAAAAACTCGGATTTACGTCAGTAAAAGCTTCAAACATTGTGATCTCCTTCTTCTAATAGATTGTGAACAGACAGAAGCATATACAGCCTCTCTCTGTTCGTCCATGGCAGCGTTACGCTGCAGCCGCCTGACCTGTCGTCGCAACACCCTGCTCTTCAGCCGCTTCTTTTGGACCGATTGTAAGCAGATCTGCTACCAGCAGGACAAAGCCGATAAAGGTGACAACACCCATTGCCAGTCTCCAGCCCTGTGCCTGGATATACCATGGCAGATTCTGTGCTGTAAAGTAGGCTTCCCATGTACCACCCAGTTCCGCTCTTTCGACCAGTACCTGCTCATAACCGGCAATAGTCAGTGCTACAGTCATACCGAGCAGTCCAAATACGATCATGAAAATCGCCCATTTGGAGAGTTTCGTCATGTACATCTTTTTGATGCCATAGGCACCCTGGATCCCCAGATACATCATACCGATCAAAATCGTCGCATAAGCACCAAAAAATGCCAGGTGACCATGCGCAGAGGTGAACTGTGTACCATGTGTATAGATGTTGACCTGCGGCAATGTATGGAAAAAGCCCCAGATACCGGCACCCAGGAAGTTACCAAATGCGTTGGTCGCAACCCATGCCATCGCAGGAGTGTTGTTGACAGCATGCGCGCCGCCTTCTGCCTGAACTTCTCCCTGCTCTTTACCCCAGTCATAGAGGACGTGTACAAACATCGCTACCAGTGGTACAGGCTCAAGTGCAGAGAAGAGTGCACCGATCTCCCACCAGTACTCGGGTGTACCGATCCAGAAGTAGTGGTGACCAAGCCCCAGAATACCTGATCCAAACAGCATCAGTACTTCGATCCAGAGCCACATTTCAACGATTTCACGTTTCGCACCAAGGATTTTGATCAATGCATAGGCTGCCAGTGTACCAACAAAGACTTCCCATGTCGCTTCAACCCAGAGGTGAATAACCCACCACCACCAGTACTGATCGATAGAGATATTGTCTGTGAAGAACATACCACACAGATAGAGACCTGCCAGTGCAAACAAGTTCGCGACCATAACAGTCATGATACCTGTTTTCTCCCCTTTCAAATAGGTAGCAAAAACATTGAAGTAGAATACAAGCACGACAACGACGATGCCGATATCTGCCCATCTCGGTGCTTCGAGATATTCACGACCTTCGTTGATCAGCCAGATAGTACTCTCTTTACCCGGTCCGACCTGAATGAAGATATAGACAAGTACAACAACAGCAACAGCGGCTGTCAGCACCCAAAACGCCAGTTTCGCGAGTCCCGGTGCAACTACTTCTCTGCCCGTTTCATCAGGAATCATATAGTATACAGACCCGATCATCGCATAGAGCATCCAGACGACCAGGGCATTGATATGCACCATTCTGGCAACAGAGAAATCAAAGAGCTCGAACAAAAAGCCCGGATACATAAATTGGATCGCAGCAATGAGTCCCATCAACAACTGTGCGCCGAAAAGGACAATCGCAACCCTGAAATACATCATCCCAATCTTCTGGGATTCAAACTGTAATTTGTTTGTTTTGATACTAGTGAGCATAAGTAGTTACCTCCTCTTTACCGAAGTTTCTTGGGAAACCGTTGGTATCGATGGAACTCATGTGTTTCAGAAACGCCACCAAACCTTTTGCTTCCTCCGCGGTGATACCGAGATCAGGCATCATGCGTGCATGGGTTGGGTATTTGGACGGATGTTGTAAAAATTCCGCCATCGCCTCTTCACGTGTCTCTTTACCTGTCATGCCCATCATCGGACCATCGTTACTCCATGCAGGATCAAGCCACGCTTTGGTCAGATCCGGAGCATAGTATGCACCGTTACCCAGCAGTGTATGACAGTTCATACAGTTTTTCGCCTGAGATGTCAGTTTTCCAAGATGCAGCAGTTCCGCCGCCTCTTCAGGAGACCACTCTTTACCGAAGAAAGGTTCTTTGTCACCGATAACCGGTACTTCATGACCCCTTTTTTCGCTCATCTCATACTTGATGTTATAGTTGATAACCGTCGGAGCCGGAACCCTCTTGGTTACACCATTTTGTAAATCTGCATCCGTACCCATCGTGATCTGCTTCATCGTATCGAACGTCAGCCAGATCAGAAGGATCGTCGCGAACCCTGTTACCCATGCAGCTGATCGTTTCCAAAACGATATACTGCGCCAAACAGACTTTGGTTGTTCTGCCATGTAAACCTCCTTTTAATCGTGTTGTTCGTGGGTTTCCTGCATCAAAAAGTAGATGAAGTGCGGCAGTATCAGATAGGCTACCATCGTCAGCATCAACACTTTTCGTGTAAAATCCCCGCTACCAACCAGAGTACTGAGTACATAGAGAGAGTATGCACAGCCAAACCAGGCCAGATAACCCACATACTGAAAATATGTCGGTATCTTCTCCATTTTGGCAAAAGTATACAGCCCCACAAAAATGACCCCGAAGATCATCACAAGTGTCGCCGAAGTAAAAATCGGAAGAAAATCCCCGGGAGCGAGCTGGGGCATATTGAGGTATACTTCTTTCATACAATCTCCTGTCTGTAAAGTACTACAGGTGTAATTGTAATAAAATATTCACTTTCAGACGTTGATACAGGTCAAGGGAAGTTCTGAAATTATAAGAATTTATTTATTATGCAAAACTTCCTTAAGTAACGGGAGGATTTTAGAAAAGTGCTTGAAGCGCCGCTTCATCGACAATCGTGATATGATGTCTGCTGCTGACGGTGATAATGCCCTGTTTTTTGAGCTTCGCCAGTGTTCTGGAGAGTGTCTCGGGAGAGACGTTGAGGATCGAGGCGATCTGATTGTTTTTGAGCTGTTCAAAAAGTTCCCTGTGTTCGAAAATCAGTTTGGCGACTTTTGCCTCGGAGGTGAGAATCATCTCATGATGGATCACTTCGGAGAGAATTTTCACTTTCTGCGTCAGGGACTTGATGATCTCCATACTGACATCGGGATTTTCAAAGAGCATCCCCTCAAGTTTTCGATAGTCGATCTTCAGCATCGTACCACTTGTCATGAATTTCGCCGTCGCCGGAAAAGGAATGTTTTCAAAGTTTGCCAGCTCTCCGACAAAAGAGACGGGAATGAACTGGTGGATATAGATCTCATGCCCTTTGGGATCGGTTTTGTAAAGGCGTAAAATACCATCCATCAAAATATGCAGTTTATCAGGATCATCGCCTTCGTAAAAAACCAGCTCCCCCGCTTCAAAGTTCTTAAAGTAAGAGATCTGTTCCATCTTCCTGAAACTCTCTTCACTCAAACTACTGAAAAAAGGGACATCTTTCAAACTAAACTTCATCCACTCCCACCTTCTGTTTCTTTAATTAGTATAATAACACTATCACTCTTTACTCTCTATAACAGATAGAATTTATCTTATTTTTTTAGTTTCATTCTCCCTTTTAGCAGATGTAGAGCAGTTTTGTCATGCCTATTTTTTAAGCATATTTCTAACCCCAGGATCCGGATAGTGATGGTATAATCCCTCTAAATTTATATCTACAACATCAGGAGATTGTATGGCTTCATTCAAAGCACTCAAAGGACAGGGACACTGGCCGACACTGCTTGCCGCTTTTTTATATTTCGATTTCAGCTTCATGGTCTGGACGATGCTCGGACCGCTTGCTACGGAGATTTCGGAATCTCTGCAGATGACACAGGGCTTTGTCATGACACCGGGACAGAAAGCGACACTGCTTTCACTCCCAATCCTCTCCGGTGCAATTCTGCGTATACTGCTAGGTTTCCTCGTCGATAAGATCGGGCCCAAAAAGACAGCCATCATGGCACAAAGTATCGTCGTCTCAGGACTTTTCTATGCCTGGTTCCGCGGTGAAAGCATCACATACCATGAACTGCTCATGGTCGCGTTCATCCTCGGTTTCGCCGGTGCCTCTTTTGCCGTCGCGTTGCCACAGGCCGGCCAGTGGTACCCTCCAAAACTCCAGGGCGTGGTACTCGGTATCGCCGGTGCAGGAAATATCGGTGTCGTCATCGACTTCCTCTTCGCCCCCAAGATCGCCGAGTACTGGGGATGGCAAGCGGTCTTTCTGGTAGGCGGTGTACTTTCGTTCGGTATTTTGATCGCCTATACGCTGATGGCCAAAGATGCTCCCCGTGAAGTCTATACACCCCGTCCCAAAAAACTGAGAGATTATCTCAAGCTTCTCAAAGACAGAGACACATGGTGGTTCAGCCTCTTTTATGCCGTCAGTTTTGGTGGGTTCGTCGGTTTTGCCAACTACATGAAAGTCTATCTGATGAACACCTATCAGGCAGATATGAGCAGCTTCGGCCTGAGTGTCCTGCATGAAGGCAATGTCAAAGTCGTCGCCGGTTATTTCGGTGCGCTCTGTATCTTTGCCGGAGCTATGCTGCGCCCTGTCGGAGGCGCTGTCGCCGACAAAATGGGAGGTATCAAGTCACTCTATATCTTCTTCGGAATCATTACCGCACTGGCACTTTTCATGGCCCTCGTGCATCTCCCCTTCTTCGCCGCAATCGCCGTCCTTTTTCTCATCATGGCCAATCTCGGTATGGCAAACGGTGCGGTCTTCCAGCTGGTACCCCAGCGCTTCGGCAAAGATATCGGTATCATGACCGGTATCATCGGATGTGCCGGCGGCCTCGGCGGTACCGCACTCATCAAAACACTGGGATGGAGTAAAGAGGCATTTGACGGATACAGTGCCGGCTTCATGATCTTTGCAGCCGTCGTTATCATCGCGATAGCCGGCATCTCTCTGGTCAAAACCAGATGGCGTACAACATGGGGCGCTCAGGCAGGAGGAAGAATCTGATTGCATATTTTTTAAGCATCTGTTCCTCTGCGATTTTGTGAGATTTATACTATAATCTCATGAACAGAGGGGAGAAATTTATGGCAAATATCAAACTATCCGGTTTTACACTGGCAAAAGGCGATCATCTCACAGGAGATGACGCTTTTGAGTACCGACGCCTTTCAGACGCTGCGATCGCTATCGTCTGTGACGGTGTCGGCAGTGCCGAAGCGGGCGCTGAAGCGGCCAGACGCGTTTCGGGCTATCTGCTCAAAAATCTCAAAAATCGTCCCATGTCCTGGAGCATGGAGAAAACCCTCATCCACTTCATCACCAATATCAATACAATTCTCTATCACGAATCGATCGACGCCTATGAACGTCCCGAACTGGTCACGACACTCGCCGTCGCCGTCATAGAGGGGGAGAAACTCTACGGTGCCAATGTCGGAGACAGCCGAATCTATCTCTGCCGGGACCATACGATGCACCGCCTCTCCAAAGACCACAGCTCCGACGAACCCGGAATGGAGCATGTACTCACCGCTGCCATCGGCATGGCCGAAGAGACCGATATCCACTATTTTGAAAATATCATCCGTGAAAAAGATCGTATTCTCCTCTGCAGCGACGGCCTCTACAACGTCATAGAGAGTGACGAAGAGCTCTGCAAAGCGATGAGCGCGGGGGCCAATGTCCTCGTCAAGTATGCGAGCAAAAAAGTCGACGACAATCTGCCCGACGATACGACTGCCGTTATCATGCAGGTAGAACAGATCGATCAGACTTGCCGCCTCAAAGCACTCCCGCTTCCGATTCCCGAAACACTCAGACGCGGTGAAGTGATAGACGGCTATAAACTGATCAAACCTCTGGTACAAAACGAACGCACCTGGCTCTGTAATCAAAAAGGGGTCGATTATGTCATCAAATTTGCTCCTTACGAAGCGCAGGAGGATGAGCGTATACTCGATCTCTTCGTCAAAGAGGCCTGGAATGCCAAACGGCTCAAAGCAGGCTTTTTCCCCAAAGCAGTCATCCCCAGAAACCGTACCCAACGCTACTATGTCATGGAGTATCTCACCGGAGATCAGCTCAAAGACTACCTCAAACGCCGACTGCTATCAATCGACGAGGGGGTCAATCTGGCAAAATTTCTGCTGCATATGGAGCAGTTTTTACTCAAGTATGACCTCGTCCATGCCGACATCAAGCCGGAAAACATCGTCAGAGGGCAGCGCAAGGGAAAAACCTACTTCAAGATGGTCGATTTCGGCTCCATTACCGAAATCTTTTCGACAGCATCGCGTGCGGGAACACCCAGCTATCTGGCACCGGGCCGTTTTCACGGTGAGAGTATCGACGAGGGAAGCGAGATCTTTTCAACAGGTGTGACACTCTACGAATCGCTTACGGGAAAACTCCCCTACGGTGAAATTGAACCGTTTCAGACACCCACTTTCAAACAGGCGAAACCGCCGACCACCTACAATCCAAAGATTCCACCCTGGCTGGAGAGTATCATCATGCGCGCGATCGAGCCGGACAAAGAGAAGCGCTACCAGCACTACTCCGAGATGCTTTTCGATCTCGAAAATCCCGACAAAGTCAAACCCTGGTATGACAAAAGTGCTTCACTCATCGAGAGAGAGCCTTTGAAAGTCTATAAAATAGCATTTACGCTATCATTTTTACTCAATCTCTACCTTATCTATCTGGTATTGAAATAAGGAGTCCCATGCAACAAGAAACACCGCTGCAGAGTTTCATCGACTACAAAGCCAACACCGGTATGCAGTGCGGAAATTATCAGATCGACCTTCCACCGCTGAAAGAGGGAGAGCAGTACCGTTTTCATTTCGATATGACCGCATGTGTGGGCTGCCACTGCTGTGAAGTCGCCTGCAACGAACAGAACAACAACACCCCCGACGTCAAGTGGCGGCGTGTCGGAGAGATGGAAGCGGGCGTCTTCCCCAATGTCAGCCAGCTCTTCAACTCGATGAGTTGCAACCATTGCATCGACCCCGAATGCCTCAGAGGCTGTCCGACAAACTCCTACATCAAGTTCGAAAACGGCATCGTCTTTCATGATGACGATGTCTGCATCGGATGCCAGTACTGCACCTGGAACTGCCCTTATGAAGTGCCTGTTTTCAACAAAGACCGGGGTATCGTCACCAAGTGCCATATGTGTCATGAAAAGCTAGACGAAGGACAGACCCCGGCATGTGTACAGGCGTGTCCCGCAGGTGCGATCGAAATAGAAATTTTCAAACCGGATGAGTGGCTGGAAAAGGGACTCGCCAAAGAAGGTGTCGCCCCGCACCTTCCCGATATCTCGATCACCAAACCGACCACGCGCTATACCCTGCCCGATTTCGAAGGCGAAGTCAAACCGGCAGATGAACGGCTGCTCAAACCTGCCCACGCGGAACTGCCACTGGTTTTCATGACCGTTTTAACGCAGGTCTCCATCGGCGGATTTATCGCGATGTTTCTGGGCACCCTGCTCCACGCGGCGGGATTCAACACAGCGGCACCGAACTTCTGGCTGGCACTGGCGGTCTTTCTGCCTGCAGCTATCGGGTTGCCACTATCGGCGCTCCACCTTGGACGTCCCGGCCTCGCCCTGACGGCGATGAAAAATCTCAAAACCTCCTGGCTCTCGCGGGAAGCGGCGGCGCTGGGCGCTTACGCAGGCGGCGCCACTTTGGTTGTGCTTATTTATCTCTACCCGATGCTTTTCGGCAAAAATCTGATCGATCCCAACGGCTGGCTGATGGTTGCACTTCAGGCAGGTGTGCTGGCGATCGGACTCTACGGCATCTACGCCCAGTCGCGTATCTATCGCGTACGTGCCCGCCCGGCATGGAACCGCAAATCGACCACAGGACGCTTTTTCGGTGCGGGCTATGTCGGCTTTTTGCTGACGGCGTTTGTCATGCTGCTCAGCGGTGCGGAGCGCAGTGTCATGGCGATCCTCGCCATCGCCCTCCTCTACGGACTCTACCAACTCTATATGATCTATGAAGAGATCAACTTTTTCAAACAGATCAAAGAGGATCATCCGCTCTACTATCAACTCAACCGCTCGCGTATTTTGCTGACGGAGCATTTTGGCAGAGTGAAAAAGATCCGACTCTGGTCACTGGCACTTTTTGCACTGATATTGCCAATCGCAGCAATCGTGCTGATGGCGGGCAAAGCGACCACAGCGGCAACTGTGGTGCTTGCCATCGCCGTTGTCGGCGCGCTGCTGAG
>JALWPY010000149.1 GCA_026994915.1 Campylobacterales bacterium
CAAAAGCTGCACCCAAAGCTTCAACAGGCAAAGAGCCCAACAAGCGTGAGCAGAAGCTCGCACTCTATCATGAAGATCTGATGAAACATCTGGGAGAAGTGGATGACCATTTTCTGCAGATCATTGTCAAAAACCTGGGCCCTTCTATCTACAGAAAAGATGCCGAACTGGTTTCATGCAATGATCCAAAGGAACTCGAAACTGTCAAGACCAACTTTCTGATCCGCAAGCTTAAGATGCCCAAAAACGACAAAGAGGCGCTCGACAAAGCGGTTGCGGAAGTGTGCGAAAAACTGAAAGGTGTCAAGAACAAATATCGCGCCACCTTCTACTACATGCTGGCCAAAAATCTCGGCCGTGAGTCGAGACTCCGCTAAGCGCCGGCAGCGTCAGCTTTTACATTCGTCGACCATCTCACGGATGGCTTCGACGAAGAGCGGTGCGTCGTTGAGACACTTCGCGACACGATACTCTTCAAACCCCAGCTCCTCAGCCACTTCACGATACTCCACCTCCAGTTCAAAATCGGTCTCCGAGTTGTCCAGTGTGAAAGAGATAGGATAGAGAATCACTTTTTTGTTGCGAAGCTCTTTGAGTTTGTCATCGAGTGAGGGATCGAGCCACTTCTGAGGCCCCACTCTCGACTGATAGGCGAGATGGATATTTTTGAAGTGGATCTTTTGGCGATGGAGCATATGCTGGAGGATATTGACATTTTCGATGATCTCTTTCTGATATGTATCGCCTGCGTCGATGATCTTCTGCGGCAGGGAGTGTGCGGAGAAGATCAGATCGAAATCATGAGGATCGTCCGTACCGAGCGCCTCGAGGATACGTGCGATAATCGCCCTGTTATAGGTTTCGTTTTTGTAGAAACGGGTGTGAATGTGCATCTTCGGGGCGAAGTTGGCCTCTTCCAGCGCACTGTGAAAATCCTGGAGCGAAGAGCGTGTCGTCGTTGTGGAGTAGTGGGGATAGAGGGGGATGACAGTCACCTCTTCGACACCTTTGAGTTGCAGCCACTTGAGCTCTTCAAAAGCAAAAGGAGGCGTGTATCGCATGATGTTGAGGACATAGCGGTCTGGATAGGCTTCGCGTACCTTTGCAAGCAGTTTTTCCGTTTGTGCGACGAGCGGGGAAGCGCCGCCGAGTTTTGCGTAGTTTTCCCTGGCTTCTTCCCTGCGTTTACGGATGATCGAAGAGGCGATGTATGCGCGCAGCATGTTGCTTTTGACGGTGATGATATTTCTGTCGTTGAACATATTGGAGAGAAAAACTTCGACCTCATCGAGATTGCGGGGTGCACCCATATTGAGAAAGATGATCGCTTTTTGCACATGATTCCTTACACGACGCACTAACTGCGCGGAAGATAGATTTTGAAACCTTTGGTCTCCTGTAATAGTTCTATTTTACCATTATGCGCCTTGATGATCTCCAGTGAGAGAGCCAGTCCAAGCCCGTGTCCTTTGGTTTTGGTCGTCTTGAATGGTTCGTAGAGAAGGTTGGGATCTGCGATGGCGATACCACTGTCCGTGATGGTGAAAGTATCGTGCTGTTCTTCATATTGGTAACGAAATGTGATATCTCCGCACTCCCTGTCATCCTCTTCGATCGCATCGATCGCATTGTAGAGGAAGTTTTGCATGACGATTGTCAAGAGCTCCTGATCGGCGGAAAGTGTGATCTCCGGGAAGTCGATCTGCAGTGTGATCTCTTTGGTGTAGGGGTACTGATCGAAAGCCTGGCGTATCTGTGTGCCCAGTCGGGGCAGGGGAAATGGTTTGGGAGTGATTCCCACACCACGGGTAAAGAGCAGTGTGGACTTGATGATTCTCTCCACTCGTCCGATCGCGCTTTTGATCTCCTCGACAAGGGGCTTTTGCTTATCGTCGACTTTTTTGAGCAGTGTCGACGCCATCAGGGAGATAGAGCCTATGGGATTGCGGATCTCATGTGCCAGATGTGCCGCGATCTGTCCCATCGATGCGAGACGTTCGCTCCGCTTCTGTTCGGTGATGTCTGTTGCCGAAATGATTGTTTTGGGTTCATTTTCGTCGACATCGCTGACATGTACCAGAAAGATCTTTTGATCCAGTTCGATCTCCTGTTTTGGGAGGGAGATATCGATCCTCTCAAGGAGCCTGGGCAGCGCTTCGGAAGCACTGTTTTGGAAAAAGACTGCCTCTTTATCTCCTCCCTTCAGTATCCACATCGCATTTGGCTGAGATTCGATCACCTGATTGACGAGTTGCTGAAAGCCCTGTACGCTCTTTTTGAGCTGCTTATACTCTTTTTCAATATCGTACGTACGCTCGATGACCGCTTCGAGTGTCTCCCTGAGTATCTCCTGATCCCCATCCGGTGTTGTGACAGGCGATTTTTGTATGGGCATACAGACTCCTGAAGTTTGATTGGGCTATTATATCACAGAGAATGTTTGAATAAATATTATTAGATAGAGAACAAAAGAGTATGATAAGAAAAGCCTTTAAATCTACCAAAACCAACCGTAAATTCGATGCGCTGATCAAAAAGTACAAGATCCCCGGTGAGTATCTCTCCATCAACCGAAAATCTGTCACCAGAGGTATTCTGATCGGCCTCTTCTGGGGATTTATTCCGATGCCGATGCAGATGCTGGCGGTACTGGCAGTGACCCCTTTTATCAAGTTCAATGTACCGATCGCCTTTTCGATGGTATGGCTGAGCAATCCCCTGACGATGCCGCTGATGTACTACATGGAGTACAAGACCGGCCTGCTCATGCTGGGACGACCTGGACTTGAAGATATCCAGTTGACACTCGACTGGTTTCAAAACCACTGGGACGATATCGTCGTACCGCTCTATGTCGGGACGATCCCCTACGCGGCAGGTGTCTCTTTTCTGATCTACCTGCTCGTCAATCGCCTCTGGATCATCTCAGTCCGACGGCATCAGGCGAAGCGTAAGCACCGCTGAAGATCACCAATCCATCTGCATATGGCTGTTCCTGCGTGCATTGATATGGGTATCGATCGTCTTGCCCAGTTCTCCACGCCCCGCCCAGCTTTTTGGATTCGGGGACATCCCCAGGTTAAATGTGTGGTAGCTGCTGTTACCGAATGGGTTGTAGAGGAGCCACGGTACCGGTTTGTAGCGGATTTTATCTCTGAAAGGGAGTTGCGGTACATGGAATGTTATCGTTTCGATGCCGTCGCTTTCGAGTGAGGGAACCGTTGCCGATGAGATCGTACCGGGTGTGAGTGATAAGTCAGTGAAACTGGTATACGTGCCCTCTGTATGGTCAAATCCGCTGATACCGTCGTTGGCATGATCGACGATATACCAGTAGATGCTCTCCTTACTCTCTGCGCCACCCGCGATCGTGAAGAGGGTTTTACGGCTGCACGCTTTGCAGTAGACTTCATGATAGAGCTTCACTTTGAGGTTTTTGCCCACACCGATCTGTTCCGGAGTGTGGAGCCTGCCGTAGTAGAAGTCGACCTGTGACGTTTTGGGAAGGGATGTGGAGAGGCCATCGTCGGTCGTGGCATTGACATCTTCTATCGTCAGTCTCAGGGGCTCTTTCGCGACATGCGAATCTCTCCTGAAGTTGATGCGTATCTTTTCCGTCGTTGTACCGTTCGTAAATTTTGCGGGATCGACATCGAAGAGAAACGATTGTACCGTGGGTGTGCCGGAGACCGAAATCTCACTGCCACTGTTATTGGCTGTGGTTTTGGTATCCTGCCAGATCAACAGTGCCGACTGTGAGGGAAGGCCCGTCGTCCTGAAACGGATCGCCAGATGCGCGGGGGTTGCATAGCAGCCGCTGCGGTAGTTTTGGAGCAGGTTGCCGTTGCGGTCTTCGACACGCAGTTTCACATCCAGTTCTGCCGCCATCTTGTCGATATCGGGCATATCGGCATAGTAAACGAAACCTGGCGAAGGCGTTATAAGTGACCAGTCGGTGATTTTCAGGATTGCCGGTTTGAAGGTGACAGCATTGACAGTCGCCGATGTGATGAGGCGGCTGCTTGTAGGTGTATCATCGGCATCAATCTGTGCGAACTCCGAACCCTCGATCTCCGAGATTTTGAAACTGAGTGTGCCAGTTTCGGTATAGTTGATATCTTTTGCTGCAACACCGTCGGTAAATGTGATACCGCTCAGATCGATAGCACCGAGATGGCAGGCGGGTTTGGCTTCGGTATAGTTGATATCGAATGAGCTATGAATCGCTTCATGATAGCCTATGGCTGGCTGACCGGCGCCATCCTCAGCCCCCGCATGCAGTGTAATCTTCTGCCCCGCTTCGCTTTCCTGCGGCAGAGAGAGGGTAAAGTGGTCAGGCCGTATCGCGAAATCGTCACTGGCGTTGTTCTGATATGTCTGACCATGGTAGTTGCCATGAATCTCCAGCGTCGCTGCACGCCATGCCCTGGGAACAGAAAGTGTTATGCTTGCCAGTCCGTCGGCACCGGTGGTGACACTGCCGCTGAAAAGTGTTTGCAACCGTGTGCCGTCAGGCTTGATCAAGTCAATTTCGGTGATGTTGGCGTCGGCGACCGGTGTATGGTTGTTCAGATCGTAGGCACTCAGTGTGACCGAAAAGTTCCGGTTGACGATTTGCGTCGTGAGATTGCCGTCATTCAGTGGAGAGCCTGTGGTAGAGGCGTTGAAAACTATGACATTGCGGTCATCGTTGATGATCGTACCGGTGGCGTTGGCTTCCGCACTGAAGTCGGGAGATGAGAGATGCATGCCGAGTGTTTCGTTCGCTTCGACAAACGTGTCGCCGATGATGGGAACATTCAGCGTAGCGCTTTGGATCCCCGCAGGAAGATGGATACTGTTTTGAACAGGTCGATAGTCGACTTTTTCCGTCGCACTGAGAGGATATGTCTCATAGCGTATATCCAGACCGCCAGCCGGTGCGGGTGTATCGAGTGTGAAGGTAAAGGGCATATCGGTCGTACCGCTGTCTCCCTCTTTTTGTGCGGTATCTGCAATATTGATGCCATTTTCCATCGGTGCATAAGCACATCTGGCGGCGTCACCGTTTGCCGTCAGAGGCAGATGGGTGTAGTGCTGTACTTTCAGCGACGGATTGGCCGGATCGGTGATATCGACACGGTAAAAATCCCCGTCAGCATAGAAGTAGAAGTAGCCGTCCCGGTCAAAAAACTGTATATGCGATCCCTGATCGTAACTATTGTAGGGTTGCAGCGCGCCCAGATGGGTCACTTCGCCGGTGTTGGAATCGATTTTGATCAGGTCGTAGTCGTAGCGGCTGACCATATAGAGTTGCCCGTCTTTGGGGTGAAAGGCCCAGTCCGCACTGCGGAGGTTCTGCTCACTCAGTTCGACGGATGGGAGCATCTTGCGAAATGTGTGAGAGTTGGGATCGACATCGATACGGTAAATACGTTTGATACCGTTGCTCTCCACCCCATCGACGGCTTTGAGATAAGCCGATGCGACACAGAGGACTCCGTCCGGAGAGACATCGCCGATGTGAAAGGAGTAGTCCGGTAATCCATCCACTTTGAAAGTGAGGGTGTTTTGGTTGACATCGGTACGGGTCAGCAGATGGCTGTTGATATCAAATCCCCAGATGAAATTGTCCCGGACGCTGTAGCCGATGGCGTTGATGTTATAGGGGTAGAAATTATCTTTGAGCAGTTTGTCTTCAGCCGTGATGAGGTCTATCAGACGGACATCGGTCGGCTGGTTGAAATACCATGTCCCGTTGTTGTAAATCTGCGGGCTGGAGTAGATATAGGCCTGGGTTTCACAGCTGTAATGGTTGCTGGTGTCGTAGTCGTCGTCGTCAAGGATCGTTCCTGTGGCGTTGGCATCGGCGAGTGTGGCATATACGGGATCTGAGAGAATCAGATAGAACTGCTCGTCCGACTCATCCTGAAAATCACCGTCGACATCGATATCGATCGTGGCTGTCGTGCTCCCTTTGGGAAATGTCACGGTCCCGCTCTCTTGCAGATAGTCATGGTTGCCGCTCTCATCTTCGGCGCTGTCACTCTGTGTACGGTAGGAGACGGAGATTTCGTTTTGGCTATCTGCATGGTCGAGAGTGAGGCTGAAACGGAGCTTTTGGAGCCCTTTGTTCCCTTCGGTGATATTGGCATCGGCAATAGAGATTTGCGTCAGGGGTTCAAATGTCACTTCGAGAGTATAGTCGTGTGTACCGTAGGACCAGCTGCCGTCGAAGATGGTCAGATAGACTCTCTCTCCGGCATCGACACTGATTTGTGCACTTTTGTTTTTTTGTCTGTCATCGAGACGGTAAAACTCCTGATGACCGAAAGTACTTCCCGCTTTCATATCGAGCGCATCGTCTGAAGTGAGCTTGATCGTATAGCGTCCCTGAACGGCGGGAGTGAAATAGAAATAGTCATGATAGTCTCTCGATGAGAAAAATCCGCTCTTCAGTGTACCTGATGCACGAAAGGTCGCAGCAGATGTGACCTGATCGACCTGGTTGATCACTTCACCGGGGTCGTTGTTGTTGATGCTCTCATCGTCAAATGTATGGAGCAGTGAGAGTGTCATGATGAGCACTATAAGCAGTTTTCGCATCTTGGATCCTTTGCTGTCCGAATAAAGAGTGATCTCGCTATCTCCTATATCGTCCAGCAAGTAAAAAACTTTACCCGGATAAAAAATATTTACCAGTCGATCTTCATATACCCTTTTCTTCCCGAAACATTGAGGTCTATGGTTCTTCCGGTCTCTCCCTGACCCGCCCACTTCGAAGCGGGCCTGCTCAGGTCGATGTTGAAATGGTGCCTGTTATCGCTGGAGTCGAAACCTTTGTAAATGAGCCAGGGTTTTGGAAGATAGTAGATTCGATCCTGAAATGGCAACAGCTTTGCAGGCACTTCGAACTGAATACTATCCATATCGTTACTGAACGCACTGAGGGTTGTAATCGCGGAGATATTGTCCGGATTTTGTGTCGTGGAGACCGGGATGGGGTAGTGTGTGCCGGTGACGGCGGTAAAGCCGCTTTTGGCATCGTTGTAGTCTGTGATCTGATACCAGTGGATATTGTCGACACTTTCGGGCGTATCTGCCAGGGTAAAGAGGCTTTTGCGTTCACACTTGTCACAGTAGACCTCATGAAAGATTTTGGCATCGAGTTTGTCGCCGATCGCCATATAGTCACTTGCATGCAGCCTGCCATAGTAGAAATCTGTCGTAAGAGCCAGAGATGTTTTGATACCGCCGCGATTGTCGGGATTGACAGCGGTCACTTTTTTGATGATGAAGCGCATCGGCTCTTTGGTATCGGTGATATTTCTGCCGAAGTTGATCAAGACAGAGCTGTTGTTCTCTCCCTGATAGAAGTGCTCTTTGGGGATATCCCAGACAAAGAGCTGGTCAGTGATGCTGCCGCTGAAGGAGAGGATGCCGTTTGCACCGTGGGAGCTGTTGCCATCCTCCTGCCAGGAGAGGGTGTTCGTCTGTGTCGCGGTGGCATTGGTGTCGAATGTGACGCCGATGATCACATCTTTGGCGTAACATCCGGCTGTATAGTTTTGGGTAATAGCTCCCAATCCGTTGCGTGCATGCAGCGTCATGGTCAGTGCTGCCGCCATCTGCTGCATATCTGCCATTGCGGCATAGTAGGTAAAGGTGGTTGAACCGTGATGCAGCATGAGGTTCTCTATCTCGATCCAGTCGACGATGAAGCCGATGTCAGATACTTTGGCTGCCGGAATATAGCGCTGAGAATCGTTGGTATCGTCGGCATCGACCAGTGCAAATTCACTGCCTGGAATTTCGGAGAGGTTGAAGTCGAGCATACCTACTTCACTGTAGTAGGTGGTATGGGTTGTATTTCCATCGCTGAAGGTGATTCCGCTGAGGTCGAGCGTACCGGTTGCGCAGAGACTCTTTTTCTGCTCGGTAAAGTTGATCTCCCATGATGTGCCAACAGTCTCATTGTAACCGGTGGCGGGATTGCCGGTGGCATCGGTCGCCTGCAGCGTGATGGCAAAAGGTTTTCCTGCAATGTTGTTTTGGGGAATCTTCATACTGAAGTTTTTGGGGCGGATGGCAAAGTCGTCACTGGAGCGGCTGCTGTAGCTTCTGCCCTGATACTCCCCGGTGATGTACAGCAGCGCATCTTTATAGGCGGAAGGTACTGTGACATTGAGCATGACGATGCCATCACTGCCTGTCGTGGCTATGCCTGTAAAGAGGTTGGTATAGAGACTGCCGGAAGGATCGATCAGGTCGACGCTGGTGATATTCATGTCACTGACCACCTTGTCCAGTGTATGGTTGTAGACACCCAGTATCAGAGGAAAACTCTGGTTTACGACCTGGGTGGTGAGATTGCCATCGACAAACGGTGAACCGGTTGTGACGCCGTTGATGGTGATATTGTAGTCGTCGTTGACGATGAGGGCGCGTGCGGTGTCGTCCAGGAAGTTGGTGTCGGGACTGCTGATAGTGACAAAAAAGTCTTCGTCATTCTCGACCTCCAGATCTCCCCGGATGACCGGCAGGGTCAGTGTCGTAGTGGTCGTACCCTCTGTCATAGTGATTGAGCCGCTGGCAGCGGTGTAGTCGCTGCCTGCAAGGGCACTGCCGTCACTGGTGGCGTAGTCAATCGTCAAACCGCCGGTCGTGGTGATATTTCTGTCCGATGTGATTGTGAAACTGATCTCTTTGGTCCCGCTGTGCCCTTCAACGACACTGGCATCGGAGATTTCGATGATCGGTTTGTCTCCCATCTCTGCATAGGCACAGCGCGCTCCGTCACCGTTGTTTGGAAGTGTCATATCAATAAATTCTTGCACATTGGTATTGGGATTGTTTGGATCAGTCAAATCTGCACGATAGAAAACATTGTTATAATTAAAATAGAAGTAACCATTTTTATCGAAAAACTGTACATTCGAGTCCACATTTCTACCAAGTCCTGTATCGCCGATATCTGTCACATTTCCAGTGTCTGGGTCGATTTCGAAGATATGGCCGCTGTAACGTTCCACGAGGTAGAGTTTGTTGTTACCGGGATGAAAAGCAAAGTCGGCGGCATAGAGATTTTGATCATCGAGTGTTACCTCAGAGAGTTTCTGCAGGTACGTGGCAGAGTTGGGGTTGACATCGATACGGTAGAGTCTGAGGATACCGTCACTTTCAACGCCATCTACCGTTTTGAGATAGGCAGATGCCAGATAGAGGATACCGTCCGTGGAGACATCACCCAGGTGATAGGTGTAGGGATCAAGACCGTCGATGGTAAAGCCAATTGTCTGTAGATTGCTATCGGTTTGGGTGACGAGATGGTTGACAATGTCATACCCCCAGATAAAATTGTCGACCACGCTGTAGCCGATACCGTTGATATTGTCCGGGTAGATGTTGTTGCTAAGAGGTTGTTGGGTTACTTCGATGAGATTGATTCTGTTGACCTGTGTGGGTTGGTCAATATCATCACTGTAGAAAATATAAGCTTCTTGATTGCAAATATAGGGTATTGATGCGATGACTTCCTTATTGGGACCGAATTCTGAAGTGTTGCCGACAGTGTCAGTTGCTGTTGCAGTGATATAGTCTCCTCCTGCGATCAGTGAAGTAGTGATTTTGCAGTTGGGAATATTGCCGTTGCTGTCGGTCGTGCAGGTACCCAGATATGTCTCTCCTTCGCCGTTTCCGTCTCCGTCGTCAGCCACTTTGTAAACCTCGACCGTTGCATCGGCGAAAGTGTTCTGGTTCTGGGCTGATCCGACATAACCGCTTACCGTGAGGGTATTGCCGACGAGATTGGCGAAAGTGAAGATGGGGTAATCCATATCGAGATTTGGTTTGGCGCTATCGGTCGTACCGTTGTTGACGGTGATGCCGTCTCCGTTTGGATTTCCACTGGAAGTGGTGTCGATGTCTATACCCAGACCACCGTTTTGGTAGATGGCATTTTTAGTGATCGTATTGCCGCTTTTGGCACCTGTGATGACGATTCCGGCACTTAGAGCACCGGTGATGACATTATTTTCAATCACACAATTTTGGCCAAATATGCGGATATTTCCATTTTCCCCGCCATTGGAAGTATCACTGTTTTGTCCATTGTTGATAAGGGTGTTGTTTTTGATTATAACTGTACTGGGCGAGTTCCAGCTCTCGATACCGTAGGCACCGGTACCTTCGATCCGGTTATAGCTGATATCGATATTTCCACCACTGCTTCGTTCTGTGGTAATCGCATCGGCGAAGTTCAGCTGGCCCACCCTGTAAAATTCATTATAGCTGATAATATCGTCTGCCCCTGCGAAGATACCGGAGAACAGAGTGTAGGCAAAAAAGTTACGGGTGACCGTGGTACCGCCGCTTGTGTCCTGAATAGCATTGTTGATTTTGTAATCACTACCAGGATCTGAACCGTCCGCACGGGCTCCAAAAAAGTTGCCTGAGATCACCGTACCGCTGCCTGAATAGATATAGAGCAGTGTATCCTCATCCACTCTTGAGGCGCTGTCTCTGGTGACATTGTACCACGCACTGTTTTTAATCGCACAGTTGCTGGCATTGATGATTATGCTGGATATGGCATTTGTCACTAATAATTTTTCATTGAGTTCCATAGTATACTGGTCGTTGACATCGATCTCTAGTTCAGGATTATTAAAGTCCGGAAGTGTGGCTTCGTCTCCGGTTCCTTCCACCGCATCGGTACCCGTACCCACATTTGTACCACTATGACCAGAAGTTCCGTTATTGTCGTTACGAACGGTGCCATTCTCATAATACGCCGTGCCATCGATTACAGTGGCATCGTCGCTGATGACAGGCAGCACTGAGCCGAGTTTGACAGTCCACCAGCTGCCACTGTTCGGTGTTATCATTGGGACGAAGTGCATAGTGTTCTCTCCGGCGATAGCATTGGCATTGTCTATAAACTGCCTGAGGCTACCCTGTGCGCTGCGTGGATTGACGGGATCGTCGTCGTTATCACTGACATGGGTGACGACATTGAACGAGAAGCCGAAGTTCATGTCTGTGACATCGGTGCCGTTGAGGTCGACGACGGCGATATGTTCCGCCGTGGCAGGAGAAGAGATGTCGTCGCTGACGCCAGCCCGCCGTCCGCCGTAGCACGTGCCCGCTGACGAACGGGTGATGGTCGTGCCGTTGCCGTCGTCGCAGAGTGCCCCTTTTGGCCCGTAAGTCTGCTCCGCCCAGACATCTTTCTGGTCTTTGGAGGCGAGGTAGCTGTGTTCGGGTGGCATTGTCGTCGAATCGACGATGACGTAGTAGCGCCCGGAGGGGAGGTTGTTGAAACTGAAGCGCCCGTTGCCCAGTGTGTCGGTATCGGCTACCTGCAGTTTGAGATCACCGGCACCCGGAACCCCGTCCCCGTCATCTTTGTAGAGGTAGACGGTGGTACCATGCTTGCTCTGCTGGTCCCCGGCGCTGTCGCTGATGCCGGTATCGCCGTCTGCCAGCCCGTCACCGGTGAAATCTTCGAAGATGGTACCGGAGATATCGGCTATGGCGCTGCTGACCCCGCAGTAACTGTCGACTGCCGCTTTGTCGTAGTTGATGAGAGAGTTGTCGTTGATATCGATATAGTTACCTGTGAGTGCGCCGGTGATTTGTGTGTCGTTGTTGATCTGGATATCACCGTCTGAGTAGAAGATTCCTTTGAAGTCGATCTGTGACTGGATATCGATAATCTGTTTGGCAAAGACGACAAATTTGTCAGGGGAGGGAATGTTTTGTAACTGGTTGCCGCTGTTGAGATAGAAGTCATTGACGTATATCGTCAGACTACCGTTAATGTCGAACACGCCTTGCTGGTTGGCGTCGAACTTATCGGCATAGATGATGAGGTTCCCGTTGATATGAATCATCGTGTCGGTGTTGATATAGAAGTCTGACTGCGATTTGATCGTGATGTCGCCGTTGAATGTGATGTCGTTGCTTTGACCGGTTTGAAATTTGGTGTACTCTTTGTCTGCTGAGATTGTGAGTGCCGTGCCATTTGCGAGTACTTCATCGCCGTCACTGCCGCTGCCAAGATCGAGTGTAAAAGCCATCGTATTTGCGAGGGTATCACTCTTGATACAGGGGGCACTGTCACATGTAACGCCGCTGCTTGTCGTGAGGATTTTGGTGATGAGTGTATGGTTGGTCGTACCGTTTATCTGCGTATCGGTATTGATCTGGATCTCATCGTTGGTCGAGCTCACGGCACCGGGAAAAACGCTCTGACAGGTATTCGCATATAGTGTGTGCAGTGTAAAAAAGAGAAAAATCACTATCCGGGACAACGTTGTCACTACGCTCATGTATGGACCTTACTATAGAGTTTCTGATCCAATATCGTCCAAAAGGTAAAAAAGTTTATCTAAATTCGATCTGTGCGAGGGTTTGTTGGAAAAAGAGTTGCATCTGAGAGAGGATCTCTTCATGTTCACTGAGGTAGAAGAGGGCGGAGAGGAGTGTCAGAAGGCTCAGCAGAGCGAAGAGGATTTTGAGCATGCTCCATGGGCGTTCCCCCCTGATGACACCCGTGCGTGCGTTGATCGCGAAGCGGTAGGCTTTGCCGCGGTAGTGAAACTGCGCCGTCCAGACCGGCAGCAGGATATATTTGAAACTTTTGTTCTCATGATAGATCTGCATATAGGAGATCTTCTGATGGTCCCCGCCGATGCGTCTGCGTACCGCCTCCCTGATCCGAAACGCCATAATCGATTTGGCATAGTCGAACCCCTCGTCGAGTGCGACGGAGTAGGTCTCACTCTCAAAACCGCTCAGATATTTGTCGTCATAGGGGACGAGGTTCTCCAGATCCCACGGTTGCAGTGTGTCGGCCAGTTTGCGCGGCAGGGTTCTGGTGGCACCAATCAGGATATCGTCGAAGTGCATCTGTACCTCTCCCTCGACGGGGGTCCAGCGGATGCGCGGCTCCATCTCCTCGACAAGCGCTTCCCGACCGTCGATGTAGATGCGTCGGGTGACCCGTTCGTAGTAGGTATCGCCGCGCTCGCCGCGAAAGTGGGTCAGGGTGTCGGCGTCGTAGGTCCAGTAGGGGAGGTAGATACCTTCAAAATTGTTCTCTGCACGGGTATACTTCTGAAGTCCCGCGGGTGCAAACCAGAGTGAACCGACCCACTTTCTGAAGATCTCTTTCGCTCTCTTCTGATCGATGGCAAAAGGGAGTACCGCTTCTGGTGCAAGCGGCATGAAGATATCGAGGTTGGTGACGATGGGTGCATTACAATAGGGACAACGGGTGCTTCGCTGATGTGGTTCGAGTCTGAAAGTCGCTGCGCATACCGGGCACTTGATCTCTTTTGGGGCCTGGAGGTCGTAGCGTGGGGCACTTTCTATCCGGGCGATCGCTTTGTCGAGATCATGTTCATAGATGGGGATTTTGGGCGGGTAGATATAGTTGATCGCACCGCAATATTCGCACTTGAGTGCGGTGTCGTTTGCGGAAAAGACGAGTGTCGCGCCGCATGATTTGCAGGGAAAGGTTTTCTGGGTGAAGACGGCACCCCGCATCACTCTGGTAAATTGTGCCATCGTTGCCTGTTATAGCGGCGGCGGTGTCAGAAAGTTGAAGAGGGTTTCGACCTCTTCGATCTCATGCGCTCTGGCCCACTTCTCCATGCCGGTGCTCCACATGAGCGTGTCGGAGGCGATCGTCCCCTGTTTGATCATCTCTTCGATCTCGTCAATGCTGAAGGGCCCCTGTGGTTCTTTACCCCGGGCGTAAT
>JALWPY010000150.1 GCA_026994915.1 Campylobacterales bacterium
CAAGTATGCGTTTGAGTTCGACATTGTCCTCTTCGCTGTCTCCTTCGGGAACATCGTCGTCGGGAATGTTGGGGATGGAGAGAGCGATCTCGTACATCTCCTCTTCAAGCGTGCGTACGATCTCCTGCTCCACGGCGATCTTCTGCTTGATCCGTGAAAGTTCCTCTTTGAGTGCTGCAATATCTTTTCCCTCTTTCTGATACTGCGGGAAGAGTTTGCTTTTGGCATTTTGTTCTGCCTGCAGCGCCTCGAGGATCTTGCGCTGCTCTTTGAGTTTCAGGGAGATTTCACGCAGCCTCTCCAGCAGCGCTTCGTCTACTTTTTTCTTGCGCAGTTTAGTTGCGATTGTGTCGAAGTCGTTTTGTAACTCTTTTAAATCAAGCATATTCTTCCTTATCTGTAGATACCGACGGCGTCACGGATGATCGCGATCTTTTCCCGGGCGACGGCGGCGGCTTTTCTGGCACCTTCGTCCAGAATCTCCTGCACCTCCTCTTTATGTTCGAGGTAGTATTCCCGTCGCTCCCGCGCTTCCTCAAAATGGTCCCAGATCAGATCACCCAGATAGAGCTTGAAGTGTCCGTGACCCTCACCACCTCTTTGATAACGCTCCTGTAGTGCCTTTTGCCCCTCTTCATCCAGAAAGAGTTTACAGAGGTTGTAGACATTGCAGCTGGCATACTCTTTGGGTGCTTCAAGCGGTACCGATTCGGTGACGACTTTGCCGATCTGCTTTTTGAGCTGCTTTCGGGTGCAGAAGAGATCGATCGTGTTGCCGTAGCTTTTGCTCATCTTAGCACCATCCGTGCCGGGAACGCTCTGGACATTTTCATCGACGTGAAATTCCGGCAGTACGAAGATCTCGCCTTTTTCGTTATTAAACTTCTGGGCGATATCCCGGGTAATCTCGACGTGCTGTATCTGGTCTTTGCCTACGGGGACCAGGTCGGCGTCAAAGAGCAGGATATCCGCCGCCATCAGTACCGGATAGGAGAAGAGGGCATGGTTGGGGGAGATCCCTTTGGCGACTTTGTCTTTGTAGCTGTGCGCCCGTTCCAGAAGGCCCATCGGTGTATAGGCGGAGAGTATCCAGTAGAGTTCGAGGACCTCTTTGACATCGGACTGTACCCAGAGTGTCGACTTTTCCGGATCGATACCGAGTGCAAGGTAGGTGATTGCCGCGTCGATGGTATTTTCTCTGAGTGCTTCTGCATCTTTCAAAGAGGTGAGTGCATGATAGTTTGCGATAAATATGAAGAGATCGCTCTTTTCCTGAAAGTCGAGCATCTGTTTGATTGCGCCGAAATAGTTACCGATGTGGAGTGTGCCCGATGGCTGTATACCTGTTAAAACTCGCATGTGATTTGTGTGCCTTGAGATTGAAATATGGGGATTATAGCGAAAAAATTTGATTTTTTTCTCAGCAGGGAAAGTGAGAGAAGTGTGGCAGATGTCAAAAAATGTTTCAAATGGTAAATAAAAAAATACTTTTTGCAAAAAAGAGATAAAAAGTAAAATAAAATTGTAATTGACCCATAAAATTGACCGAATTAGAGTGTAGAAGAAAATTATGGAGTTTACAATGAATTTGACAAAATCTACACTCACTCTGAAAGCGATTCTCCTTTGTGGCCTTTTGGCTCAAAGTGCTGTCGCAGCATCTTATGGTGCAAATAATCAAGCAGACGGTTTCCGCATGCCGCTGCAGGCACTTGGGCACGAGGATCTCTCCAAAACGATTCTGGTCACCGCAAAATCTGTTTTGACTACTTCGGATAAAGCACACTTCTACGAGATGGGGGTCGATACAATCCTCTATGCCGGTGGGTTGAACTACTATTTCTATCTTCCCGAGTCTCTCTCCACAAAACTCCTCAGTGCGCCGAATGTGGCCAAAATCAGCGAGATCGATCCTGCCAAACGGATGGAGAGCCTGCAAAGCGGTGCTCTTTCACTGCTGGGGGACAATGATATCGTCAATGTCAATGTGCTTTTCCTCAAAGAGATGGATCGTGCACAGGTTGAAGCTATGCTGCAGCGTGCGGGTATCGAAGCCGAGATCGTTAAAGTGACATCCGAACTCCGCTCCGCCAGACTGAAACTACGGTTGAAAGCGTATAAAAAACTCTCTCAGGTACCACTGGTCCAATATATGGACCGGGTACAGAAACTTCTGGAGACCGATGCTTTCACAGGTCAGCCACTGGAAACGAGAAATGCCAAAACGGCCAACTCCAGCAATGTCAATGTACTCTGGTCCGATCCCTATAACCTCGATGGCAGAAATATTCCGGTAGGTGTCGTCGACGGCGGTGCGGCCCTGACGACGCATCAGGAGTTTGGGGGAAGAGATCATGACCGTACAAGCGACGGAGAGGTCAATTTTCACACGACGCATGTAAGCGCGACCATCGCAGCTGCCGGTGTCAATCCCAAAGCGAGAGGAATGGCAAGTAAGGCGGATGTCTATAACTACTCATTTTCAGATGAGGCTTTTTCCGAAGCGGTGCTTAACATGTACCGACAGGATGGTATCCTGATCTCCAATCACTCTTACGGATACAGTCTCAAAGAGCGTCTGGCGGAGTATGACTCCGTTGCCAAAACACAGGATCTGACTGTTGTGAACAATCCTTATCTCAACATCTTTGAAGCGGCAGGAAACGATGGTATCGATAGCAGCTATCCAGAGTATGGCATCATCAAAGGGCCGGGAAATTCGAAAAATGTACTGACGATCGGTGCACTCAATACGATGGGGGACGATGTCGCCGAGCTCAGCAGTACCGGTCCGGTCAGAGACGGGCGTATCAAACCGGATCTCTGTGTCAGGGGAGAGTATGTGACTTCGGCTTCGAGCGAAAGCAACAATGCTTATGCGATGATGAGCGGTACCTCCATGGCGACACCGGCGGCGACAGGCATCGGTGTACTGGTCGCACAGGCATACAGAAAAGTGACAGGTGGGTATGACATCAGGCACGACACACTCAAAGCGGTATTGATCAACAGTGCAGAAGATATCGCCAATCCCGGACCTGACTACAAAGCGGGATTTGGACGTATAAATGCTAAAGGGGCTGTTGATCTGATAGATTCTATTACCGATACTCATCCGAAAGTACACAGCGATACAATTCGACACAACGGTACCATAAAGTACAGTTTCAAGCTGACCCGTGCCGATGATTTCAAAACGACGATTGCATGGGTCGATCCGGATGCTGATCCAAAAGCGGAACAGACACTGGTCAACGATATCGATATCGTGCTTGTCAACAGTGATACAGGTGCGAAATACTACCCCTATACACTCGACCCGGCGCATCCGGCACGTGTCGCGGTGCAGACAAAGCCAAATCATGTGGACAATATCGAACAGATTGAAGTGAAGCATCTGCCGGCAGGCAACTATGCACTGATCGTCAAAGGAACCAGAATCATTACCGATACACAGGAGTATACCGTGGTCTCAAACCTCTCAATGTTTGCAGGTTCCAATATCGAGAGACTCAAACCGAGTAAGATTCAAAACTTTGCCAGA
>JALWPY010000151.1:0-743 GCA_026994915.1 Campylobacterales bacterium
CCCAAAAATTAATATAGAGGTGATTACCATCTCTATATTGTTAAAAAGTAATAAGAAGTTATATATTTAATATATTTTTAAATTTATGCTATACTTCAGTTATGAAAATATTACTACTGGAAGATGACGAGATACTCTGCGAAAGTTTGCAGGAGTATCTTGTGAGTGAAGGATTCGAGGTCGATGTTGCGCATGACGGAGAGAAGGTATATGACCTCACGTTCGAGAATCGCTACGATCTTTATATCTTTGATATCAATGTTCCCAAAGAGAACGGTTTTGATGTGCTTAAACAGCTCAAAGCCGCGGAAGATACTACCCCGACCATCTACATCACCGCGCTGACCGATATTAATTCGATCTCCAAAGGATTTGCGCTGGGGGCGGAGGACTACATTAAAAAGCCGTTCGATCCCGAAGAGCTGGTAATACGCATCAAGAGTAAATATCTCAGAGTCGACGAGACGATAGTCTACAAAGATTTGCGCTATGAGCCACGCACCAGAGTGTTGCAAAAGGGAGATGAGACGATCGGGCTGGGTGAGGTGCAGCTGGCGCTCTTTCATGAACTGATCACCAATATAGGTAATATCGTCTCCTCCTACACACTGCTCGACTTGCTCGAACAGCCCAATCCAAATGCGCTGCGTGTCAATCTCGCGAAACTCAAATCAAAACTTGGTCTGGAGATCAAAAACATCCGTGGTCAGGGGTATATGCTTGAAAAAATATGAAGTCGAGTC
>JALWPY010000151.1:753-3531 GCA_026994915.1 Campylobacterales bacterium
CTTATATCTGTGTAAATCCGTTTAATCCCCACTCAAAAGATCAACACGTAAGTGTTCTATGAAATCTTGAATGAACTGACAATAAATCCATAATTCTTAATGATCTCTTTGTTATATACCAATTCGGATTTGTCTTTATTTACAAAGTATCCCCCGGCACCTAGAAGAATAGCATGTCCGGCACCAGTATCCCACTCCCATGTTGGGCCACTACGGAAATAGCTTTCTGCTTTTCTTTGCGTTGCAGATGATTTTGCTTTCGGTCATTTTTCTGCAGAGTTACAGAGAGGGATTGCATGCGATCGATGATCAGGTACGAAGTCAGATGAAGATCTGCAGTTTCGATCTCAAATGTGAAGGATTGCAACTCGACTTCGTACCCAAAACCAAAGACCGAAAAGTGCGAAGACTCTACAAAGAGGGGGATCTTTACAGCTTTTTCGAAGTACCTACTGCCAACGGCTATCTGCTGAAAGTGATTCTACCAAAAGCGCGTTATGAAAAGATGGTTGCGGAACTAAAAAGTGATCTCGCACAAAAATTTATATTTTATGCACTCTTGATCGCTTTGATTTCGTTTCTCTTCTCCCTCTATGCGCTCAGACCGCTCAAAAAAGCGCTGGAACTCAATGAAGAATTTGTCCGTGATATTTTGCATGACATCAACACCCCGCTGAGCGCCCTGGTCGTCAACTTCAAACTCTTTCAGAAAGAGATCGGTCAAAATCGGAAGATCGAGCGTATGCAGTCCAGTGTCACTACGATTTTATCACTTCAGAATAACCTCCGTGCATTTCTGGATGATTCACCACTGCAGAGAGAGCGGTTCAGTTTATCAGAGCTTCTGAATGAGCGAATCGAACATTTTCAGGGACTTTATCCCCGGATCAGATTTCTGGTACAGGTTGACGACTATACCATCGACACCAGCAAAGATGCTTTTGTACGGATACTCGATAATCTCCTCAGTAACGCATGCAAACACAACGATCAGGATGGTACGGTACAGGTGGTGACGGAAGACTATCTTCTGCTCATAAAAGACAGCGGCAGGGGAATCCGAAACGTCAGGAAGATTTTCGAACGTCACTACAAAGAGAGTGAGAGAGGGCTGGGAATAGGCATGCATATCGTCAAAAAGCTCTGTGATGCGCTGGGCATCGGCATACGTGTGGAGAGTGAAGTGGACAGAGGAACGATTGTCGCGCTCGATCTGGGATCGGTAATAGTGAAGTAATGTTTTTTACCTATGATACAATAAAAAAACGGGGAACGATATGAAAAAGATACTTTTGACCCTTTTGCTGGCGATGCCCATGCTGCTGGCGGCTGCACAGAGTGATCTCGCATCGAAGATCGCCAGGCTGCAAAATGCACCGAAATCGGAGCGCTTCAAACTGATGAATGAGATCAAGCGTGAACTGGCGCACATGAATGCCGAGCAGCGAAGCAAAGCTTTACACAAATTGCGTGTATCGATGCACGGCGGTACCAAAGGAGACGGTATTCAGAAGAGAGCGGGCAAAGATATGCATGATACTACAGGAAGAGGGGAAGAGATGCGACAGAAGATGCATCAACATCAGGAGACGATGCAGCGTCCTGAGATGACTCCTCCGGGACGTGGCGGCGGAGAGAAGAACGAACATCGTCCGATACCGCAGCATCGCCCGCAACCGGAAAAAAATATCCCCTTTCATGGCAGATAGGCAGGATCGTCCGTGTTGAAAAAAATCTTTGTCGTTTTACTGCTGTTGGCAACAGGAGTTTATGCCGCGTTTCTCGATGATGATATGGACGGCGTGGCGAACGAAGATGATCGCTGTCCAAACTCCGCGCTGACGGATATTGTCGATGCTGACGGATGTGCGGTTGCAAAAGTGACGTTTAAAAAAGAGCACCGTTTCGACATCAGCGTGGGATACGCCTATACCAGGGTGGATGAGAACAGTTCACAGACCGCACAGAGCCTTTCGCTTGGGTACTACTACGGCGATTTCAGCGCCTGGCTCTATACCTCAAACTATGACTTGCAAAGCGGCGAAAGCGGCATCGACGATACGACGCTCGCTTTGTACTACCGCTGGAAGCATCCGAAATATACCCTCAAAGCCGGTGTCGGAGGGTATATTCCCTCCGGTTCAGAGAGCAGGAACCGTACCGATTACTTTATGAGTGCCAGAGCTATACGTTATTTCGATGTTTACGATCTGAGCATTGCATGGCAGCATACCTTTATGCAGGATGATGCCACGACCGACAGTGACCGTATGACACTCTCACTGGGCTATACCGTAACTCCGGAGATGTATGCTTCTCTCTCGTATACGGAGCAGAGTTCCATCTATGAAGAGGAAGGGAACCTCAGAAATATCTCTCTCTATGCCGGTTACTTCTGGGAGAGTCACTGGTATCTTACCGGCGAACTCTCCAAAGGGCTGAGTGATAGCGCTACGGACTTTTCTGGCGCAGTGAGTGTGGGGTACTTCTTCTGAAAAATTTATAAAAAATTAATTCGCAATCGTATATAATGACAATATACAAAAAGGTGATTGATGCATTTTGATTGTCTCGATATTGAAAAAATTGTCGGTTTTGACTGGGATGATGGCAATATATATAAAAATGAGGCAAAACATAAAGTCAAATGGACTTCTGTTGAAGAGATCTTTTTTAATGAACCGCTTTTGATAGTGGAAGATTTTAAACATTCTCAGGATGAGTGTCGTTGCCTTGCACTTGGCGTAGATGACGATGGTAAAAAGCTGAGTGTTGTTT
>JALWPY010000152.1 GCA_026994915.1 Campylobacterales bacterium
TGTGATTCAGTTTCATCGGTCTTGTGGCGGTATCGGTCAGTGAGAGAGCGGTCGCCAGATCTTCGATCTCCCGCATCTGCTTCGCCATATAAGGCATAAATGCTCTGTTAAACGCAGGGTTGGTATCGATCCACTCACGCACTTTCTCAATCGGCAGCTCCAGCGCTTCGCTGTCGTCCAGTGCCGTCGTCATCACTTCATGATAGTTCCCGTCCAATACGGTCAGTACATCGAACATATCTCCCTGCCCCAGCAGATAGAGCGTCTGTTCACGATTGTTTCGGGGATTGTATTGATAGACTTTGATACGCCCGCTCAGCATGACATAAAAGTGACGCAGTGTGTCATCACTGCTCATCGCAGGCATACTTTTGGCAAAGCTGCGGATCTTACCGATTCTGTTGATTTCGTCGATGAGTGACTGGCTGATCTGGTTGAATGGCTTGATTTCCTCTAAATGCAGCATGCATCGGAACCGGAAGTAATGTTTTTCATAAACTTGCCTAAAATAAAGAGTTAAAAATCAAGGATATTATAACGAAAGAAGGCTTTCAGAAGATGGTCTTAAGGGGTGGTGGCTGGAGACGGAATCGAACCGCCGACACGGTGATTTTCAGTCACCTGCTCTACCGACTGAGCTATCCAGCCATCTTTGTCAAAAGAGTTGAAATTATACAAAAAAAGTTTAAAATTCAACTTAAATCTCTGACAAATTGTAAAAATTCTTCTCCTCGCTCGGCATATGAGGTAAACTGATCGAGACTCGCCGCCGCAGGTGAGAGCAACGCGACACTCTTTGTATTATGCACGGCATCGATTTTCGAAACGGCATTTTGCAATGTTTCACAACGCACAAGCGGTATGCCGTACGCCGCTGCCAGCTCTTCGAGCCTGGCCAGATTGGCACCGATGGCGTAGACCGTTACATCCAGATTTTTCATGTAAACAAAGAGCCCCTCCAGCGCCGCCCCTTTGTCATCACCCCCGAGAATGAGATGGATCTTTTTCTCTGCCATGCCTTTCAATGCGGCGATCGTCGCATCGGCATTGGTCGCTTTGGAGTCGTTGATCCAGAGCCGCCCTTTCGCATCGGTAAAGGCTTCCAGACGGTGTTTGCCGATCTCGTAAGCGTTGATGCGGTCATAATCGACTTCGTCGAAGAGGATCTTCGTCACCCCCAACGCCATCAGGGCATCGGTCAGAAAAGGCTCTTTGAAACGGATCTTGTGCGTTTCGATCCCGAAGTAGTCCGCCAGATCTTCGGCACTCTCATAAGGGATCTTCATCGCCTGTGTGGGACGATCGGCATATTTGGCAGGCAGGATCACCACCTCTCCCTCGCGCATCATCGTCAGCGGTTTCAGCTTCGCCTCCTCATACGCCTCGAAACTTCCGTGCCAGCTGATGTGGTCGGGCGTGATCGGCAGGACGATGTAGATATTGGGTGCGGCGATCGTGGTATAGTGGAGGGTAAACGAGCTCGTCTCCAGTACCCAGAGGGGCGCATTGGCATCGAGATTTGCCAGCGGTGTGCCGATATTGCCTCCTGTGACTGCACCGCGCTCTTTAAGCAGATGGCCGATCATGTCGGTCGTCGTCGTCTTGCCGTTGGTCCCGGTCACCCAGATAGAGTATGGCATGTCGGCGGCGAAGAAGTCATACTCGCTGATGAGATGTTTCGCCTTCTGGATCAGCGGATGCGACGGCGGGATACCGGGACTGGTCACCTCCAGCACACTCTTGTCCGGATTGAAGAGTTCACTGGCGAGGAATTCGTTCCCCCTTCGGTTGTCGAATGTCACAGCACTGAACTTGTCGTCGTAGATACGACAATCACCGAAGCGCTCTGCAATCGCCCGTGTTGTGATCCCGTACCCAAAAAGTGTGACCATCAGCGTATCTTCAGCGTAATGAGCGCCATGAGGTTGGAGATGAGCGCCATGATCCAGAAGCGCACGATGATCTTGTTCTCCGCCCACCCCTTGAGCTCGAAGTGATGGTGAATGGGTGCCATGCGAAAGACGCGCTTTTTACGCGCTTTGTAACTGCCCACCTGCAGGATGACCGAAACCGTCTCCAGGACAAAGACGAAGCCGATCAGGATCAGCAATATCTCGTTTTTGGTGATGATCGCCATATAAGCGATGAAACCGCCCAGCATCAGGCTCCCGCTGTCCCCCATAAAGATCTCGGCCGGGTGGCAGTTGTACCACAAAAAGCCGATCAGAGAACCCATCAGTGCCGTCGCGACGATCGTCACTTCACCGACCCCTTTGACATTGGGTACGAGCAGATATTCACTCAGCCCCGCATGTCCCATCACATAGACGAAGACACTGAGCGTCGCAATCGAAAAGATCGAAGGAACCGTCGCCAGGCCGTCAAGACCGTCGGTAAGGTTGACAGCATTGGAAGTGGCGACGAAAACGAAGATCCAGAAAACGATTGCGAAGGCCCCCATATCAAAAAGCGGATGCTTGTAAAAGGGAATATAAAACTCTGTCAGAAAACCACCCTGATAGAGGTAGACGGAGACGATCAGCCCCGCTGTGATCTGCCAGAACATCTTCGCCCGGGAACTGAGCCCCTCTTCGTTTCTGCCGCCGCGGATTTTGGAGATATCGTCTTTGAATCCGATCGCGGCAAAAAGGATGATCGTCAAAATCGCCCCCATCGCATAGAGGCTGCTGAACTTGATCGTCACCAGTGAAGCGATCAGCGTCGAAAAGATAAAGACGATCCCGCCCATCGTCGGTGTTGAGGATTTGACCTGATGCGCTTCGGGAGCATACTTGTAGATCGGTTGGTTGGCTTTGCGTTTCTGTGCCCATTTGATATAGCGCGGCATAAGATAGAGGGTCAAAATAAATCCGATGAAAAACGATATACCTGCACGTACCGTAATATACTGAAACAGATTGATATGGAAGTATTGATAAAAGAGATAGAGCATCGTCTTCCTTAAATAAGATAAAAGTCTATTTTAGTAAAATGAAACTTGTAACTAAATCATAGGAAAAATTTTTTATGAAAACCAATAAAGTACTTCTCGTCATCACCGATGGAATCGGTTATAACGAACATTGTGAAAACAACGCCTTCTGCAGAGCAAAAAAGCGGGCATACGACTATCTGATCGAAAATGTCCCCCACGCGCTGATCAAAACATCCGGCCTCTCCGTCGGCCTCCCCGAAGGGCAGATGGGTAACTCCGAAGTGGGACATATGACGATCGGCAGTGGACGTGTTCTTTATCAAAATCTTGTAAAGATCACCAAAGCGGTTGAAGATGGCTCCATCGCCAATAACGAAGCACTCAACCAAGTGCTCGATACTTCCAAAACGGTACATATCATCGGACTCATGAGTGACGGCGGTGTGCATTCACACATCGACCATATCAAAGCACTGGCCAAAGTGGCGGCCGACAAAGGGCACAAAGTCGCACTTCACCTGATCACGGACGGACGGGATGTCAGCCCCACCTCGGCGCCCAAATATCTCGACGATATCGAGACAATCCTGGACGATAAGATTTTCATTGCCTCCATCAGCGGCCGTTTCTACACGATGGACCGCGACAATCGCTGGGAGCGTGTCGAAAAAGGATACCGTGCGATCGTACAGGCACACCCCAAAACCGATCTCTCACCCAAAGCCTACATCGAAGCACAGTACGCGCAGGAGATCACCGACGAGTTTATCGATCCGGTAGCATTCGGCAACTATACGGGCATGGAAAACGGTGACGGTGTCCTCTTCGCAAACTTCCGAAGCGATCGCATGCGTGAGATCACCGATGCTATCGGCAACCCAAACTTCATCCACTTCGAACGCAAACCGGTCACTGTACATGTCGCAACGATGACCGAATACAGCAAAGATTTCGACTATCCGGTCCTCTTCAAAGAGGAACTGCCGGACAATGTCCTCGCCAAAGTGATCAGCGAAGCGGGACTCAACCAGTTCCATACATCCGAAACCGAGAAGTATGCCCATGTCACCTTCTTTTTCAACGGCGGTGTCGAAGAACCTTTCATCAACGAAACACGCGTTCTCGTCCCCAGTCCTCAGGTCAAGACCTATGACCTAAAACCGGAGATGAGCGCTCCAGAAGTCGGCGATAATGTCCGCAAAGCGATGCATGAAAGGTATGACTTCATCGTTGTCAACTTCGCCAACGGCGATATGGTAGGCCACACCGGAAATCTCGAAGCGGCGATCAAAGCGGTCGAAGCGGTCGATGACGAACTTGACATGATCATCAAAGTCGCCAAAGACGAGGGCTACAGTATGGTACTCACCAGCGACCATGGAAACTGTGAAGAGATGGTCGATGCCGAGGGTCATACCCTCACCAACCACACCCTCTACGACGTCTTCTGCTTCGTCATGAGTGACAAAGTCAAAGCGGTCAAACCAGGCGGTCTCAACAATATCGCACCGACTGTCCTGAAACTGATGAATCTCCCCATCCCGGAAGAGATGGACGAGCCGCTCATCTGAACCGCGAGAGTTCTCCCGGATCTATCGATCCGGGTCTGCCATATTTATCCCCTTACTCTGAAAGCTTTCCTCTCGTTCTGTTCAAACCGTTTCAATATCCCCGCGATCGAGTTGCTCTGTTTGAGAGAGTTTTATCGAGTTTTTATTATCATGACAAAAAAGATAAAGGATTTGTATGCAATTTAGCGGAAACAACGTTCTCATCACCGGTGCGAGCCGTGGAATCGGCAAAGAGATCGCCAAAATACTGGCCGGCTACGGCCTCAAAGTCTGGATCAATTACCGCTCCAGACCGGAACTCGCGGATACGCTTCAGGCAGAAATCGAAAATGATGGAGGCAAAGCGGCGGTCAT
The DNA here is from genome assembly GCA_026994915.1 of Campylobacterales bacterium. GTDB lineage: Bacteria > Campylobacterota > Campylobacteria > Campylobacterales > QNZT01 > QNZT01. The sequence goes on from JALWPY010000152.1 coordinate 4,861, forward strand.
CAAGTTCGACGCCAGTATCGAGGAGGAGTTCGTCGCTGCAATCAAAACAATTGTCGAGAGTGACGGAGAACTCTCTTACCTGGTCAACAACGCCGGTATCACCAACGACAAACTCGCACTTCGCATGAAGCTCACCGACTTCGAAAGTGTCATCAAAGCCAATCTCGATTCCGCTTTTCTGGGGTGCCGTGAAGCACTCAAGGCGATGAGCAAAAAGCGTTTCGGCAGTGTCGTCAACATCTCCTCGATCGTCGGCGAGACGGGTAACGTGGGACAGGTCAACTACTCTGCCAGTAAAGGTGCCATGAATGCCATGACCAAGAGCTTCGCACTCGAGGGTGCCGCACGGGGAATCCGCTACAATGCGATCACACCTGGCTTCATCGCTACCGATATGACCGATGAACTGAGCGATGAGATCAAAAAATCCTATACCGACAAGATTCCTCTGGGAAGATTCGGTGATCCTGCAGATGTTGCGGAGGCCGTGGCGTTTTTACTGAGTGATTCTTCCGCCTATATCACCGGTGAGATTCTGAAAGTAAACGGTGGGATGTATATGTAGCATCGCAAAACGGCGAGACGGTGAACATTTTAACAATTTTTTGGTAATATAGCTGACACACTTATACAAGGAGAAACAGTATGGCATTAATAGAAGAAGTCAAAGAAGTAGTCGCGGAGCAGCTCAACGTTAACCCTGACGAGATCAAAGAGGAGTCCAAATTTGTTGAAGATCTGGGTGCCGATTCACTTGACGTGGTTGAACTGATCATGGAACTCGAAGAGAAATTCGACATTGAGATTCCCGATTCTGAGGCAGAGAAAATCGCAACAGTCGGTGACGCTGTCAAATATATCGAAGAGCACAACGCGTAATCAGACGATATGCCAAAGCCCTCTCCAGGGTTTTGGTTTTGGATCAATATATTCAGGTTTAGATCGAAGGAGAGATGATTTTGAAAAGGGTTGTAGTAACTGGTTTAGGTATGATCAATGCAGTCGGTATGGACAAAGAGAGTTCTTTTAAGGCTATCATTGAAGGTAAATGTGGCATTAAAAGGATTAGCCTGTTCGACGCATCCAAGCACTCTGCCCAGATCGCAGGTGAAGTCACCGACTTTGATCCTGCATCCTTTATGAACCCCAAAGAGGTCAAAAAAGCGGACCGATTCATCCAGTTCGGTATCAAAGCGGCACAGGAAGCGATGGCCGATGCGAAATTTGAAGATTTTGTGCCTGAACGTTTCGGTATGGTTTCAGCATCTGGAATCGGTGGACTGACCAATATCGAAAAAAATTCGATCATCTCACACGAAAGAGGACCACGCAGAATATCACCTTTTTTCATCCCGTCGGCGCTCGTCAATATGCTCGGCGGATTCATCTCAATCGAACACAATCTCAAAGGTCCCAACCTCTCTGATGTAACAGCTTGCGCTGCAGGTACACATGCGATCGCCAATGCTACCAAAGCGATCATGCTCGGTACTGCCGATCACATGCTGGTCGTCGGTGCGGAAGCGGCGATCTGCGACGTGGGAATCGGCGGATTCGCTTCGATGAAAGCTCTCTCCACAGATAATGAGACGCCTGAAAAGGCATCCAGACCCTTCGACGCCACACGCAACGGATTTGTCATGGGTGAGGGAGCGGGTGCACTCGTTCTCGAAGAGATGGGACATGCGATCGCCAGAGGGGCACATATCTACGGTGAGGTGATCGGATTTGGTGAAAGCGGTGATGCTAACCATATCACGACACCGGTCGTTGACGGCCCCTATCGTGCGATGAAAGCCGCTTTTGAGATGGCTGGAGAACCACGTATCGACTATATCAACGCACATGGTACCAGTACCCCTGCCAACGACAAAAATGAAACGGCAGCTATCAAAATGCTCTTCGGCTCAAAAGATCTCTGTCCTCCGGTTAGCTCTACCAAAGGCCAGACCGGACACTGCCTGGGTGCTGCAGGCACTATCGAAGCTGTGATCTCACTCATGGCAATGAGAGACTCTGTCCTTCCTCCGACCATCAACTATGAGCATCCCGATCCTGACTGCGATCTTGACTATGTCCCTAACAAGGCACGTGAGGACAAAATCGATGTGATCATGAGCAACTCTTTTGGCTTTGGAGGCACAAACGGCTGTATCATCATCAAAAAAATATAAACAATAAGGCCGATAGATGGTAACTTACCTCGAGTTTGAAAAAGGTATCCAGCAGATCGATGAGGATATTCGCAGTGCTAAAGCCAAAGGTGACACGGATGCTGTCGATATCCTCGAAAAAAACCTCGAGAAAGAGATCTCCAAAACATTTAAAAATCTCTCCGACTATCAAAAACTCCAGCTCGCACGTCATCCCAATCGTCCTTATGCGCTGGATTACATACGGGGGATGCTAGAAAATGCCTATGAACTGCATGGAGACAGGCTCTATCGTGATGATGAAGCGATCGTTTGCTATCTCGGCGAGATAGAAGGCCAGAAATGTATGGTCATCGGCGAGCAAAAAGGTCGCGGTACCAAAAACAAGATTCGCAGAAACTTCGGTATGCCGCACCCTGAGGGGTATCGCAAAGCACTTAGAGCAGCGAGACTCGCAGAGAAGTTCAAACTACCGATTCTTTTTCTTATTGACACACCGGGTGCTTATCCTGGTATCGGGGCAGAAGAGCGTGGTCAGAGTGAAGCGATCGCAAAAAACCTCTATGAACTAAGTGACCTCAATACCATCATCGTCTCTGTTGTGATTGGAGAAGGTGGTAGTGGAGGTGCCCTGGCTATCGGTGTCGCAGACAAATTTGCGATGATGCGCTACTCTGTCTTCAGCGTCATTTCTCCGGAGGGGTGCGCTGCGATCCTCTGGAACGACCCCAAAAAGCAGGAACAGGCGACGAAAGCGATGAAGATCACTGCAGAAGATCTCAAAGAGCTGGGATTGATCGACGATGTCATCGAAGAGCCGCTCATCGGGGCACATCGTCAGAGAAAAGAAGCAATCGAATCTTTAAAGAGCTATTTTCTGGACAATGTCAATGCATTGAAAGCGCTTTCAGACGAGGAAAGACTGGAAAAACGCTATCAAAAACTGATTTCCGCCGGCGCCTTTGCAAGTACGAAAGACAAAGAGGAAGAGACGGGAAAAGAACAGAGTACATTTAGTTCAATCATGGATATCTTCTCTTCCGATAAAAACGACGAAGAAAAAAAATCAGAGAGTAAATAAGTCTCTCTGAAATATTTTCAGGTACTTTCTGTACCTGCCTCTCACATTTATTACACTAAAATTTCATATTATTTTACATCAAACGATTTAGTACCAGAAGGAGATGAATGAAAACATTCAAACAGAGCGTTGCAGTAGTTATGCTGACAGGTACACTTAATGTAGCACATGCTGCACAATACACCATTCAGTACAAAGGGGTAACACTCGGCGACATCGACAATCTTCCCCAGACAATCAGCAAACTTTATCTCAAGGCGGAAGTAACCAACATCATCGCTAAATTATTGCTTCGAAAAAAATATTTCGTCTTTTATGAAGGTGAAAAGCCGCACATCCCTGATGCCAAATACCGTAAAGATAAAAACAACGTCCTGCTGGCACTCAGAGAAGCCATAGAGAGACGACCGGCACACAGGGTATACCCTAGCCCTAAAGAGAAAAAACTGGTACTTGAATGCAACGATAAAGAGTGCCGTTATATCTTTTACAGAATGAACAAAGTCAAGGGAAAAGGGAAGATAGTATTTGACAAAAACAATCAGTTTTATGAATTGACAGAAATAAAAAACGGGGTCGTTATCAGAAGAAAATAACATAAGAGCCGAAGCTCTTATGTTACCTGTTTAGTGCAGTTTGCTCCAGATTTTCTGTTTCCAGAGATATGCAAGGATTGAGAAGATTACAAAGTAGAGTATGACTTTCCAGCCAAGTGATTCACGTGCAGGTTTGCTCGGATCACCCACTTCTTCCAGATGTTTTTCCACTTTCTCATAGCCTTCTGCTGTCAAGCCAACACGAGGCATAGCAGTTCCAGGCAACTGAGATTGAGGATCTTCCACAAATGTTTTCAGGAACTCTTCACTTCTCGCTCTGATGATGATAGAGAGGTCAGGAGGCAGTTTGCCCATATAGGCTTTGACTTTATCCTGAGCATCGAGTACTTTCGCTTTATAGGCGACTTCATCTTTCTCATATTTGAACTTTGGAGTCTCACCAAGTTGTGTCCATTTGTCATAGCGCATAGCATGACATCTGCCACATGCCATTTCATATGCTGCTTTCGGTGTTACTTCTTCTTTGGAAGCAATCTGTTTCAGATAAGCAACCATATCGGCGACTTCCTGATCGATATCACCACCTGCACCGAAAAAAGCTGTCATCGGATATGGATGTTTGTCATTGAACTTATGCTCAACTTTCAGCGCATGCGCAGGGTTTTTGATCAATGCTGCAAGAAATTTTTCATCTAACAGAGCACCGACATGACTCAAGTCAGGAGGATTGACACCATAACTGGCGATAGCCGTAGCTGCATCCATCGGTGAAGCCATCCCTTCCGCTTTGATTCCGTGACAACCGGTACATGCACCTGCACCCATCACCAGCTCTTTACCTTTAGCCGGATCACCTTTGGCTTTCAGCGCAGGTAAATCTTTGTAGGCAAAATTATTAAACTCCACATGCTTATGCATCTGAGAGTGCGCAAATGGCTCCACTCCCCAATACGTTACCAGAGTGAAGAATACAACGACCGCTAATATTTTCAATTCTTTATTCATCCTTCACCTCCTACTTTTTCTTCTCAAGCATCGTTATGAACGGCAATATAATCCATAGACCGATAAATGTCAGCGCCGCGTACAGACCAATCACGTTAAAGATACCCTGAGGAGGTACTTTACCCATTACTGTCAGTACAATCATGTCAATCAGCAGTACCCAGAACCAGATCGCAAACAAGCCTCTTCTGTTCGCCGGAGCGACGTTAGGACTTCTGTCGAGAAATGGCAGAAGAAAGAAGATCACCTGCGCGAAACCGAATGCGATCAAACCGATATCTTTGGAGAAAGGTCTGAGAATCTCATAACTCCAGAGGAAGTACCACTCAGGATAAATATGAGGAGGTGTTTTCAGCGGATCAGCAGGATCGAAGTTCACCGGATCCATTGCAAATTCATAATGGTAAAAGACAAGATAGAAGTAGAAGATCAGGAAAATACCAAGAACAAAGATATCTTTGGAAAGGAAATCCCACTGGAATCGGATCACTTTTGCATTTTTGGTATCACCTGCAAGATATTTTTTCGCTTCTGCATCAAAATCGATCTCTTCACCGTCCTGATTGTTGACGTGAGGGATTCTGAGGGTACCAAAGTGGAATACGATCAAAAAGATAATCACCAAAGGCAGTAACAATACATGCAGCATGAAGAATCTTCCAAGGAAAGCATCTCCAGGTACATAATCACCGCGAATCCACTCAACGAGTCCATTCAGTTCCAGAGAACCGAGGCTAAAGAGGTTGGTGATAACCATACCGGCCCAGTAACTCATCTGGCCCCATGGAAGCATATAACCTGAAAATGCTTCTGCAGAGAAAGTTACGAAGAGCAGCATACCTGACAACCAGATCAGTTCACGCCCTCTCTTGTAAGAACCGTAGTAGATACCGGTAAACATATGGATATAGATAATCAGAAAGACTACCGACGCTGCAACACCATGCATATGTCTCCAGAGCCAGCCATAACCCACTTCATCCATAATCGTATAGTTGACAGAGTCAAATGCCATATGAACATCGGGTTTGTAATACATCAGCAGGAATATACCTGAAATCAGCAGGATACCAAAAGTTGTCGCAAGGATCATACCCATTGCCCAGAGGAAATTGATATTTTTTGGAATCCAGTACTCTGTCGCAAGTACACGTCTGAGTGTATCAATCGCAAGGCGTTGATTCAGCCAGTCATGCAAATTTTTCGCTTTTTCAAAATGTGCCATTTATCCTACTTTACACTGTTAAGCCAGCGGCTTTCATCTTTTTGTACTCTGGACCTTCTTCACCGAGTACCACTTTGGTTCCTTCAATTTTGAAAGGTGGTATATGAAGAGGGATCGGAGGAGGTGACTTGAGTACTCTTCCCGCTGTATCGAACTGTCCACCATGACAAGCACAGATAAATTTCAGTTGATCAGGATAGTAAGCAGGAATACACCCCAGGTGGGTACAAAGACCGATAGCAATAAAATATCTGTCTTTTCCTACGATGATATCGCGATCATCCTTTTTCATCTTGTCCGTTTTCTTCAGAACGAAGATAGGTTTACCCCGCCATTTTTCAACCGCAAGTTGATTTGGCTGCATCTCTGTGAGATCGATTGTGGTAAAACCCGCCGCTTTGACACTTGGAAGTGGGTCCCAAGTGCGTTTCATAGCACCTAACGCAGCGATACCACCCAATGCAGTAAAGCCGCCCAGCGCCATACCAAGAAAGTCTCTTCTCTCTTTTTCGACTGCCATGCGCACTCCTTTATTAAATTTAACCCCCTATTATAACGCTCCGGGTGTTAAATTTCATTGATTTTGCGCAATTTTTCAAAAATCAATCAGCCGTGTTTCAGACGTTCCAGCAAAAACCTTTAAGAAACACCTTTCTGAGCCATGCGAATGTAGATGTGCAATATATCGATCGCTGCGGGTGTTACGCCGCTTATCTCACTTGCCGCAAAGAGTGTCGGAGGGTTGAACTTTTCGAGTTTTTCGATGATTTCGTTGCTCAGTCCCGACACTTTTTTGAAGTCAAAATTTTCGGGGATTTTGATGTTGATCATATTTTTCATACGATCGATTTGCGCCTGCTGCTTCTCGATATAGGAGGCATATTTGGATTCGATCATGATCTGCTCTTTAGTATCTTCAGTCACATCTTTGAACTGCGGCAGCAGTGCATCGAACTTCTCTTTGGTGAACGTGTTGCGCCCGACGATGCGCTTGAGCGGCACTTTGTCGGTGACCGGTGCCTCATCCAGATCCGCCAGCATACGGTTGTTCTCTTTGGATGGGGTGATAAAATGTTCCTCCAGATACGCCAGAACTTCGGCGATATCTTTGCGCTTTTGCTCTACTTTTTCGTAAAATTCCCGATCGATCAGTCCCAGTTCATAGCCGTACCGGCTCAGACGCAGGTCGGCATTGTCCTCACGCAGCAGCAGCCGATACTCCGCACGGCTCGTAAACATACGGTAGGGCTCTTTGGTCCCCTTGGTCACGAGATCGTCGATCAGCACGCCGATGTAGGCTTCATCGCGCCGCAGAACCAGCGGCTCTTTACCCTCGATCGCAAGTACAGCATTGATACCCGCCATCAACCCCTGTGCCGCCGCCTCTTCGTACCCTGTCGTACCGTTCACCTGTCCGGCACAGTAGAGCCCCCGGACTTTTTTGGTCTCCAGAGAGTGCCTCAGTTCCGTAGGATTGACGTAGTCATACTCGATCGCGTATCCGTAACGCACGATACGGGCATTTTCAAGCCCTTTGATCGAGTGGACCATCTCCAGCTGCACATCTGGCGGCAGTGAAGTCGAAAGCCCGTTGATGTAATACTCCGTCGCCTCTTTGGTCTGTGGTTCTATAAAGAGATGGTGGCGCTCTTTATCCGCAAAGCGGTTGACCTTATCCTCAATACTCGGGCAGTACCGTGGTCCCACTCCCTCGATCTGTCCCGTAAAGAGCGGTGCACGGTAGAAATTATCCGCGATGATAGAGTGGGTATCGACGTTGGTAAATGTAATATAACAGGGGAGCTGCTCTTTGCCGAACTCCTCCGTTTTGGGCGTATGAAAGCTGAACGGTTGCGGGTTTTCATCACCCGGCTGCTCTTCCATCACCGAAAAATCGATACTGCTCGCATCGATACGGGGACAAGTCCCCGTCTTCAGACGCCCCATCTCAAGCCCCTGCGACATCAACGAATCGCTGAGCCGGTTGGAAGGAAACTCCCCCACTCTCCCCGCCTCTTTCTGATACTCACCGATGTGAATCAATCCCCGCAAAAACGTCCCCGCCGTCACGATCACTTTGGGTGCTTCATAGACCAGCCCCAGATCGGTCTTGACCCCCGTCACTTCACCGTTTTCGGTCAAAATCTCCTCCGCGATCTCCTGCTTGACCGTCAGATGCTCCGTATGCAAGATCACATCACGCATGTAGATAGGATAGCGGTCCATATCGATCTGCGCCCGCGAACCCCGCACCGCAGGCCCTTTGGAAGCGTTGAGAATACGAAACTGAAGCCCCACCGCATCGGTACATTTCGCCATCTCACCACCCAGCGCATCGATCTCCTTGACCAGATGCCCCTTCGCCAGCCCGCCGATCGCCGGATTACAACTCGTCGCCCCGATCCGCTCCGCCAGAATCGTAATCAAAAGCGTCTCTTTCCCCATCCTCGCGGCAGCCAGCGAAGCCTCGATCCCCGCATGCCCACCGCCGATCACTATGACATCGTATTTCATCTATTCTGTTCCTGATTCCCGTAATGTTCACAGATGTGCGGTTTGCGTCATTTCAGGAAGGATTTTTATTTTTAGGCGGCACATGTGCGTGCCGAAGGCAAAAATGAAACTGTCTGAGCGCAGCGAGTTTTGCATTTTTAGCAC
>JALWPY010000153.1:0-23400 GCA_026994915.1 Campylobacterales bacterium
CTTTTTGTGTCAAAAACGCTTGACATCTTAGGAATTTTACAGTAAAATCTCACACTCAAAACCACCGTGTTTTGACGAATATCGGAGTGTAGCGCAGCCTGGTTAGCGCACCTGGTTTGGGACCAGGGGGTCGAAGGTTCGAATCCTTTCACTCCGACCATCTGAAAAAAAATCGGTATTTTACCTTATTTATGGTGGGTGTAGCTCAGTTGGTTAGAGCACCAGATTGTGGTTCTGGGGGTCGTGGGTTCGAGACCCATCATCCACCCCATATTTTTTGCAGATTTGAGCGCTCGTAGCTCAATTGGATAGAGCAACAGACTTCGGATCTGTAGGTTATAGGTTCGACTCCTATCGAGCGTGCCACTTTAGTTTTTTTATTTACAACGGTCTTTTGAGCGCTCGTAGCTCAGCTGGATAGAGCAACGGCCTTCTAAGCCGTAGGTCTCAGGTTCGAATCCTGACGGGCGTACCATCCTGTGTATTCAAATGAACCGGGTCCATGTGAAATTGGCTTTGACTTGAAAAATAGTTGCGGACGTGGTGAAATTGGTATACACGCCAGACTTAGGATCTGGTGCCGCAAGGCGTGGAGGTTCAAGTCCTCTCGTCCGCACCATCAAACTTCTTACTGTTATTATGCGCACGTGGTGGAATTGGTAGACACGCAAGATTCAGGTTCTTGTGCCTTCGGGTGTGGAGGTTCGACTCCTCTCGTGCGCACCACCTTTCAAAAAATAGTCTCATCTAAGAAACTCTTACCGAAAAAATACTATAATTTTTAATCTTTACATAAAGAGAGCAACCATGGAAACTTTCGACAATGTTTCTGTCAAAAAAGCGGTCAACAGCTATTTTGATGGAAAGGTCACCAGCAGGACTGTGATCTTTCCCGACGGCACCGTCAGGAGTCTGGGTGTCATGCTGCCCGGTGCTTACGAGTTCAGTACCGATGACAAAGAGATCATGGAGATTTACAGCGGGGATCTGATCGTGCAGCTGCCGGGAGAAGAGACCTGGAAACACTTTACGGGTGGGGATAGTTTCGAAGTACCCGCACACAGCCGTTTTCAACTCAAAGTCGCCGAACTCACCGACTACTGCTGTACCTACGTCAAAGAGTGATGCAAACACCCTTCTGTATCGTTATCACCACTCTCGACGACCCGGTAGCGGCCCAGAAGATCACTCAAACACTGCTTCAAAAGAGACTGGCTGCATGCATACAGCAGCTTGAGATTCAGAGCAGTTACCGCTGGCAGGGTGCGCTCGAATCGGCCGAAGAACTCCGTCTGGAGATCAAAACGCGCACTTCTCTCTTTCCACAGATCAAAGCACAGATCCTGGCACTGCATCCCTACAATCTGCCAGAAATTATCGCCATCCCAATCATCGATGCACACAGCGACTATCTGGAGTGGATCAGCGAAGAGACTTCACGCTGACCCAGCAATGCCCTGATCTTCTTTTGAAGCTGCTCTCCCATACTATAGGTCAATCCTGACGCATCCGGCATCAAAGTCTCGATCAGCTCAGGCTCCATCGGTTTTCTGGAGAGTATTCCCATACTCACGACCCGTGTATCCGTACCGATTCCGGTAGAGACCAACAGGGCAGAAAAGATCTCCGCAACGTCACTGTTGTCAAAAATCAGATAATAGCTGTTTTCCGTAAGGCTGTTTTGCATCACAAACTGTGTCTGTCGCGTACCGGTATCGACTCTGCCGGAGGCGCTCTCCGAAACACCCTGCCGCTTTTCGACAACCGTTGCATCATTTGCCACTGTGAACACCGGCTCCCATAGCACCTGTTTACCGTCTGCATCGGTGACGCTTCCGTAAAAGTATCCATACCACTTCCCGATCAGCGAAGCAAGCAGATCGTTCCTCACCCCCAGAAGACAACTCTCCTCGAGTATCTCTTCATATGCATAGGCCATCTCTTCCAGAGAGGAGAAGCTCTGCATACAGCTCCGTATCAACTCCTGTCTGGCAGTCACGGTAAAGAGCCCTTCATGACCGGGAAGATCCCTGATGACCGCATACGATGCCCCTGAGATATAGAAGAAGTCACTGCCGGGCATCTCTCCCCTTGCTGCCTCTTTTCCGACAAAACCGATCGACACACCCGCCTCCACAAGCTGTGCGAAGACCCCTTCCATGTAGGCATTGCGATACTCCTGCGGCTTTTTGACCACAAATACGATCCTGAACCTCACTCCCTCTTCGGCACGTCTGAGCAACATGTCGAAAATACTCTCTTTGCCCGCCATCTGATAAAGAAAAATATTTTCCTGTTTGTCGTAGAGAGGCAGTACCATCTGCACCTCTGTCTCCTTTGTACCACTGATTTTGAGATAGCGTAACAGTTCAAGCATGATACGTTTACGGCTGGTGAGAAAGAAGTCCCGATTTTGTGCATATTTGTCATAGAGCATACTGAAAGCATGGTATTCGGCAAAAATAAGATGATCCGGTATCTGTGTCGTGATACTCTCACTGTATTTTAGCGTCGAGAAAAAGTGGTGCATATCCAGAATCTTCTGCCGGTATGTTGCAAGGTAGCTACTCTCCAGACGAGGATTGTCCGACTGCATGGCATAGAGATTTTCACGCACATCGAACATCTGTGTTTCGTTGAGCACGAGGTAGAGTCGTCGGCACGCTTCTTTACTCAGCGCTTTTTTCATCAGTACCACTTTTTTGGAGACGACCACCTGCCTGTTTAGATCCTCGATGCCTACCGCCGCACCGTAAAGCGCTTCGTCAAAGAGCGGTTCCACCGATCCTGACAACAGCGCTTTGTTGAAAAGTATAGCCAATGTATCATGGTTGTTTGAGAGCGTAAAGAGTATGCGTGCGCCTTCCCTTCGCACACATCCCTCATACGTTTCGTATTCCCCGCTAGGAAGAAGGCGCATGGCACTCCCCTCACTGCATGCAGATATCACAGAATTTTCATAGGCCACTTCATAGTGCTCGATCTGCACAGTGCCGTCACTATCCTTGCCTCCATAGAAGTAGAGGTGCCGATAGGAAGCATCGAGTCCCGTTATTTGTCCCCTCATTTGCTCGATATACGCCTGCAACCGTTCCTCGAACGCTTCAAGAGAACTTTCAAAAAAGAAATTTTTGGAAAATAACGGCACGCCGTCGATCTCCAGCGAAGCGATCCGCATCGCATCATAACTCTTGTAAAAATCTGCAACCCGTGCCGTACCCGATTCTATTATACGCATGAGAGATTTTTCTCTGTTCGCTTCATATGCCGGATTATCTGCTACTTTTCGTAAATCACTTAAAAGTTTTGCCAGTTCCCGTCTATCCTTTTGACAAAGAATTGTAAAGATAGAATTGACCTTTTGTGCAAGAAGATAATTTTGCTTTGCCATACGGGTAACCTCTTTTTAACTTATGGAGTTCTTAGTGTGATGCAGTAGAACAGTTGTTTAATAATTATATCAAAGATGGCTGAACCAGGCCTTTTTTCGAGAGTTCCAAGAGTTCAGAGGCGGAATTTTCCGATATCCGCAAAGATGCGTTAGAATTAAAGAAAACAAAAAAGGAGTGGATGATGCGACAGAAAACGACCCGATGGATCTACACGATGCTGCTGCAGATTTTCCTTTTGCCTCTCATCATGCTTGCCGCACTCATCGTGCTCCTGTGGATCATCACGATGGAACTGGTTGTTGCACGATTTTTGAGCAAAGAGGCAAATGCCAAAAGAAACTGGGAACTGACCTACTGGTACGAATAGAAAGAGGAGGATTTTTCAAACATGGTCGGAGCGACAGGATTTGAACCTGCGACCTCTACCACCCCAAGGTAGTGCGCTGACCAGACTGCGCTACGCCCCGATATATGAGAGAAGAATTATACCACAAAAGCTTTAGAATTACCTCTTCATTATTTTGTTATAATAACAGAAGAGGAGTTCAGGATGCATGTATACAGATTTATCGTCTCCGGCAAGGTACAGGGTGTCTTTTACAGAAAACATATTCAGCAGATGGCATCATTCGGACAGATCCCGGGATATGTCCGCAACCTTCCCGACGGTACCGTCGAAGTGGTCGCCGCACTCCACGAAGATCAACTCGAAGATTTCCTCACCATACTGCGCAACGGCTCTCCTTTAAGCAAAGTCGACAAAATCACTTATGAAATCATCGATGACAAAGACGACATCGTTTTCGATGGATTCGAGATTCGCTACTAATACCACAAAGGAGCATTCATGAAAAGCCTCAAACAGCAACTCTTCGATCAGATAGACGCCATCAACGACAAAGTCGTGACAATTCGTCACGACCTACATGAACATCCTGAACTCTCCGGCCACGAAGAGCACACCAAGTACCTCGTCAAAGGGATTCTCGAAGCGAGCGGCTATAAAATCAAAGAGTTCGAAGACCACTACGGTCTCATCGCCGATCTCGAGTCTCCCCGACCCGATGCCAAACGTGTCGCCCTGCGTGCAGATATGGATGCCCTCCCCATCGAAGAGCATACCAAAGCCCCCTACGCTTCCAGAGTTCCCGGTGTCATGCATGCATGTGGTCACGACAGCCATACAGCCATCGCGCTGGGTGCTGCAATCACCCTGGCGGAGTTCAAAGAGAAACTCCCAGGACATATACGCTTTATCTTTCAGCCTTCCGAAGAGAGCAAAGAGGGAGGCAGTATCCAGATGATCGAAGGAGGCGCACTTAAAGGGGTCGACGCCATCTTCGGTCTGCATGCTTACCCTTACCTTCCCACCGGCCAGATCGGCTACAAATATGGTGTCATGATGGCGTCAGCCGATGTCTTTACGATAGAAGTCTTCGGTAAATCAGCACACGGTGCAAGACCGCATGAGGGGGTCGACGCTATCCTCGTCACTTCGATGATCGTCAACTCACTCAACCACATCGTCTCCAGGCGTATCGATCCGCTCCATCCTGCCGTCATCTCACTGGGCACCATCGAAGGAGGTACCGCGCCCAATATCATCTGCGATCATGTCAAACTCACCGGTACCGTCCGTACCGTCAACGAAGAGATACGCAAAAACATTCCCGATATGATGGAAGAGTCGATCAAAGGTATCGCCAAATCGATGGGTGCCGAGTACAAACTCGACTACGAGTTCGGTCAGCCCGAACTGATCAACGATGATGCGATGGTCGATATCGTCGTCGAAGCGGCAAAGGAGATCATCGGAGAGGAGAACTGCATCGATCTCAAAGATCCGGTCATGGGGGGTGAAGACTTCTCCGAATACCTGCAGAAAGTCCCGGGAGCTTTTTTCCGGCTGGGTACATGCAACAAAGAGAAAGAGACCTGCGTCTCCCAGCACAACAGCCGTTTTGATGTCGATGACGATGCATTGCAAATCGGTATGAAGATTCTCACCGCTTCTGCCATCGATATGCTGAAAAAGAGCCAGTGATGAACCAGAGTGTCGTCATCAAACTGCCTGCAAAAGAGCACCGTTTTGAAATCGTACGCTTCGCGATTGAATCTGTCGCAAAAGAGCTGCATATGGAGGAGCCTGCATACAACGACCTCATCGAAGCAACACATGAACTCTTTACCAATGCCATTATCCATGCTTACGGCAACAAAGAGGGCATTGTCGAAATAGGCATCCACCCTTTTGCCTACGGTATTCGCATCGATGTGCATGACTGGGGCCTCCCGATGGCGGCAGACAAATACGCCGCTGTACCCGTCGATCTCAAAGAGGACAAGGGCTTCAACCGCATCTACCGGCTCGTCGACCTTTTCGAATACAAAAATCTCGGCAAGAACGGTAAAAAGTTTTCACTCATCAAATACCTCTCCTACGATTATGGCAAGAAAGAGAGCGCAACCGATACCGTAAATGCAGGCCAAACCGAGCGCATGCCACCTGACACACCCATCCGGGTACGCAATTTCAGCCCGGGGGATGAAGAGGCAATTGCAAAGCTCATCTACCAAAACTATGGCTACAGCTATATCAAAGAGGCATTCTACTATCCCAGAAAGATTCGCGAGTATCAGGATGAAAAACTCTTCTCTATCGTTGCAGTGGACGAGATCCGCGATGAGATCGTCGGACACTTCGCACTCATCAAGATGCCCGATTCGAACATAGCGGAGATCGGTGTCGTCGTGGTCAACCCGCTCTACAAAGGTATGGGCATCATGAACAAGATGTTCGATGCCCTCATGCAGCGCGCCAGAGAGCTGAAACTCTACGCTCTGTTTGGCGAAGCGATCATGTACCATATCTTCAGCCAGAAGAGCAATGCCACACACGGTTTCAGCGAATCGGCCCTTCTACTGGGCCGTGCACCCGAAGAGGTAACCATCGAAAACAACGAACTCACCAAGAAGCCGCTGCGGGGCTCAGTACTGGTAGCATACAAAATCTTCCACTACCCGACACAGCAGCTCACCCTGCCTGAAGTCTACAAAGATATCATCACACAAACTTACCGGCTGGCACATATGCGTGTCAAACATGTAGCCCAGAAAGAGGTTTCCAAGCCTGAACACGTCCATCTCTACTACAACTATGATCCACTCATGAATGTCGCGACGATCGTCATCGACCACTATGGCAGACATTTCAAACACAAATTTCAGCTACTGCTGAAGCAGCTGCAGGCCAGACACTGTGACATGATCTATGCAGAAATCAGCCTCAACAACAACCCCCACATCGACAGGATCGTCAAACTCCTCAATAAAAACGGCTTCTTCTATGCCGGTGTACTCTATCTCAAACACAGAAACCAGGACTATCTCTGCCTCCAGAACAAACACACCACACAAGTCAGCAGAAAAAATCTCGTCTGCTACTCTGACTTCTGCCAGTCACTGCTGAATTTTATCCTGCATGATGAGCAACGCATCAAAGGCACTGCCAAAAAGAGCGGCAAAGAGAGAGCTCTAAAGCCAAATGAGATAAAATAACTCCTAAAAAAATCAGGGAGTTATTTTATGAAAGAAACGATGGTCCAGTTTTTCGGTGAGTATGCTGCTGTGCTGGTATTTCTCCATGTCCTCTCCGCTGTCATCTGGGTAGGCGGAATGATCGCCGTACGCGTCGCGGTGCATCCGAGTATGCAAAGCATCGACGATCCCAAACTAAAACTGGGTAAGACACTGGAGATCGTCGGACGCCTCTTCCATCTGGTCATCCCCTTTATCCTCATTCTGATCATCACGGCGACACTGATGGCAGTGGGCCTCGGGTTCAAAGGAACTGATCTCTACTGGCTCGTACACGTCAAAGAGGTGATATGGACCGTCATGACACTCAACTTTATCTATATGTTTCTGCGCAGACGTGCGGCACAGAGACTCTTTGACGCCGGTGATCTCGCCGCAGCCAAAGCCAAAGCGGCACCGCTGCCAAATCTGCTGCTTCCGATCAATATAGTTTTGGGTGTGGGTGCGATCTTTGCGGGTATAATTTTACGGGGATTTTAGGGGTTTTTAAAGAGAATGTTCGAGGAGAGGGGAATCCTCTCCTCTGTGGAGTGATGACGCTCTTAGAGTGCCGCTTTGGCCGCTTCTACGACTTTGGCAAATGCCGGTGCATCGTTCATCGCCATGTCTGCGAGGATTTTTCTGTCCAGTTCGATGCCTGCTTTGTTGAGTCCGTGGATGAACTTTGAATAGCTAATATCGTTTAATCTGCAGGCAGCGTTGATTCTGGTGATCCAAAGTCTTCTGAAATCTCTCTTCTTCTGTCTTCTGTCTCTGTACGCGTAGACTAATGATCTCTCGAGTTGTTCTTTCGCTTTTCTGAAGTGCTTTCTTCTACCGCTATAGAAACCTCTGGCTTGTTTGAGAAGCTTTTTATGTCTTCTTCTTCTGACTACACCTGTTTTTACTCTCATGTTGTGTTTCCTTTACCTTGTTTTTGGTGTCAGGCTCGACCTGAACTTGTCCCTGAACGGGAGGAAATGATTGATATAACTCAATAACCGCGTTGCTTATTTACCTAAAAGCTCTCTGACCTCTTTGACATCAGCCGCTGAAACGACTTTTGGCTTACGAAGATTTCTCTTACGCTTCTGATCTTTTTTGGTCAGGATATGGCTTCTGTAAGCTGATCCTCTCTTGATGGTGCCGTTTTTTTTCATTTTGAAACGTTTGGCAGCACCACGATGCGTCTTCATCTTTGGCATGTGATTCTCCTGTAATATTTTCCAAAAATCCGTCTGAACGGAGTTTTAAGGAGTGCAATTATATCTTTTTTTATTAATAGAAGGCTTAAAGAGAGGCTTGCAGACGGAGTGTCTGCCTCTCTTTAAACAGGAAGGAGCAAAAAAGACTACTTCTTCTCGCTCTCTTTCTTGGGGGTAACAAGCATATTGACATAGCGTCCTTCAAATTTCGGCTCATTCTCTTTGTTACCGATATCTTCAACCATCGGCCAGACACGGTTGAGGACTTCGACGCCCGCTTTGGGGTTGGCCATCTCACGCCCCCTCAGAAAGACACGAAACTTGACATGTTTGCCCTGTTCGAGAAACTCTCTGGCATGCTTGACTTTGTAGTTAATATCATTGTCGGCGATTTTCACAGAGAGTTTGATCTCTTTGACTTCGATCTTTTTCTGCTTCTTTTTCGCCTCTTTTTTCTTCTTCTCTTCCTGGTATTTAAACTTACCGTAATCCATGATTTTTACGACCGGTGGTTTGGCGGTCGGTGCGATCAAAACCAGATCCAGACCCTTCTCTCGTGCAATGTTCAGCGCTTCGTCCGATGAGATGATTCCGTACTGTGTACCATCATCTCCCATGCAACGTACTTCAGGGAGTCTGATATCCTCATTCAGTTTTGTTTCGTCTTTTTTTCTGCCTCTTCCTCTATTCAAAAGTGTACCTCATTCATTTTCTCCTTTACAAGTGTGTAAAATGCCTCTTTGTCAAGCGTATACTGTTCACGACTTCGCCTGTCGCGTACAGCCACGCTTGCGTTCGCAACCTCTTCGTCACCCAGTACCAGTATCATCGGAACCTTCTGTTTCTCTGCATTGCGAATGCGTTTATTGAGACTCTCGTTTCTGGACGAGATCTCCACATCGATCTCCATCTCGATCAGTTCCGCCTGAAGCGTCCGGGCATAATCCAGATGCACTTCGGCGATCGGTATGATCACGATCTGTGTCGGCGCGATGAAAAACGGAAACTCACCCGCGACATGCTCGATCAAAATCCCGATGAATCGTTCGAACGAACCCAATATCGCACGGTGGAGCATAACCGGCCGCGCTTTTTCGTTGTTTTCGTCCGTATATTCCAACTCAAATCTTTCAGGAAGATTGAAGTCCACCTGAATTGTACCACACTGCCACTTACGCTTAAGTGAATCTTTTATTTTAATATCAATTTTCGGACCGTAAAAGGCACCGCCGCCCTCGTCGATCCCGTAGGCGATGCCGTTAGCTTCGAGTGCATCTTTGAGTCCCTGCGTCGCACTCTCCCAGATCGCATCGTCTCCGATCGCCTTCTCCGGCTTCGTCGAGATCTCCATCTCGTACTCGAACCCAAACGACTGCATGATATCATCGACAAATCCTAAAACTTCTATAACGTTGTCGCGAATCTGCTCCGGTGTACAGAAGATGTGGGCATCGTCCTGAGTAAATTCGCGCACACGAAAGAGCCCGTGCAGAGCGCCGCTCATCTCATGACGATGGACTACACCATACTCGAAAAACTTCAGAGGCAGATCCCGGTAGGAGCGCAGCTCGCTCTGATAGATCTTGATATGCCCCACACAGTTCATCGGCTTGATGCCGTACTCGACGATCTTAGGATGCTCCTCGTCCCCTTCGTTGATCTGCGTGAAATACATATTTTCGCCGTAGTTGTCGTAGTGGCCGCTCACCTTCCAGGCTTCGCTCTTGAGCAGTTCGGGCCCTCTGACAGGCTCATAGCCGCGTTTGCGGTGCGCTTTGTAAAGCAGCTGCTCCAGGCGGCTTCGAAGCCTCGCACCCGCCGGCAGCCAGAGCGGGAGTCCCGCACCGATGCTCTCGTCGAACGTGAAGAGTTTGAGCTCTTTGCCCAGTTTGCGATGGTCGCGCTTCTTTGCCTCTTCGATAAACGCCAGATACTCTTTGAGGCTCTCTTTGTCGGCAAAAGCGGTGCCGTAGACACGAGTCAGCATCTCTTTGTCGCTGTCGCCGCCCAGATAGGCACCCGCCATACGGGTCAGCTTGAAGTTGTTGAGCAGTTTGGTGTTGGGCACATGCGGTCCGCGGCAGAGATCTTCGAATTCCCCCTGCGTATAGGTCGTCAGTGTATCGTCTTCGATACGTTTGAGCACCTCCTGCTTGAGATCGTCGTCACCGAACTTCGCATCGATCTCTTCACGTGTATAGGCATGCTTCTCGATCGGATACTTCTTCCTGACGAGCTCTTTCATCTTCTTTTCGATCTTTTTGAGATCGGCATCGGTCAGCGGCTCTTTGGTACGAAAATCGTAATAGAAACCGTCTTCTATCACAGGCCCGACGAAAAACTTCGCTTCTGGATAGAGTTCCTTGATCGCCTGCGCCATCAGGTGCGCGGTGGAGTGACGAATGATTTCCAGAGCTTCAGGGGAGTTGTCGTAGTAGATAGGTTCGCCCTCGATCCCTTCGAGCGCAGCAGTCTGTGTATCGTAGATGTTTCCATCTTTTTTATAGCCGATGATTGTCTCTTCCACATATACCTCTTAAAAAGATTAAATATTTTGCTAAAGTATATAAAAAATATACATCAACAAAACATTTTTTTCATACACAAGAATTTTTTGCATCACATCAAGCGCGGTTCATCTGCGCGCGAGCCTTGCGCTGAGCAATCCTCAGCGGATAGCGTAGTAAAAATGGACTTTGTTCATTTTTGCGTAAATAAAATGGTGGCCACGATTGGACTTGAACCAACGACCACCACCATGTCAAGGTGGTGCTCTACCAACTGAGCTACGCGACCACAATTACGAAGAAAAATAGTAGCGAAAACATAATTTATGTTTTCTGAAATGTGAAGTTCTTTGCAACTTTCTTGCAAAAGGTGGCGAATTCTACACAGATATTACTTAAAATCAAAGAAAGCTTTTAAACTAATCTTTTTCTATTTGTTTTTCTTTATCTTTTCGAAAACTGATGATCAATATCCAGAGCACTCCAAGATCGATCATGACATCGGCAAAGTTGAAGATCGCGAAGTCGAACCCGCAGTGCCAATAGACATAGTCCACCACCCCGCCGTGTAAAAAACGGTCCAGCAGGTTGCTTACACCCCCGCCCATCAACAACCCCAGTGCCGGCGCATAATCTTTAAATTTCTCCTTGTGCCAGAGGATATAGGCTAGGACGCCTCCGATCAGTACGACCTGAATATACTTCAGCCACTCACCCAGAAAAGCGAACATCGAGAACGCCACCCCTTTGTTGAGTGTGAAGTTGAGCGAGATGCAGCTGCTGTTCCAGTCGAATCCGTTCAAAAAGAACGATTTGATGATCTGATCGACTACAAAGACGGCTACAAAGGCACCAAGAAACCTCAAATAGAACCTCTTCTCAGCCATTCAGTGCCTTGCTGAAAAATTCCAGTACCTCTTCCATACGCTTCTCTACCAGCGCTTCATCTTTCCCTTCCAGCAGGACACGCAGAAGATTTTCTGTACCCGAGTAACGGATCAGCGGACGAATATGCACCTTTTCCAGACTCGCGATCAGTTCCGGATACCCTTTGATCTCTTCGAGCGGAATCTTCTTCTTGATCTTGATATTTTTCAAAATCTGCGGATAGAGTTCGAAAGGATTGAGCACCTGGCTCGCTCTTTTCTTTTTGGCAAGGATATAAGCAGAGACCTGAAGTGCCGCCGCCAGTGCATCCCCGGTCTTGGCGAAGTCACTGAGGATGATATGCCCGCTCTGCTCACCGCCGAAGTTGAGCCCCTCTTTCTGCATCGTCTCCAGGACATACTTGTCCCCGACATTGCAGCGATAGAGCTTGATCCCCTGCGCCGTCAGATAATCCTCCAGCGCCTGATTGCTCATAACTGTGGCGACCGCTCCGTTGTTGGCAAGGTTCCCCTCCTCTTTGAGGTGGTTCGCCAGCACACCCAGCAATTTATCACCGTCGACAATATCACCGTTTTCATCAACCACCACAATTCTGTCCGCATCCCCGTCGAAGGCGAATCCCACATCGGCACGGTAACGTTTCACCTCTTCTCCTAGCCTCTCGGGATGCAGCGCGCCGCAGTTTTCGTTGATGTTTTTACCGTCTGGCTGATCGTTGAGGACAAAGACGTCAGCCCCCAGTTCACGAAAGACCGTCGGAGCCACTTTGTACGCCGCACCATTGGCCACGTCGAGCACGACACGAACGTTATGCAGCGTCATGGAGCGCGGAAAAGAGTTTTTGACATGGACAATATAGCGACCAATGACATCTTCGATCCGTTTAGTCTGTCCGATCTCCATATATTTAGCCTGATGATGGTTGATCAATTCATCATCAAAATAGATCTTCTCGATCTGTCTTTCGATCTTTTCACTTAACTTATTACCCCGTTTGTCGAAGAACTTGATACCGTTATCTTCATAAGAGTTGTGACTCGCCGAAATCATGATTCCCGCATCACAGCGCAGATCCTCAGTCAGAAAAGCGATCGCCGGTGTTGGCATGGGGCCAATCTGCCGCACATCATACCCTACCGCGGTCAATCCGGAGATGATCGCGTTTTCAATCATATAACCACTCTTTCGGGTATCTTTGCCTACCAGGATTTTATTGGTAATCGAGTGTTTACGGAAGTAAATCCCTGCTGCCATCGCCAGACGCATCGCCAGCATTGCAGTGATCTTCTCTCCGGCCATGCCACGGACGCCGTCGGTTCCAAAAAGCTTCATCAATTTTTCCTGCCTTTAGTTCAATATATTGCATAATTTTACACGATGTATATCGGCAACTTGTGTTATTATATTAACTTTTTTCTTTTAAGATTGCTTTACCAGGCTTTTGACTAAAATATGCCTTAAATTAAGCGATTTTTTAGCATGCTTTCAATATAATCGCTCACTAAAAATTCAAATATAAGGGCAATACTTATGGCAAACCACAAGTCAGCACTCAAAAGAGCGAGACAGACAGTCAAGAGAACCGAAAGAAACAGATTCTACAAAACAAGAATCAAAAACATCACCAGAGCCGTCAGAGAAGCGGTTGCAGCCGGCGATATCGAAAAAGCGAAAGAGGCACTTAAGTCTGCCAACCAGAACTTCCATAAATATGTAAGCAAAGGTGTCCTCAAAAAGAACACTGCCGCGAGAAAAGTAAGCAGACTCGCCAAACTTGTAAACAACATGGGTAAAGCCGCGTAACCGCGCTTTGCTCCACCTGCCTGACCATTTATGCTAAAATCGAAACTCCAGCCTTTCCTCGATCGCTATCATGAGATAAGCGAACTGCTCTCATCGCCCGAAATCGTCTCCGATATCAAAAAAATGACCGACCTCTCCAGAGAGCAAAAAGCGCTCGAACCGATCAAAGAAAAAGCGGAAGAGTACTTTCAGGTTTGTCAGGATATCGAAGACAACAGGGAAATGCTTGAGGACAAGGAACTCGGTGAACTGGCCAAAGAGGAACTCAAAGAGCTTGAACCCAGAAAAACCGAGATCGAAGAGGAGATCAAAGTTCTTCTGCTGCCCCGTGACCCCAACGACGACCGCAACATCTACCTTGAGATGCGTGCCGGAACTGGCGGCGACGAAGCGGCACTCTTCGTCGGTGACCTCTTCAAAGCCTACGTCCGCTACGCAGAGAGCAAAGGGTGGAAGGTGGAGATCGTCTCCGCCAGTGAGGGTACCATAGATGGCTACAAAGAGATCATCGCACTCATCAAAGGGGAAGGCGCCTACAGTCGTCTCAAGCACGAAGGCGGCACCCACCGTGTCCAGCGTGTCCCCGCCACCGAATCACAGGGACGCGTCCACACTTCGGCAATCACCGTCGCCGTGATGCCTGAAGTCGACGATGTCGAGATTGAGATCAACGACAACGACCTCAAAATCGACGTCATGCGAAGCTCGGGATGTGGCGGTCAGTCGGTCAACACGACCGACAGTGCAGTACGCATCACCCATCTTCCTACCGGTATTGTCGTCACCAATCAGGACCAGAAATCGCAACACAAAAACAAAGAAAAGGCGATGAAGGTCCTCAAAGCGAGACTCTACGAACTCGAGATGCAGAAACAGCAGGAAGAGGAAGGTGCCGACAGAAAGTCGCAAGTGGGAACCGGTGACCGAAGTGGTCGAATCCGAACCTACAACTATCCTCAAAACCGCATCACCGACCATCGCATCAACCTCACACTTTACCGTCTCGATGCAATCATGGAGGGTGGGCTTTTCGACGAGATCATCGATCCGCTCATTGCCCACTATCAGGCAGAACAGATGAAAGAAGCAGGACTCTAGCCCCTCTTCTCAAAGAAAAAAGGAGCTGATCAATCCGATCGCTCCGCCAAATACACCTCCCCAGACAACCAGCCACCCCAGATGCTCACGCATCAGATTTTGCATCATCTCTTTGACGGTTTGCGGTGTCAGCTGGTCGAGTCGCTTTTCGACAATCTTTTCGATCGAAGCGATCAGGTCGTCACTGAACGAAGAGTGCTTCAGATGGTGATCGAGCTGTTTTTTAAACCCCTCCGAAGAGACGATTTTCGTCACTGCACTCTGTAGTTTGTCTGTGAAAGGTTCCCGCAGTTTCTCCAGCGCCGCCTCCCCACCGATCATGTTGACCATGCCGCCAAACTGCGACTCCATCACCGTTTTTTGCAGCGCGTCAAATGCTGGAGAGAAATCCGCCTCCGCCACCAGCGGCGCCAGATCGATCTTGCGCTCTTCACGCGAGAGAAAATTTTCGATCTGCTCCTTACTGAAAAACTGCGTCATGATCATCTCTCTGATCGCTCTTTTAAAGGCTTCAAACTTCAGTTCGATGACACCGGAACCGTAAAAGAACGGCACCTTTTCAAAAAGCATGTGTATCGCGATCTCGTTGGTCAGCGCTCCGGACAAAGCGAAAAGCCCCGTGTAAAGCAGCGGTTTATGCCAGCTTTCGGGCACAGCAAAAGAGAGCGCGACAAGTATGACGGCAAGAAAATTGGTCAGGAAACTTTTGGAAATATGCATATGAAATTGTAAACCTTTTTATCTTAAATCTGCTCTTTTTCGCACAAACATCCATGTCTGCAAAACGGTACGAAAGAGAAAAAAGAGCAGGAAACTGATCCAGAGGCTCCAGCCGAAATCGATCCCCTTCGTCAGATAAAAGAGCCCCAGAAAAAGGAGCATCGAGAGGACTACCGCATTACGCATCGCTTTGGTGGCCGTCATCCCTATGAAAATACCGTCCCAGATAAACGCTCCGAAACTAAGCAGAGGCATCAGCACCACCCATGGCATGAAACGCATACTCTCCTCGATCAGCGGCTGCTGGTTGGTATAGAGCATGACGATCTCCCTGCCGAAAAAGTGATAGATCAGCGTAAAGAGCAGCGCCAGTCCTCCGCCCCAGTAGAAGCTGTAACGCACCGCCTTATCAAAAAGCTCCCGGTTGTCTGCACCGTAATATTTGCCGACCAGACTCTCTGCGGCATTGGCGAAACCGTCGATCGCGAAGGACATCCAGATCATAAACTGCAGCAGCAGAATCATCACCGAGAGAAGCATCTCCCCACCCTTCGCCGCCTGCGCGTAGAAAAAGGCGAGCGCAAAGGTCAGCGCCACGGTACGGATGAAGATATTTTGATTGACATGCAAAAAAGCGAGCAGCGGCTCCCGGTGAAAGATCTCCCGCCACACCGTTCCGCGCAGCAGGTAGCGATAACGTCTCAGCAGCACCAGCGCAAAGAGCAGTCCCCCGTACTGCGCGATCAGCGTCCCGTACGCCGCTCCCTCGACACCCATGCCCAGCCCCTTCACGAACCAGACACTCAGCACCAGATTGCACAGATTGATCACCAGCGTGATCCAGAGCGGATAGTAAGCGTTTTGCAAACCGAAATACCACCCCATCAGAGCGTAAATCATGAAGATCGCCGGCGCGGTAAAGATGCGGATGTTGAAATAGTCACGTACCATCGCTTCGTAGGATGGGGAGACATTCATGAGGTAGATCCCCGCATCCAGCAGCGGGGCTTTGAGCAGCAGAAGCCCCATACCCAGTACAAAACCCAGAAAAAGGGCCCGATAGAGGGTATAGGAGAGCGCCTCTTCAGCGCCACTGCCGTACGCCTGCGCACTGATTCCCGTCGTCCCCATACGCAGAAAGTTGAAATTGCCGTAGAGAAAGGTGAAAATCATCGCCGCAACACCCAGTGCCGCCAGATGCGCGGGAGAGAGATGCCCCATCAGGATCGTATCGACCGAAGAGAGGAGCGGAACGGAGATATTGGAGACGATATTGGGAATCGCCAGACGCAGTATCTGACGATTCATGCAGGAGATATGCTGGTTTCGAACACTTTTTGGACTTTGCCGCGAAAGTAGATGTAGCCCTCACGCAGGGAGAGTGTCAACTCCTCTCTGCTGGTCGGATAGACTTTGCAGAGGTCATCGACCTTCTTGTCCATCCACGCCGCATAGAAGCATGCCGCCATTCCCGTACCGCATGCAAGGGTCTCATCTTCAACACCGCGCTCGTAGGTGCGCACGTAGAGACTTTTGGTCTCGGGGTCGAGCTTGCAGAAGTTGACGTTGGCGTTGTGGGTCTGGCGCATCTCGCGGGCAATCTCTTTGTCATAGGCTTTGAGATCGTCTACGAAGGTGACCAGATGGGGCACACCCGTATCGATGAGCCGCCACTTGTGTCCACCGCCGACAATCATGCTCTCGAGCACTTTGGGTTCGGTCAGCTTCACTTCCGCCTCATCCCCTTCCACGCTCGCTTCGATGACGCCCGCAACTGTCAGAAAACGCATCTGCGCACCGCAGAGGCCGTTGGTGTAGGCGTAGTGTGCCGCCGCACGGGAACCGTTCCCGCACATCTCGGCATCACTGCCGTCGCTGTTGTAGAACTCCCACTCGAAGTCATACTCCTCATGCGGCACCAGTACGATCAGCCCGTCGGCCCCCACTCCGCTCTGGCGGTGGCAGAGCTTCTGCGCGAGGGCGTTGCGACGCTGCTTCACAAACGTGTGAAAGATGACAAAATCGTTTCCGCTGGCGTTATATTTTGCTACCTGCATGCGTGCCCTTTTCGTTTTTGGCACATTGTAACAAAATTTTTCTAACCCGCCCCTACCACGCGGTCGCGGTGATATACTCCGTCAGGTAGGGGAACAGATCTCCTCTTGGGTTGAAATCGTGAACCATCTGCGTAGCACCGATACCGTCGCTGACCCAGAGTTCACGCCCATGCTGCCCGTCGTCGGCACTCAGATAGAGCAGGCCGTTGGCGGCGGTCAGGAAACTGGGATCCGAACTCTGCACACCGGGGTTGATATCTTTGAGCATGCCCAGTGCGCCGATTCGGGTATCGTACCTCCAGAGTTCACTGCCGTGTACGCCGTCGTCGGCCGCCAGAAAGAGCACACCTCCCACTTCGTTAAGGTATCGTGGAGTGGAGCTTTCGAAACCCGGATTGATATCGCTGACCATCGTCACCAACGCGGTTTGGGTGTCGAGTTGCCAGAGTTCACGCCCATGCTGCCCATCATCGGCCGAAAAGTAGACGATACCGTTGACCTCTTTGAGCAGTTTGGGGTTGGAGCCGGTTGCACCAAAGTTGATATCACGCACCAGTGCCTGCGCATCTGTCTCCAGATCGTACATCCAGAGTTCGCTTCCCCGCTGTCCGTCATCGGCGGCAAAGTAGATGAAATCCCCACTCTGCGCGAAAAAGGCGGCCGGTGTCGAGTTTGCCGTACCAGGATTGACATCGGAGATACGTTTGAGCTCTTCACTTGTGATGTCGTAGCGGTAGAGTTCTCTGCCATAACCACCTCCGTTGTTGGCGGAGAAATAGAGCGCCCCGGCGGTCGTGATCAGAGACTCCGGATCACTGCCGTTGATACCGGGATTGATATCGCTAACTATCTCACTTCTGCCACTGGCCGGATCGAAACAGAAGAGCTCTCGCCCTTTGCCATCTCCCGCATCCGCGGAGAGGTAAAGTTTGCCGCCCAGAGTGGTCAGCCAGAGCGGATTAGAACCTGCATGTGAGACGGCGTTGATATTGTAGATAGTTGCACGCTGAGAGAGCGGATCATACATCCAGAGTTCACGTCCGTTTTCACCGTCGTCTGCCGCAAAGTAGAGCTTGCCGTCCAGTTTGGTCATATACATCGGTTCAGAACTAAGCGGTCCGCGACGTATGTCGAGCCCCTGCACGATAGTGTTGGTTACAACGTCATATTTGTAGAGCTCCATACCAGATCCGTTACCGGTATCAGCTGCGAAGAAGAGGCTTTTAACTGCTGACGTTGCACCGTTGCCACCGCCTCCTCCGGCTCCGCCGTTTGCATTGCCGCCTCCGGTGTTGTTGCCCTCGGAGCCTCCACCGCTGAGTCCGCTGTTTGGCCCGGTTCCGGTACCTGTTCCAAGACCGCTGAGATCAATCAGACCATCCGTGCTATCCCCGCACCCGGAGAGTACCGCAACCAGAAGTGAACTGAGTACTATCCTGCCCAAAACTCTTCTTTTGTTATTAAGTGCATCTGTATTGTAATTTATCATAGCATACTCCTGTAAAAAAGCCTGCCGCGAAGCATTCGCTTCGCGGCAGGCCCTGTGGTATCTCTCTTACCAGGTTGTTTTGAGCAACGTCTCGTAAGGGAAGTTATAGGCTGCCGGATTTGGCAGGAAGCTTCCCGGTCCGGGGTTGAAATTGCCCACAGGTACACTCTGATTGACACCGTCGCTCTTCCAGAGTTCACGTCCATTGAGCGGACTGTCCTGTGCGCCGAAGTAGAGCATACCGTTCGCTTCAGTAATCCAGAACGGCACGGAATT
Source organism: Campylobacterales bacterium (assembly GCA_026994915.1). Classification (GTDB taxonomy): domain Bacteria; phylum Campylobacterota; class Campylobacteria; order Campylobacterales; family QNZT01; genus QNZT01. The sequence continues at coordinate 19,012 of JALWPY010000153.1, forward strand.
TTGGAAGAGTCCTTTGGCGAGGTTGTCCACCAGCGTGGTCGCACCTGTCGCCAGGTTGTATTTCCAAAGCTCCATACCGGTGTACTCGATACCACCGTTGTTTGCCAGAGTGATCGCTCGGAAACCGCTGAAATAGAGATCACCATTCATCTCGGTCAGATAGATCGGGAAGGAACCGAACGCCAGACTCAGCTCCGTAGCCGTAAAAACCATATTCAGATTGGTATCATAACGCATCAGCTCAACATTGGGACCGATCGCCGGATTTCCGTTGTCAGCCGCGAAAAAGATACTTCCATTCGTTGCCGTGAGGAAGAAAGGATTGGAACTTGCCACTCCGGGATTGATGTCGGCCACCTGAGCGGTCGTATTGGTGATGCTGTCGTAGGCCCAAAGTTCACGTCCGGTCGCACCGTCATTGGCAGAGAAATAGACTTTTCCGTCAATATCCGCCATAAATACTGGCGCAGAACCACCGGCTCCCGGATTGACATCGGCGACTCTGACCGGACCGCTGTCTTTGTCTACAACAGGGTCATATCGGTAAAGTTCACGACCAAAACCGGTACCTTCGTTTGCTGCAAAGTAGAGAACACCGTTTTGAACTCTCAGATCTGTCGGATTGGATCCTGCAGGTCCAGGCCTCAGTGTCTGGAGCAAGTGGTTACGGACATACCCATGACGATTGTTTGCAATATCGTAATAGTAGAGTTCACGTCCTTCACCCGTATTGTCATTGGCTGCAAAGTAGAGGATACCGTTGATTTCTGTCAAAAATGCCGGATTGGAGCCTGCTCCTGCCGTCGTGTTGATGTTTCTGATTCTTGCGGTATTGGTGGTACCGTCGTAGATCCAGAGTTCACGCCCGTTGACACCGTCATTGGCAGCAAAATAGACTTTACCGTTGACCTCGGTCAAAAACTGAGGGTTGGAACTTACCGGTCCGGGGTTGATGTCTGTATAGGTATAGGATTTGGAAATGAGATCGTAGCGATAGAGTTCGACTCCTGTCAAACCATTGTTTGCCGGCATGAAAAGGCTCTTGATCGCAGGTGATGTGCCACGCAGGAACTTACCTGTCTCCAAGCCTTTGAAAGCGTCGTTACCACTGTTGTTTTGTGCATCATCGCTACTATTATCGTCTGTTGCAGTATCGGTGGGTGTCACTACAACAGCCGTTACTTCTCCGGTACCTGCGACAACGCCCTCCATTCCTGTCTGCTCAGCTGACGAGAGCCCTGTATCAGAAGTCGTTGTAGGTGAGTTCAAAGCTGACAAATCAATCATATCTGTACTTGAACCACATCCACCTATAAACAACAGACCTGCCGTTACGAGAGATAATGGGATTAACTTTTTCATCTTGTGCTCCTTATTAAGTTAAATTTTCTTTACACTGAAAGTATAATCTCCTTTTGTCCCATAAATATTGCATTTTTGTAAAATTTATATTACAAGAGTATCATGAGTGTCATGTATCTCATATATAGTTAAATATACTTTCATAAATATTATCAATTATTAAGTATATTTAACAGGATAAACTTTGCTATATTTTTTATGTAATTTTTCATTCTAATGCTGTTTCCCCTCATTTGGTAACATTTTTGTTTTTTTTATAAACATACATATATAAAACTTGCTTTATTTTAAATCTATAGATAAAATATCAATATTGTTTAATGTTAGAAAGGGAGTCATCTTGGATCAGACACATGCCAAAATCATGATTGTCGAAGATGATCTCGTCTCCGCGGAGTATCTGAAAGAGATCCTGAAGCAGAAGGGATATGAGATTGTCGATATCGTCGATACCGGCCATGAAGCGATCCAAAAATGCAAAGAGCTCTCACCGGACATCGTCCTGATGGATATTATGCTCAAGGACAACATCAGCGGCAGTGAAGCGGCACTCAAACTGCATAACGACCACTGCCCCGCTAAAGTGATTTTCGTTACAGCTTATGCTGAGGAAGAGATGCTCGATTATGCTGTCAGATCCAAAGCTTACGGTTATATCCTCAAGCCCTATCGCGAAGAGGAGATCTTTGCGACTATCAGACTGGCGCTCTCGCATGACAAACCAGACGGCAAGAGAGAAAAAAGCAGCATCATCCCACTCCAAAACGGATATACCTTCCATCTGGATACCCAAACGCTCTACCATCATGAGAAGGAAGTCCCCCTCGCCAAAAAGAAACGCAAGCTTCTCGAAATCCTGGCCAAAAACAGAGGGCACTCCGTCTCCAATGAACAGATCTGCCTGCATGTCTGGGGCAGCCTCCAAAACTTCAGCACCCTGCGTTCGCTGGTCTATCGCATACGTCATGAAATCGGTGACGATATGATCACCAGCATCAACGGTCTAGGGTATATGCTCAATTAAAGAACAGTAACAAAAAAGTGCCTGCCGTTGTCCGGCATCATCTCGATATATCCTTTTCCTTTGACACGAAGTTTAATAGTATTGTGATCGATCATCTCTTCTTCTATCTTCAATGTAGGGCTGTAGCGGTATCTATAACGCTCAAAACGATCGTTACAATGACGAGGGGGGAGATAAAAGAAGCATGTTTCTCCACTTTTTACGGTAAATTCACTCTTTTCACCTACCACTTCATAAACCCTTCCATCAAGATCTCTGGTTTCAAACTCCCATGTAAGCGTACGCTTCCTGTGCGCAGAATCTGCATAGACAAGCCTGACGCGGTATTGTTTGCCCCATCCCAGCCTCTGCAGTGGCATGAGTGCCAGCTGGTTTTTACCGAGACGATGATTGGGATCACTCTGCTGATCCAGAAGGAAAACATCCTTCACCGGCATATCTTTTTCATCGAAAAGCTCCAGACTCTCTATCTCTGTTTCATCGGCAACTTTCGGATCGAACGATACACTGACAGGGTAGCCGCTCACGCTGCAATCTGGCAGAGGATCCGGTTCCTCTTCATAAAAAACAGGCATCACATCTTTTTGCCCTGCATAGGGCCATACGATTGGACCATTTTGAGAACCTGCTACTTCATTCCGCTCACCACTCTCTCCCATTTCAAAAGTATGGACTCCGATGAAGCTGTAGTTTTGTGCAAAATGTTGCGCTATGCCAATCTCATCGATATCAAAATCCAAAAAATCAAAACGATGATAGATATCGGAAAAAAGAATATCGACAGCCTGCACTCCCGATACATCACCGGCATAGATATTTTCTACAACACGGGTCCCTGCATAACCTGTGCTTTCCGCTCTTTGCCAGGGCGTAGTCGCTACAAAAAAAGGTACATCGGCATCTTCATGATGAGTATAGAGATCATTCTCTGTTAAATAACGGGCATGAGCCATGGCCGATGCCTCAAGCAATTCACTTCTCTTCAGAGGATGAAGTCCGGCCGATTCGCGTAAAGTATTCAGATAGGTGAGTGCCTCTTTTTGAAGTGGCATACTCACTGGGTGAAACGGTGTATCTCTGAACTTCTCTTCCGGTTTACCCGGGCCGGTATCGGGCGTACCACATCCAACAAATAGAAAAGATACACATAAGGATAATGTTGTTGTACAAATCAGATAGAACAGATCTTTCACTTTTTTTGCCATCCTGATTAAGATGGTAAAAACAGAGCAAAAAGTATACCTTTTTCAAAAGATCAAAAAGTGATCACCACCTCCATCCCCTCTTGCTGTCGGATCATTTCCATCTCTCCCGGCAATGCACGCACATGCAGTTCTACCAGTTTTATACCCAGGCCGTCTCCTGTGGAAAAATAATCACTCGCATGCTTGCATGCTGCCTTTTCCCGATAGAAAAAGAGATGCTTTCCATCATGCTCAGATAGTGAAATTTTGACACTCTCTGCAGTGGCACATCTGCTGGCATAGAGTTCCGCCACGATACTCCCGAGCAATCTCTTCTGATGCTGTGTTACAGCATGCTCATCAATCTGTATCGACCTCTCAGCTTTCGCCTGATCCGTAGCCTGTTCCACCAGACCAAGGATATCATACAAATAAGCTTTAAAAGTTCTGTCTTGATATTTCAGACAACTAAGCTCCTGTAACAGGGAAAAGGTGTTGAGTCTAATTTTATTATTACGCAACACCTCAATCTTCGAGAGATCCTGCTCATCTTCAGCCTGTAACAACTGTAACCCCATGATAGAAGCCACGGTATTGAGATTTTCCCGGACACGGCAAAGAATCTCTTTGAAGATGATCTCCTTTTGCAAAGGGGTGAAATGTACCGCTTCCCCTATCTCTTCACCAATCATATGTCGCATGACAAATTCATCCATGACATGCCTCCAAAAGTAAACTTTTTCTGCTAAATTGTAGTGAAAAAAAGTGGCATATTTATTGCATTTTACTTTTTGGGAAACCCAATCACAAATTTCAACC
>JALWPY010000153.1:23410-44433 GCA_026994915.1 Campylobacterales bacterium
ATCCATCTGTCTGACAATCAGTTTAATCAGTTTGATTCCCAGTGTATCGCTTTGCATCATCTCATCGATGTCGACATGATAGTTGTGATTTTCATGATAGATGAAGAGGTATCCCTCCTCACTTTTCTGCATCGAAAGTGTCACTCTGTTCTCTTCTCCCTGATGAAAAGCATATTTGATCGAGTTGGTCAACAGCTCATTGATCACGATACCAAGATGCACCATGATATCCATCGGAAGATAGACATAATCCGATTCGACTTCTATCTCTACATCGGTCTCGTAGGAGTGGCTGATGAGTCCTGTGAGTGCATTGACATAGTTATAAAAACTCACCTCATCGAAATCTTTCTGCCGATAGATCGACTCATGTACCATCGCCATCGCCTGAATACGCAACTTGGCATTCAAAAGTGCATCGGAAACATCCCCGGTTTTGCGTTTTTCGATATTCATCATCTGCAACCCCAGCACCGAGGCCATCATGTTGAGATTATTTTTGATGCGATGGTGTATTTCACTCAGCAAAATACTCTTTTGCCGGTTGGAACGCTCGAGTTGCCGATAGGTGGTCTCGACCGAGAAATTGTACAGCAAACCGAACAGTACCATAAAAAAGTAGGCGATACCCATTCCAATCAGTGCAGTCGGATCGTGCAAAATCGGGTGATTCTGATAGTGCATATAGCCATACAAGAACATACCGATCCAGTAAAGATGATGCAGGAGTGTCAGCCAAAGGGCTTCTCTCAGGAGAAAGAAAAAAAATATTCCAAAAGTCACCAGCATAGGATAGACAGTCGAATAGTGCAAAAAATCGTTTTTCAAAACGATCAGTGTCAGTTCCAGTTCCAGCAAAGCGATCATCATCAGCGCATAGCGCTTCACTCTGGGATGTTTGATATAGCCATACAACATTCCCCCAAGTATGACCAGAACGACAAACTTGATTTCACACATCTGATAACGTTCGCGAAGCAGATCAAATCCAAACGAGACGATATGCACCATGATCAATGCCACTAAAAGAAAATAGAGCATCACCGACTTGTGTCCGGCAGGTCTGAATGGGTAGTTCAATTTTGTCAGCATGTTTCTCCACCCGGAATTGATGTAGGTACTATTGTATCATAAGGTATCAAATCCTTCTCAACCTTTAGAGTGAGTTAAACTATTTTGAACATCCTCCGATATATATGCAAATCGATGCTTATCACAGCGACAACAGGAGATTGTAATGTTTTCACACACAAAAGCCAGAAAGCGATTCGAGGAGGAGACACGTCTCTACCATCAGGTACTGGAAGAGAAAGAGGCACGCATCGCTGCCCTGGAAAAAGAGTTGACACAAAAAGAAGAGCAGCTCGAAAAGCTCAAAAACCATGTCAGTGTGCTCTCAGAAACAGACAAACATCAGCGAGATAAACTTTCTCAGCTCGAAAGTTCACTGCATACTGTCGAAGAGAAGTTTCGGCAGCTTTTCGATCTCTACGGCTTCGAAAACAAAAATACCAGAGATTCGATCCTGGATATTCAGTCCAACCTGGCCTCAGCAACGGCACGCGCCAAAGAGAGTTTAGAAACATCCGCAGGTGTCGAAAAGGATTTCTCTACCGCTTTCACTAACATCACCAGCATCGTCTCTCTCCTCAACGATTTGCTGGAACGCTCCCACAGTGTTGCAGCCGTGATCAACAACCTCTCTTCCAAAGCGCTCGATATCGAAAAATCGGTACTGCTGATCAACGAAGTGGTCATGCAGATCAAAATCCTCTCGCTCAACGCCTCTGTGGAAGCAGCCTCGGCAGGGGAAGCGGGTAAAGGATTCGCCGTCGTGGCCAATGAAGTCAAAAATCTCGCCAACAAAACCTCTGCCGTTGCGACACAAATTCAGAAAATCACCGGGGGAATCCAGTCCGAGATCCAGAAAACGACTGAAGAGTTCAAAGGAATCGACTCGAGTATCTCCGTCATTCATGAACATACCAACCGCTTCGACAAAGAGATCCACTCCCTGCATGACTCGACCAGGCACTTCCTCTCGGAGCTCGATTCACTGGGAGATAATGTATTCATGAGCCTTGCCAAGATCGACCATGTGCTCTGGAAAACCAACAGTTACCTCTCCGTCTACGAGCATAAACCGGCTTTCAAATTTGTCGACCATCACAACTGCCGTCTGGGCAAATGGTATTTTGAAGGAAACGGGGAGAAGTACTTCAGCCATACCCCCAGCTATGAGAAACTCAACACACCGCATGCCGGCGTCCACAACGGCACGCTCAAAGTCTTTGAGAGTCTGGAGAAGGAGGAGCTCGATTTCAGAGAGATCAACGATGCCTTTCACATCATCGAAGAGAACAGTCAGGGGATCTTCAAAGTCCTCGACGCCATCCTCAAAGAGGCCGAACAGCGCTGAAGCGTATCCTCTTTCAGCGCATAAACCGGTTGTAAATCACTGCAAGCGCAGGCGCTTCGATCTTGCGACGAATGAAATAACTCACTGTCAAAATAGTGAAAATCGTCGCGAGTGTTACCATCCACCCAAATCCATATTTTGTCGCGAAGTGAAAATCGACAATCGAGAGTATCGGACCATGTATCAGCAGCATGATATACTCCGCCTCTCCAAGCCTGACAAAGATATTATCCGGCGCTTTGTCGATAAACTGCGCATAGTTGACCACCGCATAGGCCAGCACCGCAGCCGCCACACCAAATGTCACAACACGTGAATTGTAGAGATTGATCCCAAGCTTCGAGTGCACCGCCCCTGTTATAAGGACCAGCGCCACCGCAAAGAGCAGAAAGAGTCTGTAGCGCTTGACAAGATACCCCTTTTTATAGAGAAAATAGATAAGCGCCCCGTAGGCGAACTCCAGATTGTGCGGGCTGAAGACCTTGAACCATGCGTCGGTCACATCTCCGAAAGGGTGCATCCCGATAAAGAGGCGGTCGATGAGGTTGTAGAGCGACACAGCAAGCACCGCCAGCCAGAGATAGATGAACTTCCTGTTTACGATCGCCAGACCAAAAAGCAGCGCGAAAAAGACCAGCTGCGTCAGCACCCATGTGATCACCGCGATACGCGGATGCCCGAACCACATCGTAAAGGTCTGCCACCACTGATCCGGTTTGATCTCGGCGATACTCGCATGCAGATGAGGATTGATATTCCAGACGATGAAGCCCGGAATCGCGATGAGCACCCAGTAGACCAGAAAGATACGTGTCAGGGTGTAGACCATATACTCCCGGTACCCTTTGCCCGCTTCGATGAAGCGCCAAGAGGTATAAAAGACGGTAAATCCCATCAATACGAAAAGCAGGTCCTCTCCCAGCTCTCCAAACGTAAAAAAGTTCCAGAAGAGATCTTTTCCGGCAATGTTGTAGTGCTGCGTGGAGTGATAGACCATCAGCAGTGTCGCCAGAAAGGTGTAGAGAATCTGCAGCGTTGTGTAGGTTTTGCTCGCGCGGGGATCATGTACCATATATACTATACTCCATCTGTTTAAATACCAAAAGCCCTGGACCATGCCAAATCTTTCAACGGCTTCAACGGCTTCATCTGAATTTGAATCAGGAGTATAGCAGATTTTAAAGAAAAATGGTTAATAAATTTTAAAAAGTTTACAAAAAGAAATTCAAATCGTCAGATGTGGATATTTGCCCTTGACGTACGCCAGAAAACGCTCCGTCTCCGCCTGCAGATGTTTGAGGTTTTGGGTATTGTCGATGACAAAGGATGCCTGCGATCTTTTGGTGTCGATCGGTAGTTGCGCCTCGATGCGGCTCTGCGCCTCTTCGATCGTATACCCCTCACGCCGAAGCAACCGCTCGATCTGCTGTTCGGGTGTGCAGTAGACCACTGCCACCTCATCAATCGGATAGTTGCGTTTTTCGTAAAAGAGTGGAATATCGAGGATATACGGGATCTCTTTGGCTTCACAGAGCCGGCTCTGCGCAACGATCTCTTCCCGGATCAGCGGATGCAGCAACCCCTCCAGTTCACTGCGCGCCTCTTCGTCGCTGAAGATGAGTCCCCCCAGCTTCTTGCGGTCGACTCTTCCCCCGACGATGAACCGCTCACCGAACCGCTCGGCGATCTGCGAAACGCTCTCGTCAAGTTTCATATGGGCGATCTTGTCCGCATCGATGATCTTGAAGCCGTAGAGAGAGAGGAGGGAACAGACACTGCTCTTACCGGTGGCGATCCCTCCCGTGAGTACGATGGCGTTTGGCAGATCCATTTAGTTCTTGGCGATTCCCAGAAGTGCCTGCTTGATATACTTTGGCACGGTAAAGGCCGCCCGTTGTATGTCGGATGTATAGTAGCGCTGCCCCTCCAGAAGGTCCGCCCGCTGCAGGATGATATCTGCTGTAGGGTGGTACTTTTTGGATGCGAGGATAAAGTTCCAGTTGGTGCCCGGATAGCTGTACATCGGGTAGCTGTAGGGCATCGCGATACCAAATGGGTGTCCGACGGTTGAGAGAATCTTCTTATGCCCATCCAGATCCATCCACCAGCTACCGCCCTGTACGGCAACGAGCCCGTCCTCTCTGAGGACACGGTTGACTTGCGCATAGAAGGTCGCTTCGAAGAGTTCGTTAGAGATCGATCCCGGATCGGTCGCATCGACCAGTACGATGTCGTAGCTGGCATCTTCCGCTCTGGCAATGAACTCCATACCACTTTCAACGGTGACATTCAGGCGGCTGTTTTCCCAGTCGCCCACTTCAGGAAAGTACTTTTTGCTGACGTTGATCACCTCTTCATCGATCTCGACCAGATCGACATGCAGCTCTTTGTGTCGGAGCACTTCACGTGCCGTACCGCCGTCACCGCCGCCGATGATCAGTACATCTTTGGGATCGCGATGGGTGCATACCGGTACATGTGCGAGCATCTCATGGTAGATGAACTCATCCTTTTCACTGAACATCGCGTTGCCGTCGAGTACGAGTATCTTCCCCAGCCCTTCACTTTCGTAAACCTCTATTGTCTGATATGGGCTCTTCTTTTCAAAAATCTTCTCCTGAACCTTCAGGCTCTGTTTCATAAACCCCTGTTCTTCTTCAAAATACATCTTTTCCCCTATATTTTTAAATGGAACTGATTTTAACATATTATTATTAAGTGTGGCTCTAAAAACATGTGTGGCACAGGGGCTAAAAGATATTTGTCTATTACCGATTTACACGCAACGAAACCCTATTTTATGAAAGATTGAAAATGCGCTATTCTCTTTTGCTTCTGCTTTTGATTGCTCTTTGCAAAGCCGAACCTGTCACACCTCTGCCCAAAAACGTTCCTGTGAACGCTGACAAAGCGGCACTGGGAAAGGCCCTCTTTTTCGATCCGATACTTTCCCGTGACGGTACCGTCTCATGCGCATCATGTCACGATATCTTCTCCGGAGGTGACGACGGCAAAAAAGTCTCTGTGGGTATAAATAATCAAAAGGGCACCATCAACGCCCCAACCGTTCTCAACGCTATATTCAACTTCCGACAGTTCTGGGACGGCCGCGCCAGAGATCTTGCCGAACAGGCGGCAGGCCCTATCGAAAATCCTGTCGAAATGGGAAACAGTTTTCCCAGTCTCATTCGTACACTGAAAAACTCACACTACAAAGCCAAATTTGCCAAAATCTACAAAGAGGGCATCACCAAAGCGACCATTACCGACGCCATCGCAGAGTTTGAAAAGACGCTCATCACACCGGACAGTCCTTTTGACCGCTATCTCCGCGGCGACAAAAGTGCCATTACTCAGAAGCAGAAAGAGGGATACGCCCTCTTCAAATCCAAAGGGTGCATCGCATGCCATCACGGGCGCAACGTCGGAGGCAACATGTACAACAAATTCGGTATTATCCTTTCGATTGACGACGACAACCTCGGTCGGTATAACGTCACCAATAATCCCTCTGACAAACACTTTTTCAAAGTCCCCTCGCTGCGCAACGTCACCAAAACAGCACCCTACTTTCACAACGGAAGTATCAGTGACCTGCGTGAAGCGGTCTACTTCATGGCCAAGCACCAGATAGGACGTCCTATCACAGATACGGAAGTCAGCAAAATCGTTGCTTTCCTGCACGCACTTGACGGCGACATACCACAAAGTATGCAGGAGTAATGGCTATGAAGATCAGAAAACCTGACCTTATTACACTCTTGCTGATACTCTTTCTGGCTGCCATCCCGGCTACTGCGCTCTTCATGCTCAATATCAACAGCAACATCAAACACTATGCACAACAGAGCCATATCATCACCAAACTCGAGCTGCTCGACAAAGATTTCAACTATTTTATCAGTCAAAAAGGCAGATTTAACAATTACGACATCATCAATCAGAAAATGGCAGACTTCAAAAGATCTTTGGAACAACTCTCGAAGAGCATGCAAAGCGATACCCACATCACAGGCTATCTTTATGATGACGATTTTCGTAACATCCGCAACGCTTTTGCACAAAAACGTCTTCTCATTGAACATGCCAAATCCTACAACAGTCTGGTCATCAACTCACTCAACTATCTGCATGATCTCCAGAGGAATATCAAAAACTACTCTCCGCTCTCCGAAAAAGAGATCCAGATGCTTGACAATACTATCTTTCTTGCTCTGCAAACCTATACCGAAACACAAAATGCTCTTCCTGTCATCAAAAGCAATCTTCGCACGATCGAACAACTTGCAAGTGAGAGCGGTGACGATATGTTGAAATATTTTGCAGCCCACATCAAAGTGATCATCGATCAGATCGAAACGATCGACAAAGAGAATCAACAGATCGGACAAGTAGGACTCTATCCCAAACTCGTCACGGTACATAAAAAGCTCAATGCCGAATTTTCTGACTATCTTACATTTGGCAGAATCACGATGCTTGCAATTCTGACGTTTCTGGCAACACTCCTTTTTATAGTACTCTACTTTCACAAAAGATCAATTGCTGACAAAAAACGCCTCAGTGCCTACAAGTATGCAATCGAAAACAGTGACAACAGTATCGTTATCACCGATGCCAGCCAAAACATCACCTATGTCAACGAAGCCTTTGAAAGAGAGACAGGATACACCAAAGAGGAGGTGCTGGGACAAAATCCCAAAATCCTCAAATCAGATCTGATGGACCAAAGCTTCTATGCCGCTCTCAAAGCGGCACTCGAAGCACAACAACGCTGGGAAGGAGAGTTTGTCAACAAACGCAAAGACGGTTCTCTGTTTTATGAAAAAGCCTCCATATCACCGCTTGTAGTGGACGAGACTCTGCATGGGTATATTGCCATCAAACTCAACATCACCAAATATATCGAGCAGGAAAATCATGTCAAGTATCTCGCCTATCATGATCAGTTGACAGGATTACCGAACCGTCTGCAGTTTCAGGAATATTTCCAAAAACTCATCGCCGACTCCGGTCATAAACATGCCCTGATGTATATCGATCTGGACTATTTTAAAACGATCAACGATACCCTAGGCCACCATATCGGAGATATCCTGCTCAAAATCTTCGCCAAAAGATTGCAGCATGAACTCTCGGCAGATGACTTCATCGCCAGAATCGGTGGAGATGAATTTGTCGTCGTACTCAGGATCGATGACGAAAAATATGCTCTGCAGATCGCACAGCGCATCCTGCAATCCATGCACAAAGCTTTTGAGATCGAACAGCACAAACTCAACATCACCACCAGTATCGGCATCGCCCTCTACCCAAAAGATGGCACGACACTCGATGAGTTGATGAAACACGCCGATACTGCAATGTACAAAGCCAAGAAAAATGGCCGAAACAATGCACACACTTTCACACGTCAACTCTCCGCTGCCATGCACGAAAGGCTGCAGATCGAACAACAACTGCGCAATGCACTGGCCAAAGAGGAGCTCTATCTCGTCTATCAACCCAAATACAATCTGCAAACTAAAAAGGTCACCGGATTTGAGGCATTGATTCGCTGGGAAAACGACAAACTGGGCTTTGTATCGCCCGATCGTTTTATCCCCGTCGCGGAGGAGATCGGACTGATCGATGAGATTGGATATTTAGTCTTTGAGAAGGCATGTATCGCTTTCCAGGAGTTCAGACAGATCGACCCCCATCTGCAACATATCGCAATCAACATCTCCACGATACAGTTTCGACAAAAAGATTTCATCACCCATCTCAATGCCCTCAGCTTCAAAACCGGTCTCCATCCGACGCAGATTGAGCTGGAAGTGACGGAATCCTACGTCATGGAAGATATAGAGCGAAACATCGCCAATCTCCAGACCCTGCGAGAAAACGGCTACAAAATCGCCATCGATGACTTCGGTACCGGGTACTCCTCTTTCGGCTATCTCAAAAAGCTGCCGATCACGACACTGAAGATAGACAAATCGTTCGTCGACGATATCTGTACCGAAACAAAAGACAAAAATATCGTACAGACGATCATCACCCTCGCCGACAACCTGGACTTTGAGACAGTTGCGGAAGGGATCGAAGAAGAGGAACAAGAGCGCCTGCTGCTGAAGATGGGATGCCGCACCGGTCAGGGATACTACTTCTCCAGACCACTCAAACCCGAAGATCTCATACGCTTTCTGGAAGCACAGAGCGTGCAGCACCGGGAGACATCCCAAAGCCATACAAGCTAGAAAATAGCGCCATTTGGCGGCATTTTCAGCACGGATGCGTTAAAATAGTTAATAACCATATTTCATCAAGGAGCCGACTATGTGTGCAGCAAGAATGCAACGAATCCTTACAGCACTGATGCTGGGTATCATCCTCTACTTTTTTGCGATGGGTGCGCATGATTTTCAGACAGGACTCAAAGAGAGTTTTCATTTTCAGGTAGCCGTAGTGCTGCAGATCTTCGTCATCATCATGATGCTTGTCTGGGCCTTCACCAACTTCTGCCCATCTACCTGGCTGATGAAAAAGATCTTTCCTCCTTGCGAGTGGGAAAAATAGGTGGCAAAGCTCAGTTATAAAGATGCCGGTGTCGATATCGACGCGGGCAATGCATTTGTAGAAAATATCAAGCCCTTCGTCAAGTCGACGTTCGATGCCAACGTCATCGGCGGTATCGGATCATTCGCAGGAGCCTACGCCCTGCCAACCGGATACAAAGAGCCCGTTATGCTCGCCGCGACAGACGGCGTGGGTACCAAACTCAAACTCGCCATCGACGCGCAGAAGTTCGACACGGTGGGGATCGACCTGGTCGCCATGTGTGTCAACGACCTCATCTGCAACTTCGGCACGCCCTCCTTCTTCCTCGACTACTACGCCACGAGCGAACTCAAAACCGACGAAGCGACCGACGTCGTCAAGGGAATCGCCGAGGGGTGCCGACAAAGTGAATGCGCCCTCATCGGCGGTGAAACGGCGGAGATGCCCGGCATGTACGCCAAAGGAGATTTTGACCTGGCCGGGTTTGCCGTAGGGATCGCCGAAAAATCGGAGATGGACCGCCTCAGCCGTGTACGCGAAGGAGATATCCTCGTTGCACTGCCCAGCTCGGGCATCCACTCCAACGGCTACTCGCTTGTGCGCAAACTCTTTTTCGAAAAGCTGGAGATGTCTTTTGAGGACGAGATCGACGGAGAGAAGCTGATCGACATTCTTCTCACCCCGACGCGCATCTACGTTAAAACATTCAAAGTGCTCAAGTCACACATCAACGCCCTCGCCCACATCACGGGCGGCGGTATCGTCGAAAACCTGCCGCGTGTCCTGCCCGACAACATGACTGCAGTCGTGGAGAAGGAGAAGATCCGTGTCCTGCCGATCTTCGAGTTCATGCGTGCCCATGTCGATGAAGAGGAGATGTACCGGACATTTAACATGGGTGTGGGCATGGTGCTGGTCGTTAGTCCCGAACATCTCGACCATGTCCTCCAGAACTCCGACGGTTATGTCATCGGTGAACTCCAGAAAGGCGATGGAGCGGTACGATTACAGTAGCCTTTTTTCTGAAAAAGCTGATCGCGGCATTTCTCTTTCCGCCGGGAGTGTTCATACTCCTGCTTCTGGCGGCCGCGATCTACACCCGAAAACATCGTAAACTTTTTCTCTTTGGTACCCTGCTCTTCTATCTGCTCAGTACCGATTACGTGGGCACCAAGCTGATCGATCCACTCGAAAAGCGCTATCCTCCCCTTCAGCATGTTCCTGACAATATCGATGCAGTCGTAATACTCAGCGGTGGTAGCACTCCCGGAGCCCCCAATCTCCCGCTTTTGCCCGGTGCATTCAAACGTTACATGTATGGTATCATGCTGGCAAAAAGCCACAATCTGCCTGTTATCTTCAGTGGTGGATTCAAAGAGTCTGATGCAGCAAAAGTAGTTACCGACGAACTCAACACCATGCTCGACCTCGACCTCAAGACTCCCGTGAAATGGCAAAAGGCATTTGGTATCTGGTATGAGGATCGCAGTAAAGACACCTGGAAAAATGCCCTCTATACCAAAGCGTTTCTCCATGAAAATGGTATCGACCATCCCAACATCCTGCTGGTCACCTCCGCTTTTCACATGCTACGCGCAAAAATGCTCTTTGACAAAGCCGGGCTCGATGCCATTGCTGCACCGACAGATTATCTTGCATCAAATCTACAGCACTTCTCGTATCTGCCCTCTGTCACAGGTCTGAAGATGAGTTATCACGCACTGCATGAGTATGTCGGTTATCTGCTTTATCGCTACAAAGATTGAATTTTTAAAACTTTTAAATATTTCTTATCAAATTTAATAAAACATATTCTTTAATTGTCGATATATAGTTATAGAAATCAGATGTACATCATGAGGAAGTGACTATGAAAAAAAACCAGGATGACAAAGAGCTCTTTTTGGACAATATCTCCCATATCGGCTATTTCAGTACCGATCTCGAGCGCAGAGTCGTGGAGTGGAACCACGCCTGTGAAGAACTTTTTGGCTACAAAAAAGAGGAAGCCATAGGTAAAAATCTCGAAGAGCTGATCGTGCCCGATTACCTCAGAGACTACTTCATCGCTGACTTCGAACAGCGCAGCGCCATCTACGGAGAAGAGGTCGAGTATCGCAACGCTGAGGGAAACACAACACTCCTCTATACCAATACTATGTTTACCGCAGAGCACTACTACGCCCTTCTGGTCGATACCAAAGCGATCAAACTCACCAAAGCGGTCGAAACAGCCATCCAACAGACACAAAAGTCACTCAAAGACGATGTAGAACTGATCATGATTTCACTGGACAAAAACGGCTATATCAACGACTTCAACCACTTCGCCTCCAAACTCACCGGCTATAGAAAAGAGGATGTTCTCGGCCGCAACTTCGTCGAACTCTTTCTGCCTGAAAGCTACAAGGAGAAGACCCTCTCACAGATCCAGAAAAGTTTCACCACCAAAAAGATCTTTTTGCAGAGTGAATTCCCCCTCATCCGCAGAAACGGTGAAAAGATCATCGTCCACTGGGAGCGCTCACTCATCGCCGACAAGGAGGACAAAAAAGGTGCCCTGCTCCTGCTTGGCGAGCACAAATCGACCGGCGGTTCTATCCAGGATCGCCTCGAGTATCTGGCAAACTACGATCCCCTGACCGATCTGCCCAACAAAAACCTCCTCTATGACCGCCTGCGAAACGCCATCAACAAAGCGGCCAGACTGCAACAGGATATGATTACGGTATTTATCAATCTGGATAACTTCAAGTCGATCAACCATACACTCGGTTACGCCATGGGTGACGAGATTCTCAGAGAGACTGCGCAACGCCTCCAGGCAGAACTGCGAGACTACGATACAGTTGCGAGATTCAGCGGAGATGAATTTGTCATCCTCTTTGAAAATATCAACGACGAACTTGCCGCCGCAAATATGGCGCAACGTATTTCCGAAGTCTTTACCCAGCCTTTTACAGTGGGTGAAAACGAGATCCTTATCAAGGCCAATATGGGTATCGCCTTCTTTCCTTCCGACGGAAACGACCCCAAAACATTGATCAAGCATGCTAATATGGCAATGCTGCGTGCCAAAGAGGATCAAAATAGCAATTTTCAGTTTTTCAAAGCCCAGATTCAGGAAGAGATCACTGACCGCATACAGATGGAGTCTAATATGCGCAAAGCGATCAAAAATCGCGAATTTTTCGTCGAGTTTCAGCCGCTTGTCGATGCCAAAAGTGAAAAGATCATCGGAGCGGAAGCACTGGTACGATGGAACCACCCACAGCTTCAGATCATCCCCCCACTCGATTTCATTCCCGTTGCCGAAGATACCGGTATGATTCTCGAAATCGGTGAAATCGTACTCGAAAGCGCCATCTCCCAGATGCAGGAGTGGCATGCAAAAGGGTACAACGATCTCAAAATCTCCGTCAATGTTTCCGGTATCCAGCTTCTGCAGAGCGATCTCGAAGAGACAATCGATACGATCCTGAAAGAGACAGGCTTCGATCCGCGCTATCTGCAACTTGAACTGACCGAGAGCACACTGATGCAAAATATCGAACTGGCAGCCGAGCGTCTGCACCATTTTAAATCCAGACAGATGCAGATTTCAATCGATGATTTCGGTACGGGGTATTCATCTCTCAGCTATCTCAAACGCCTGCCGATCGACTCCCTCAAGATCGACCAGTCTTTCATACGTAATATCGAAAACGATGAGAGCGACAAAGTGATTGTCGATACAATCATTGCGATGGGACACAGTCTGGGTCTGGAGGTAGTCGCCGAAGGAATCGAAGCAACCGCACAGAAAAACTATCTTCAGACACATAACTGTGATATTCTGCAGGGATATCTTTTCGGCAAATCACTCGATGCAGACCATTTCGAAGCACTCCTCAAAGGTGATCTCGTACTTAACAGCAGCAAAGACCAAAATGAGACGCAAAGTTATGAGATCGAGCAAACACTGAGAAAATACAGTAAACCGTTGAAAATCAGTTTCTGATTTTGACGGTTTTAAGCTGTATATAATTGACATTTTTCGTCACTTCTGCTATACTTCCATCTGAAATTCAATTTTTACAAAGGTTTCAAAGTGATTGTAGCATACCTCAGAGGGAAAAACCGTAATTTTTCCATCTCTTTTCAGCAAGAGTATCTTATCTCTTATGCTCTTAGAAAAGGTATCGCAATCGATTTCACAGAGATAGATGACGATCCTTTTTCCATAATACTGGAAGACCGATCGACACTGCTGTCCCTGCTCCACTCGCTCAAAAAGGGCGACCGGATTCTCGTCTATGACCTCTGGGTCATCAGTAAAAAGGTTGGAGAGTTGACCAAAGTGTTCGACTGTATTCTCAAAAACGGCGTCTCCGTTATCATCGCACGGCAGGATATCGTCATCGACGAGAATACACCACTCAAAACACTGGTCTACCTCCTCTCTGAACAGCGGGAGCACAATCTCCATGCACAGCATAAAGTGATGGGCAGGCCCAAAGGAAGCTTTTCCAAGTCCAAATTTGACAAATACAAAAGCGAAATCCTGGACATGCTCGAACAGCATCTCTCCGTCAGTGAAATCGCAAAGCGACTGGGGGTAAGCAGAAGTTCTTTGAAGGATTATATCAACTCGCGCGCACTCAAAGAGATCGTCGACTCCAAAAAGATCCCTCAAATCACCCATGCACATACCCAAACAACCCCTGCATTATCCACAGAATGCAGTCTGACAAATCAAGAAATTCAACAAAAGGAACACTAAATGGCACAAGCACAAGCTGCAACAGCTAAAAAAAGCTCAAAAGAGAGAATGGCCGAGTACCTGAAAAACTGGACTCCCTACCGCTACAAACGTTACTATACATTTGTCATCGCGACGATCTTCTCCCTGGTCATCCCATGGATCAAGATCAATGATGCCCACTTTTTTCTGCTGAACTTCGATAAAAAGCAGATTCATCTCTTTTTCCGCGTCTTCGATATGCAGGAACTCTACATGATGCCTTTCCTGCTTATTTTTGGCTTTTTGTTCGTCTTCTTTCTGACGACACTGGGTGGGCGCGTCTGGTGTGGATGGCTCTGTCCCCAGACGATTTTCCGCGTCATCTACCGTGACCTGATCCAGACCAAGATTCTGCATATCCGCAAAAGTATCAAAAACAAGCAGAAAGAGCCCGAAGGACAGACCGCTAAAAAAGCGATCGGTGTCCTGATGTGGTCGGTGCTGGCCTTTATCGCTGCGGCAGACTTCATCTGGTACTTCGTACCACCTGAGGACTTTTTCCAGTATATCAAACATCCGGCAGAACATACCGTTATGATGGGTACCCTTTTCATCGTTGCCGGTTTTCTGATCTACGATGTCGTCAAACTCAAAGAGGACTTCTGTATCTATGTCTGCCCATATGCAAGGGTGCAGTCGGTTATGTATGACGAAGAGACGATCCAGACCATCTACAACACCGAGCGCGGTGGTCACATCTACAGCGACGATCAGGAGGTCAAACTGGTACACAACCTCAAAGAGTTGCACGAAAAAGAGGGTGAAAACGCCGAGTGTACCATGTGTGACGCATGTGTGCGTGTCTGTCCGACCCACATCGACATCAAGCGCGGTACACAGCTGGAGTGTATCAACTGTCTCGAGTGTGCCGACGCATGTACACAGGTCATGGGAGCACTCGGCAAGCCGTCACTGATCACATGGACCAGCTACTCCGCGATCAAAGAGCACAGAAAACCGAAATTTCTGCGTTTCAGAACCATCGCATACGGCGTGGCGCTGACACTGGCACTGGTCGGCCTCTTCTGGATGGGAAGCAAAAAAGAGAATATGCTACTTAACATCAACAGAACGACCCAGCTCTACAAGATCAAAGACGACGGTACTGTCACCAATGTCTACAAGTTCCTCTTCCAGAACACCCAGCATAAACCACATACCTACTATTTCGAGGTAGAGAGCCATCCTGAGATCAAGATCATGAGACCGGCCAAGCCGTTCAAACTCAACGCAGGACAGAAGATCAACAAAGTCGTCGTACTCTATACAACAAAACCGCTTGTCAAAGATACGACCAAAGATACGCCGATCCCGATCAAGATCAAAGCGTACGCTACAGATGCCAAAGATAAAATCGTCGTCGAGAGGGATACGATCTTTGTCTTCCCAAGATATGACATCTGGCAAAAGAAAGTGAAAGAGGCGGAAGCGAAGAAGTAGCGCCCTCCTCTCCTGCTACAGGCTGAACTCCTCTTTTCGAGGAGTTCAGCCTTTTTTTATGCCTGTGATCTTCGCCATGTAACTCAGCTTCATATCCATTTCGAAACTCTCGTTTGTCGGATATTCATACCCGAACACCTCTTTCCAGAGCGTATGATCCTCCATGCAGAGGTAGAAAAAGACCTCTTTATGCCAGGGCTTGAATGCTTCGTAGGCGAAACGGAACATCTCTTTTTTCAAAGAGAGCGGATAGGAGAGTTTTCCCGCCGCCTCCGTCAGTGGCATCTGCAGGATTTTGCTCTGAAAATCGCGCCGGCGGATCTTTTGGAGTACCGGCTTGATGAACGTTAGTGTTCCGAACGATACCAGCACTACCTGTGCGGGATCGAAAGTATCTATCAGTTTTTGAAAGACTTCACCGTATGCCTCCTGATACCCCTGAAAATGGACGATCGGATGGAAGTGAAACCCCACCAGCGCACCCTTCTGCGCCATCTTTTGTGCCGCACCGATACGCGCCTCCAGCGACGCGGTCAGATGCTCTTCGTTGTCGATGATCGTCTGTGGATTAAGCGACCATGTAAAGAGGAGATTTGGCGGGAGCTCCTTGTCCAGAAACCATGAGACATTATCCGACTTGGTCTTGAACTCCAGCATGATATTGGGGTGCTTTCTGGCAAATGCCACCAGATCGTCCAGCACGCCGTAGCGGTTCCCCCACATGAGCGAGTCGGATGCCTGCCCGGTACCGATGTGATAGAACTCGTTTGGGTCGAGGCGAATCTGTTCCAGCTTCTCCCTCAGCGTGGTGTCGAACGTGATCTTCCCCTCGTTGTAGAAGGACTGGATCGAGCAGTAGCTGCAGTCGAACCCGCAACTCTCCACTGCATCGAGTGTGAGCAGATTGCAGCAGCGTGTTTTGGGCGAAGCGACGGGACAGAGTCCGAAACCGAGATTCTCTTTGGGTTCGGCGGAGAGTCTGATTTTGGGCGCTTTGATCTTCTGGGGCGTCAGCTCGGAGTAGTCATTGGCTTCATGCTCAAATGCAGCATGCACCTCCCTGAGCCTGTGCATGATCGCCTGCTTCTGCTGTTTGGGTGTGCGCTTTTCCAGCCCCGTCTTATCCCAGAAATCTGCCAGTGACCCCTTACCCCACATGCGAAAGTCGATCGCCATATCTACAAGCTGGCGTATCTCCTGATGGGAAAGCCGCAACTCCAGCGCCTTTGTATGGATAAACGCCTGAAGCTCCTGTGGCAGCGTGTGAAAAAAGGTTCCTTCGCAGCTTTTGGCGAACTTCGCTTCGTAATCGGCTATTTTCATCGCACCAGTTTCACCACGATCACATCATGTGCCCTGAGTTTCACGCTGAAACTCCCGTTTTTCACATCGGCCGCTTTGCGATGTGAAAAGTACCCCTCTGCATGTTTGGGTTTGTAAGTGAGTATGTCGGTACTGCATGTCACCTCTATGTCACGTGCAGTGGGATTGGAGAAGATCATATACGCAATACCGTCGAGATAGCGGGTACCTGTGACGACATGTGCGTCGCTGCAAGTGATCTGTTTCTTTGGATCGTAGGGTGTGCGAATGAGGGGCATCAGGTTCTGAATCTCCTTTGCGATGCGTGGCAGCGCTTTGGAAACCGGGCGCTTTTCGATCGGCCCGGCACTTCCGCCGTCCCGCCAGAATCCTATTCCCCTGGCACCCTTGGCAATCGCCCCATAGACGATTGCCCGAAAGTTCTCACCGACACCGCGATTGATCTGGGCAAAAACAACCGGCTGCTTCTGGTTCTGCTGCCTATCGAGCGCCTCGAAGTTAGCGATCAGCGGCTCTTCGTATCCGTCTTTGGCGACATAGGTGCCGGTCATGTCGACATAGTTGTTGTAGATGCGTGCCATTCCATAGGCACCGCTGAGCATATAGACCGGATGGGCACCTTTGTCTTCAGTCCGCACGATGTCGATAATCTTCGTAAACGAAGGTTTGAGGTGGTAAAACTCGTTGTCTACATAATAGAAGAGCATCTGCTCCCACAACCCTCTGGCACGGATATCGGCAAGCGTTTTGTGCAGATGGGTAATCTTCTTTTGGGGATCCTGTGGTATCCAATCCTCCCCGACCGGGACGATATATTGGATAATCTGCATCGCACTGAAAAGTCCCGCTTTCTTGCCCTTTTCGATCGCCGCTGCGTTGCTGGCCCACATGTTCGTATTGAATCCCATCTTTTTATAGACGCTCCAGTCGGCGCGGTTCTCGTCGGTATAGATGCCGATCGGAAAGAAGGGGACGAAACGACCATTCTCTTTGATCTCGATGTTACCCAGCGCATCGACACGAGTCACACTCCCGGCAAACGCTTTTTTGGGACCTCTTTCGGGTAGCGTCACTCCTTTGGTAAACTTCACATCGTCGATCCAGACCGGGGCACTCACACTGCTTTTGGGAAGCATGAGGATCTTGATCTTGAAGTATTTAATCATGCTATTGTTCGGGATTTTGATGATGACGTCGTTCTCTTCCCAGATATCTTTCACGGAGTTGGCACAACGGGTACCGTCGGAGTTGTCTATCTTGCCCTCTTCACCCCACAACTCACCGTAGACCTCCAGCAGTGGCGGCGGGAATGTTGCGCTTTTAGATTTGAAAGAGAGGGTATAGGTCTCTCCCGCCTCTACCGGCAACTTGATATCTGAAAGTATGCGATCGCTTGTCACCCAGCTCTCACCCGCTTTGGCAAGGCGGATCGAACCGCTTCCGGGTGTTGTCGAAACGGAAGGATCGAACGTTGCTCCACCATCAAGCGACCACTCTTTTGCATTTTTAAATGTCGTCTCAAATGGGAGTTTCATCACACTTTCACTCGAGAGGGAACAGGCTCCCAGCAACATTACAATCGATAAAAGGTAAACATATTTTCCCATACTTAAACCTCTCTTTGTTATGATAGTTTATAAACAATTATACACAAAATTGAAAGGATTGCCATGAAGATCGTCGTTTTGGATCATGATACCCTGGGATCAGATATAGATACCGGCTGTATCGAAACATTTGGCGAAGTGACCCGCTACCACTACACGACACCAGATCAGACACTCGTTCGCATCAAAGATGCCAACATCGTCATCACCAACAAAGTCGTCATCGACAAAGAGATCATGGAGGCGAGTGACATCAAACTGATCTGCGTCGCCGCCACAGGCATGAACAACGTCGACCTCGAGCACGCCAAAGCCAGAGGCATACATGTCAAAAACGTCGCTGGCTACTCCACCCCTTCTGTCGTGCAGACCACCTTCGCGATGGCCTTCTACTTTCTCAATAACCTCCGCTACTTCGATAACTATACCAAAAGCGACGACGGCTGGGTCCAAAGTCCGGTCTTCACCCATCTGGAGCACCCCTGGATGGATCTCGAAGATCTCACATGGGGTATCATCGGGCTTGGAGAGATCGGCAAGCGTGTCGCGACCGTCGCGGAGGGCTTCGGTGCCAACATTCTCTACTATTCCACCAGCGGGCGTAATCAAGACGACGACTTTCAGCGCACCTCTCTGAACGACCTTCTCTACACATGTCAAATCGTCTCTATCCACGCTCCGCTCAACGACAAAACCTACAATCTCATCAACAAAGTGAATCTCCCGGAACTCAAAAACGACGCCATCTTGCTAAATCTGGGCAGAGGTGGTATAATCAATGAGAACGATCTGGCAGAGCATATCGACCGCAGCGAAATCCGGGTGGGACTTGACGTCCTCGAAAAGGAGCCGATCACACCGGAGAACCCTCTTCGAAAGGTCCGTGCACAGGAGCGTCTGCTCATGACACCCCACATCGCGTGGGCAAGCAGACAATCCCGCGAACGACTGGTCGAAGGTATCTGCCACAATATCCGAGTATTTTTGGAGGAAGAGCATGAAAAGAATGAAAAATCTTAAAAAACTCGCATCGGCACTCGCTGTCACAGGCGGCCTGCTTCTCATGAACGGTGGATGCGCAGACAAAGCGCTGCCGCAAAGCAGGGTTGGCAGCATCAGCGAATCCTACACCGGCACCGTCACGATGGTAGAGCCGGTAAAAGTACATGGAGACGGTACCGTCACATCGATCCTCGGCATGGCGGCAGGCGGTGCGGCGGGAAGCCGTTTCGGAGGCGGTGAAGGGAAAGCGCTGCTGACTATGACAGGTGCCATGCTGGGTGCCGTCGCGGGTGAAAAAGCCGATGTCAGGGACGCACAGCGTATCACCGTACGCTTCGACAGCGGCAAGACGATCACCACCGTACTGCCCATCGACGCGAATAACCCCTACCGTTTCAAACCGGGCGACCGCGTGACGGTCTATATCACCGGCGGCAGAGTCACCGAGATCCGTTAACAGAGAGAAGTGCCTCCCGGAGGCGCTTCTCTCAAATCTTCAAACTTCGTAAAACTCCCTGTACCACGCCACGAACTTCTCCACGCCTTCATCGAGAGGTGTATCTGGCTTGTACCCCATATCTTGAATCAAGCCGCTCACATCGGCATAGGTACTCTGCACATCGCCCGGTTGCATCGGCAGCATCTCTTTCTGTGCCTTCTTGCCAAGCTTCGCTTCAATCGTTTCAATGAACTTCATCAATGACACCGGCTGGTTGTTGCCGATGTTGTAGAGTCTGTAGGGAGCACTGGAACTCTCCGGTGTCGGATGCTCGGCATCCCAGTCGGGATTGGGTTCGGCGGGGTTGTCTATCACTTTGATGACACCGTCGGTGATGTCGTCTATATAGGTAAAATCCCGGCTCATGTCCCCGTAGTTGAAGACTTTGATCGGACGGTCATGCAGGATCGCGTCGGTAAAGAGCATCGGCGCCATGTCGGGTCTGCCCCATGGGCCGTAAACGGTAAAGAACCTGAGTCCCGTAGTCCGGATGCCGTAGAGGTGGGCATAGGTGTGTGCCATCATCTCGTTGGACTTTTTGGTGGCGGCGTAGAGGCTGACAGGGTGGTCTGTATGGTCACTCGTCTTGAAGGGCTGCGATTTGTTGAGTCCGTAGACAGATGAGGAAGAGGCGTAGCAGAGATTTGTGACACCGCTGTTTCGGCACCCCTCCAGGATGTTGAGAAAACCGACGACGTTGGCATCGACATAGGCATGCGGGTTTTCGAGCGAGTAGCGCACACCCGCCTGTGCAGCGAGGTTGCAGACCGCATCGAACGCCTCCTCTCGAAAGAGTCTCTCCATCCCTTCCCGGTCACTGAGATCGAGTTTGATGAAGCGGTGCGCGGGGTACTTTTCGGAAATGACTGCTTTGCCTTCGGCAATCGCCTCTCTCTCGATTCCCAGATCTTTCAGCCTTCCATATTTGAGGTTGACGTCGTAGTAGTCGTTGATATTGTCGATACCGACCACTTCATCTCCCCGCTCCAGCAGCTTTTTTGCAAGATTGTGTCCGATAAAGCCTGCCGTGCCGGTAACGAGGATCTTCATGCTTACGCCACTCCTATCTCAAAATATTCAAAGCCATTTGCTTCGAGCTTTTTGCGATTGTACTGATTTCTGCCGTCGAAGATGATGGGATGGTTGAGTCTCAATTTGATCTCGTCGAAGTCGGGGCTTCTGAACTCTTTCCACTCTGTCACGAGGATCATCGCATCGGCACCCGTGAGAGCGTCATACTTGCTCTGAACATATTCGACGTTTGGGTTGTCCCTGAGGTAGTGGGTTTTGGCTTCATGTTCGGCTTTGGGATCGTAGGCTTTGATCTTCGCACCGCGTTTTGTCAGTTCATTGATGATCGTGATGGCACTCGCTTCGCGCATGTCATCGGTGCCGGGTTTGAAGGCC
>JALWPY010000154.1 GCA_026994915.1 Campylobacterales bacterium
TAGAACTTCTTGCCTGTGGTGCCGATGTAGATCGTCCCGTCGCTGCCGATCGCAGGAGATGCGGTGTCAATATCGTCGTTCAGGGTAATATTCCACTTAATTTTTTCGTTCAGCGGACCGTCATAGTTGCTCTGTCCACTGTTTTTCTGATCGATATGGTAACTCCAGATTGGACCGTTGATGATATTTATCATAATCGTAGCCGTATCGCTGTCGCTGTCGGCTGTTGCCTTGATCGTAAGGGTATATTGTGATCCGGAGGAGAGTTGGGAGTTATCCGACACGGTGATCTCCCCCGTCGCACTATCTATCGTGAACGTGCCGTCGTCGTTGCCGGCGGTAATGGAGTAGCTGATATTGTTTCCGGAATCATCGGTATCCGTTCTGGTCGTGGCATCGTTGACATCATACACTAACGCTCCGTTGTTTGAATTTTGTTCCAGCGTGATCGTGGCGTCGGATATGGTGACAGGTGCGGTATATTCTACGTGGAGGATCGGAGCGTCCGATGAAGAACCGTCATAGGAGCTCGCACTGACACTTCCGCTTCCGGTGATGACGAAGGTCATGGCGTTGCCGCTGCTCCATCCGGACTGATCGATAATCTCCTGAACGATCGATTTGAGCTCCGGAGTTTGCTGATCGGCACCGCGATCACCGTCCGACCAGTTCGAAGGCTGCCATGAGGAGACAGAGGCGGAAGTGGTCGTTCGGTTACTTATGTCGTGATCGGTAGTGGAAAATGCGGTGGAATCGGTACTCTTTTCACCTTTGATCGTAAGATCGGCACTGTTGGTGTTGTCTTCGTCCGGATTGAGGCCTGTAAACTGAATATATGCCGTTGTAATCGTCGAACCGGCTGGAATAGTGATATTTTGAAAACGGATTCCGACTACTTGGTCATCTTCCTGATAGTCATCATCGTTGATTAGCTCGAGGTCACTGCTCTCGAGATACATGGCTCCGTCAGACACTCTCTCTTCCGCATCGTCTGCACCGTCAGAGACCTGCACATTCAGCGTTGATGCCACAAGCGCCGAATGGATTAACAATATCAACAACAGGGGCAGGCCTTTACTTTTTACTATCTTTCCTGCCCATAGTATTCTGAAGATATATTCGGTGAGCCTCATGTAACGCCTTCGGTATTCCATTGTTTATTGCATGTTGTTTCTGCTGATACGGGATCAAGCACATCCCATACCTCCAATATCGGACCGATCCGACGACACCCCACATTTTCCAGGCAGATATCCTCTTTTTTGACCGTTTTATCTCCAAAAAGATACAAAAAGAGTATTTTTAATGGAAAATAATTATCCTTTAAGGTATATTTGCATATTATTACTCGTTGATAAAAATTTTCCATAAGATTTAACTTCAACTCCGATCTGAACTATGGCTGTTCGAGACTGTTCGACAACGAAAAGAAAAAATAACACACAAAGGAAATAACGATGAGAGAGTACGAAACATACAGATGCAACAAATGCGGGAACGAGGTGGAAGTGCAGCATGTCGGCGGCGGTACACTGGTCTGCTGCGGGGAAGAGATGGTCTGCATCACCGAAAATCTGACCGCGGTCAACCTTATGAAGGCCTTCGCGGGCGAATCCCAGGCGCGCAACAAGTATGAGTTTTTCGCCGAAGTGGCGATGAACGAAGGATTGCACCGGATAGCGCGATTTTTTCAGGAAGCCGCGGACAATGAAAAGTACCATGCGATGGCGGAGTTCAAAGCCTACAACAAACTGGTCAACGATGTCGAACTCGACACGACGAAAAAGAACCTTCAGTATGCCGCAGACGGGGAGCGCTACGAGCATGAAGAGATGTACCCCAACTTCGCCGCCATCGCCAAAGAGGAGGGGCTCGATAGTATCGCCCGCCTGTTTCGTGCCATAGGCAAGGTCGAGGTAGAGCATGAGGCAGAGTACCTTGCACTCAAGGAGGCGCTCGAAAAAGAGGGCTTCTTCGACAGTGAAAACAATGAAGAGTGGATCTGTGAAGTGTGTGGCCATGTCCACCGGGGCAAGAAACCGCCCGCACAGTGCCCGCTCTGCAAAGCGGACCGCGAATATTTCAAAAAACGCTGTCCGGATGTCACGGCCGGCTGATGCTGCTGACGGCAAAAGGTCTCTTTCAGGCACTTTTTGTGCCGGGAGAGACTTTTCGTTTCTCTTTTTTGTGTAAAATTGTCGGAAAAATAAATATATTTGATCTATTTGTGCATTTAATTGTCATGAGAGTCGATATATCTGAAAGGCACTACGCCAAAAAACGACACTGGAGCTGATGATGAACATGATCCGCGAATTTATACAGAGAGAGTCTTCGGCAGGTATCCTGCTGATTATCGTCACTATTCTGGCGCTTATACTCCAAAACAGTCTCTTTTCCGATTTTTACAGCAGTTTTCTGCACACGCATGTCGAGATTCGTTTCGGGGATCTGCAGATCGCCAAACCGCTGATCCTCTGGGTCAACGACGGACTCATGGCCGTCTTCTTCTTCCTGGTAGGGCTCGAAGTGAAGCGGGAGGTACTCGAAGGGCATCTCTCCTCTCTGGGGCAGATTGCGCTGCCGGGTATCGCCGCACTGGGCGGTATGCTCATTCCGGCACTCGTGTTTATCATCTTCAACCGCGGTGAGTCGTTCGCCATGAACGGCTGGGCAATCCCCACTGCGACCGATATTGCCTTTGCGCTTGGGATTCTCTCCCTGCTGGGAAGCCGGGTGCCGGTCTCGCTCAAGATCTTTCTGATGGCGCTCGCGATCATCGATGACCTCGGGGCGATCGTCATCATCGCACTCTTCTATACCAGTGACCTCTCCACCCTCTCCATTGCGATCGCATCAGCGGCGCTGGCGATACTTTTTGTCATGAACCGCATAGGTGTCGCACGCAAATCGGCCTACATTCTGGTCGGTATCGTCCTCTGGGTCAGTGTGCTCAAGTCGGGTGTGCATGCGACACTGGCGGGCGTGGCACTGGCCTTCATGATTCCTCTTCGCTCAAAAGATGCGGAAGGAAAAGAGTTCTCGATGGCCAAAGAGATGGAGCATGATCTCCACTACTGGGTCGCATTCTTCATCCTGCCGCTCTTTGCCTTCGTCAATGCCGGTGTCGATCTCAAAGGGTTCCAGATCGCAGAGCTCTTCAAGCCTGTTCCTATGGGCATCATGCTGGGGCTGTTTGTGGGCAAGCAGCTGGGTGTCTTCGCGTTCAGTGCACTGGCGATCCGTATGGGTGTGGCAAAACTCCCCGAAGGGAGCAGTTGGATGCAACTCTACGGTGTCGCCGTCCTGACGGGAATCGGTTTCACGATGAGTCTCTTCGTCGATTCGCTCGCCTACAACGACACGCAGGTCTACCACTATGCGGACAAGCTGGCCATTCTGCTGGGCTCCTTCCTCTCGGGGATCGTAGGGTATATCATTCTGAAGATGGCGAAACCGGCGCAGGGGTGACGGCTCCGCACTTTTAGCGGACTCTTTGTACAATCATGCAAAATCTTTTTTGGAGGATGTATGATGGAGCGACTTACCGCCCGCCAATATGCCAAAAAACATAAAATCAGTATCTACAACGCCATCAAACTCGCTCGCACCGGACAGGTGCCCAGCGAGACGGTCGAAGAGAATGGCAAAGAGGTACTCTACCTGCTGGAGCAGGCCGAGACGCCGCAGACCGCAGCGCCCGAACCCGAACCGAAACTGACACCCGAAGAGGAGATCAAAATGCTCAGAGAAGAGAACCAAAGACTCAATGAGGAGCTGGCCCAATGTCGAAAAAAGGCGAAATGACCCTGACGACCAAAGTGGTCATCGGGATGGTGCTGGGCATCGTCACCGGACTGCTGATCAACACGACGGGGCTCAACGCACCCGAGAGCTTCACGCATGCGTACATCGTCAACGGCCTCTTTCATGTGGTGGGGACTATGTTCATCACTGCACTCAAGATGCTCGTCGTACCGCTGGTCCTCTTCTCTCTCATCAGTGGTGTGCTCGGCATCGGCGATATCGGCCAGCTGGGCAAGGTGGGCGCCAAAGCCTTTACCCTCTACTTGCTCACCACTGCACTTGCGATTGCCGTGGGTATTACGATCGCCGTGATCAGCGGGGTCGGGGAGGGAGCGCACCTGACCACGACGGCTGCTTTCACCGCCAAAGAGGCACCGCCGCTTTCGCAGGTGCTCATCGACATCATCCCATCCAACATCATCGATGCGATGGCTGAAGGGAAGATGCTGCAGATCATCTTCTTCTCTATCCTGCTCGGCATCTCGATCCTCATGACGGGAGAGAAGGCGAAGCCGCTCGTTGTGGGTATCGAGATCATGAATGAAGTGATGATGCACATGGTCAACATCATCATGGCCGTCGCCCCCTATGCGGTCTTTGCCCTCATCGCCAAAGCGATCTCCTCTCTGGGGCTCGATCTGCTGGTCAATCTGGCCGGTTATGTCATCGTCCTGATTCTGGCACTTATGGTCCATCTATATGGCACGCTGACGGGGCTTTTCAAACTCTTTACCGGCCTAAATATCCGCATGCTGCTGCGCAAACTTCGCGATGTGCAGATCTTCGCCTTCTCCACCTCCAGCTCCAACGCCACCATTCCCGTGACGCTGCGTACCGTGACCGAACGCCTCGGTGTCGACAACTCGGTCGCCTCTTTCACCGTACCGTTCGGTGCGACGATCAATATGGACGGTACGGCGATCATGCAAGGTGTGGCGACGGTCTTTATCGCCAATGCTTACGGTGTCGATCTGGGGCTAGGTGGCTATCTGACGGTCATCATGATGAGTGTGCTCGCCTCGATTGGTACCGCGGGAGTGCCCGGGGTAGGGCTCATCATGCTCTCGATGGTCTTTACACAGGTGGGACTGCCGGTCGAGGGGATCGGGCTGATCCTGGGTGTCGACCGACTGCTGGACATGATCCGCACCGCCGTCAATGTCTCTGGAGATGCGGTCGTTTCGGTCATCGTGGGCAAAAGCGAGAAGAAATTTGACCCTGCCGTCTACAACGATCCTGAAGCGGGTGTTCTGACAGAAGAAGATATCCATATCGACGAAAAGGTCGAAGAGGAGCTGGCCGAAGCGGTCGAAAAGGTGGAGAAAGAGGGCAGGATCTGATCAGAGTGTGCGAAAAGCTTCTTCATACGCTCCGATGATCTTTGAGATGGCAAACCGCTCCGCTGTATGTCGTGCGATCTTTTCTGCATCGAAAGGGTATGTTGCGGCTTTTTGAATTGTCTCCGCAAACGCTTCGGTATCGAAAGGCGCTACGGTGAAACCGTTGATCCCTTCGTCGATGATCTCCGCCGTACCTCCAGGTGATGCGAAAGCGACGACGGGCGTGCCGCATGCGTTGGCTTCGAGAACGACATTGGGCAATCCTTCGTAACGGGAGCTGAGTACGAAGAGATCGGCCGCTTTCATGTATGGGTAGGGATTTTTGGCAAAACCGGCCAGAGTGACGCGATTTTGCAGGTTGTATGCTTCGATCTGCTTTTGCAGTGCTTCAAGATCGTTGCCTTCTCCCAGAATGGTCAGACAGTATCTCTCATCCAGTCTGCACATCGCCTCCAGCAGCAGGTCGAAACCTTTCTGGGGGCTTAGTTTGCCCACAGCGAGGAGATTGCAGACATTTTGCGGAAGGGTGGCGGGCTCTTTTTCACTGAGTTCCGTGATATTTTGGATATCGACAGGATTGTAGATGACGACCATCTTCTCAGGGGCGATCCCGTAGTTGGTGATCAGATCCTTTTTCATAAACTCCGCCTGTGTGACGATGCGATCGAAGTTTTGATAGATGTGTCGGTAGAGCCAGTCGAAAAGTCGGGGGTATTTTTCACCTTTGTTGCGTATGGAGACGGTGTTTGACTCACGGGCGATGAAGAGGGTTTGCCTCGGGAGAAGAGGGCGCAGCAGAGCGATAATGAGATTGAGATAGGCGAGGGTGGAAAATACGATATCGGGTTTTTGCTCACGGATCACTTTGATGATTTTAAAAATGGCATTTCTTGCCTGAGTCGCCTGAAGGTCAATGATCTCGACATCATGCGGTACCATACCGGCATAGTGTCCTTCGTTTCGCAGCAGAACGAGTATCGGTTCGAAACGGTTCCGGTCCAGATGTTTGAGAAGAGTGAGTACAACCCGTTCCGCTCCGCCCCCGTTGAGCAGGGGCAGAAAAAAGAGGATTTTCTTTTTGGAGAGGTGCTTCATTCTATACCGGTTCGTAATAGATATATTTTTTATCGAAATTTTTTCTGCTGGCATATCTGTTTTTGACTGAGTTCAGTATGATGCCGCAATGCTCGATTTTCAGTTTTTGGACCATCTCTTCCAGCTCTTTCAAATATCTCTGCTCTGTAAAGCCCGATTTTACTACAAAAAGGGTGATATCCACATGTTTGAGCAGTACCATCGCATCTGCGGCATAGTTGACCGGAGGGGTGTCGATGATGATATAGTCATACTCTTTGCGTAGTTGGGTCAAAACATTTTTCATATTTTCAGAGGCAAGCAGTTCCGCAGGATTGGGCGGTATTCTGCCGGAGGTGATGATGTTCAGATTCGGATAGATTTCATGTTGCCAGATGACATCTTTCAGCTTCGCTTTTCCTGCCAGAACATCACTCATCCCGATTTTGTTGGAGAGTTTGAATTTGTAGTGCATCTCAGGACGGCGCATATCGAGTGAAAGCAGAATAGTGCGTTTTTCACTCATGCCGATGACAGCGGCAAGGTTCGCTGCAACCACGGTTTTGCCTTCGTTCGGTACCGATGAGGTGACCATGACGACTTTGCTTTTATGAGGTGTGACGGTATACTCCAGATTGACACGAATACGCCGAAACGCTTCACTCGCCACGGAGCGTGGATCGATCAGGACATAGACCGAGTTGTAGAGTTTTTCGTTTTGTATGTAGGGGATCTCTCCAAAAACTGGAATGTGGCTCTGTTTTTCGATATCCTTGACCGAATAGATCTTGTGATCACGGTTGAAATGGGCCAGCAGCATCGAGAGTACGAGTCCGAAGAAGAGTGATGTCATCAGTACGATTTTCTTGTTCGGTTTGACTGGGGTGAGCGGCAGATCGGGATAGTCGAGTATTCTGATATCGGAGGATTTTGCCGATTTGACGAGGCTAAGTTCCGACTGTTTCTGGAGCAGATAGTAGTAGAGTCGCTCGTTGATACTGTTGATACGCTCGAGGTTGACAAGTTCCTGCTCTTTTTCGGGTAAAGTCTCTATTTGCGCTTTCTGTTTTACGATCATGCGATGCAACTCTTTTTTGCGTTTGCGTAAAATCTCTTCGATCCCTTTGGTCACACGTTTTAACGCCTGTTTCGTTTTCCATATCTGAGCGTTGATACTTTTGATATCGGGGTGCAGATCGGTAAGTTGCTCTTTCAGAGCGGTTTTTTGCGCTTCAAGCGTTTGAAGCGTGTTGATAATATTGGCCAGGATCGGATAGCGGTCGCTATAGCCGCCGATAGCGCTGTAGTTCCCTTTGTCGATCTCTTTTTTGAGAATGGCAAAAGATTTATAGTCCAGGGTTACTTCGCCGTACTCGGTTTCGAGATTGACGATGCGCTCCATCACTTCCCGCGTTTTGGTGTCGATATCGATGATATCGTTGTGCTCTTTATAGTGTTTGAGTTTGTTGGCGGACTTTTTAAACTCTTTTCTGATTTCCCCGAGTTTCTGGTTGAGAAAATAGAGTGTGGCGGAAGCCTCCTGCGATTTTTTTTCCATATTTTGGTGAATATAATCTTTGGAGAGGAAGCTCAGAAAATCTTTGAGTCGCTCGGGGTGAACATCCTGATAGATGACTTCTATGACCGTAGAGCGTAACGATGCCGGTTTGATATGCATCTTTTTGCGTATCTCTTTGATCAGGTCGGGTTTGTATTTGATGACAAATGCGTATGTTTCAGAGGGCCTGGCATGAAGGTTTTTGATTGTGAACGAGAAGTAGGGGGATGTTATTTTTTTTCCATATTCAAAGGTGCCACTGAGATCGTCTGAATCTGAAATGCCCAGAAGTTTCAGAAGCTTTTTGCTCATGGGCTGTGCCAGTGCGATGTGAAAGCGTTTATTGTCGATCGGCTGTACGATAAATTTCTGATTGTAAAAACGGGGATCTTTAATGCTCACATGCTGCACCTGAATCGGACGATCTTTGTAGTACTCTCTTTTCGGGATCTGATTCTCTTTGAAAATCTTAACAGTACCAGAAGTCTGGTCAATGACTTTGGAGAGAAGAAAGTCCGATTTGAGCACATCTATCTCTGTTTCGATGGCAGAGGCAGCAGGCTGTCGGATGGAGGCGAGTATATCTTCGGCATCGGGGATGGCTCTCTGTTGATTTTCCAGATCTACCTCGAGACTGGTGTGCGATTGATAGACAGGTGTCTGGAAATAGATATAAAGCAACCCCATAAGCAGCGAAAGCAGTAGTACGAAGAGTGTAACAGCGATGTTTTTTCTATTGAACATATCAAACAGTGAGGCAAATGATAAAGTCTCTTTTTCGATGGTCTGTCGCGTTTTGTAGTTCATGAACTGTTACCTTACGTGTTTTGCTTCTTTTGTATCGGGAGAAAGATCGACATATCTCTTTTTTTCTTTATTTGGAAAGCGAATCTCTGAAAGCAGCAGCAGTACAACTATTGTGACGATGAGCATAAACGAGTCAAACAGTGCATTTCTCGGTGACCCCCGAAAGACGAAATAGCCGTAGGTGAACGAGATCATGTAGATTAAAACGACCGATGCTTTATATTGTCTGTATAGCGTTTTGAAAATCTCCAGCAGTACTCTCCCGAGTACTCCGTAGAAAAACATACCTATGAAAACTCCCACCGCATGCAGAGAGTAGGAGAAGAGTGCGAGTATGCCAGGCAGCACGATCGATATCTTCTCTCCGTAGGTCATTTCTGTATTGAGGACCATGACAAACTGCGGATCTTCGATACCGAACATCTTGTTGGGTAAGAGTGCGACAATCGCCTGCCAGAAATCGACAAAATAGCGAAAATGCAGCTCGTATCCGCTCAGGGCCAGACTGGTTTCCAGAGAGATGATCGGATGGGCGAAATTGGCAAAGATATTGTGATCTACCATATTGCGATAGGCGATACGCTCCTCAAATGCTTTCATGAAGAGATCGAAATCGTTGTCGACCCAGACCGGTATAGCGTAAAAGAGCGGATCGCCGTATTTTATAATGAAAATACCGAGCAGTCCGATGATGAGCATATATCTGGCGAAATAGCGATGGTGGTAGATCGCAGTGATGACATAGAGACCCAAAATATGTGCGAGGATAAATCCGCGTGAATTGTTCAGAGCCACAAAGAGTATGAAGAGTACCGTGGAGAGCATAAAAAAGAGTCTGAATATCTGCAGATGGCGGCTCTCTTTTTCGAGAAACACTTTGTACCATGTGTAGAAGAGCAGGATGGTATTGAGTGGAAAGAAGTGTTTGAGATAGCCATATTTGGCAAATATGATACCTGCCCGGTATAGTTCGGCATTTTGGATCGCTGTGGTGAGGCCGCCCTCACCGTAGATATAGATAAACAGTGCGGCAAAAAGGATGAAATAGGCGAAAAAGATCAAGTTGATCCAGCCCCTGTCCGAAATTTGCAATTTGACAGAGAAGTTGGAAACTGTGTTGCCGACACTACGCATATGAAAGCCCAGTAAGAAAAAGAGATACCCCAGAAATACGACGATTGGGGTAAAAGGGTTTTTGCCAAAGTAGAATTTGCCCAGTTGCAGATCTTTGCTTACGATATCGGTACCGTAAAACATGAGTGCGACGGGTGTCAGCACATAGACCAGAAAATAGAAAAAGTTAAATAGCATGATATGATCAATGACAAAGAATCTTTTGCGTGTCAACTCAACATAGATAATTAACAGACCCAAAAGAAGATAAAT
This sequence comes from Campylobacterales bacterium, assembly GCA_026994915.1. Classification (GTDB taxonomy): domain Bacteria; phylum Campylobacterota; class Campylobacteria; order Campylobacterales; family QNZT01; genus QNZT01. The sequence goes on from JALWPY010000154.1 coordinate 9,973, forward strand.
CATATAATCCATACAGATGCCCTTTGGTTGCCTCTCTCGTTGCAGGCAATATCGGCTTTTTTAAATTCAGGTTGAATTCGGAGAGCAAGCGATGCGGAGATTGTCGATTTTACTGTTCTTTGTACATCTTTATGCAGCAGCGGCACAATGGCATGTAGTTCCTTCGGCTCAGACAGATGGAGAATCTTTGACGCTTAAAGAAGCCCTCAGCGTCGTGCAGCCCGGTGACACGATACTGCTTCACGGAGGTGTATATGCTCTTCCTGTTTATATCGATAGAAAGGGGAGTGCCCAAAAACCGATCGTATTGAGAGGGGCTCCCGGAGAAAAAGTGGTTTTTCAGGGAAACAGGAGTTGCAAAGAGAACGACTTTCGTATTCGCGGGGATTGGATCGTTTGTCAAAATTTTGAAATCCGAAACAGTTGTAACGGTTTGATGCTGGAGAAAAAGGCATCGCACAATCTGATCGAAAATGTTCGCTCTCATGATAACCATTTCAGCGGATTTATCATTACCCGTGGCGCAGCGTACAATACTTTAAAAAACTGTGATGCCTGGAACAATTTTGATCGCGGTGGTTCGATGGGAGAGGGTGGCAATGCCGACGGATTTGCAACAGGTTCCCGCATAGGAGACAAACAGTATATCGGTCCGGGAAATCGTCTGCTCTATTGTCGGGCGTGGCACAACTCCGACGACGGTTTTGATTTCTGGAAGTCTGGCAACGGGCTCTATCTCAAAGGGTGTCTGGCGTATGATAATGGACTGGCGGACGGTGACGGGAACGGTTTTAAGCTGGGCAGGGGAAATCCGCTGATACACAAAGACCGTCATGTGTTGATCGATTGTAAAGCGTGGCACAATCTCCAAAACGGCTTTGATTACAACGATATCGAAGTGGTGCAGAGACTGCTGGGCAATGTTGCCTGGGCAAATCTCGTCAACTATAAATTCCTGGGAACCGCACCACATCTACTGCAATACAATATCTCCCTTTTCCCGCGAAAAAAAGATCTGCTTTCGGATTATCTGATACAAGAGCACAATTCATGGCAAAAGATCGATCCTCATGACCCGAAACTGAAAAAGATGTTTTGCTCTTTTGACGATAGCGTGATAAGAGGAGAACGCGATGCATTCGGGCATCTTCCCAAAAGTGATTTTTTGAAACCAAATGCCACTTATCATGATTTATGGGCAAAGAAATTTACGGTCTATATCATCGGTGATTCGACGGTTGCGACCTATCCGAAAAATGCGAAAAAAGGGGGATGGGGTGAATTTCTGGGATTGTTTTTTCCGGGGATACGGTTTGAAAATTTTGCCAGAAGCGGTAAAAGTTCCAAAACTTTCAGGGATGATGGGTTGTGGGAAAAGGTGCTCTCCAGACTCAAAAAGGGAGATTATCTGTTGATACAGTTCGGGCATAACGACTCACATGTCGGCAAACGGGAAGGTACGACACTGAAGGAGTATCGACGTAATATCATCCGGTATATTTCCGAGGCGCAGGCAAAAGGCGCCATACCGGTACTGGTCAGTCCGATGCACCGCCGCATTTTCAATGCCGACGGTACGCTGAAGCAGTGGCTGGGAAAATATGCCTATACGCTTTCAAAAATTGCAAAAAGATATCATCTGCATTATATTGATCTCTATACGATGAGCGGGAAGTGGATGGAGCAGCTGGGAGAAAAGGGATCGGCCTATCTCTCATGTTGCCCGCAGGATCGTACACATTTTTCCAAAAAAGGCGCCTATGCACTTGCAGGTATGGTTGCCAGTACGCTAAAAAGAGAGATTGCCGATTTTAGGTAGATCAATAACTTTGTTTACAAGAGAAAGCATGCAGCAGCCTGCCGCATCATCAGGATAAAAACTATGAAAAATCAACCAAAAATTGTCATGCTCGTCGATCGCAGTGATCTTTCCTGTATCATGTACCACGGTATTGCGCAGCACTATCCGATTGCCAGGGTGATCGTTGAAGATTCGCCTTCTAAAAAAGTGCTGATTCAAAAACGAATCAAAAGACTGGGAGTGTTCAGGGTGGCAGGTCAGCTGGTTTTTATGGGTTTCAGTAAAGTGACCCGTCCGTTTGCACAAAAAAGGGTCGAAGCTATCATGAACGACTATCAGGCAACGGATGCACCCTACCCCGGGGAAAAAGTAGTGGAAGTGTCGAGTGTCAATGCTCCGGAAACGATTGCGTTGCTGCAAGAGATTAAACCCGATGTCGTGGTCGTGAACGGTACGAGGATTATCTCCGAAGAGGTGTTAAATGCGGTGAATGCCCGTTTCATCAACACCCATACCGGAATCACTCCGAAATACAGAGGTGTACACGGCGGCTACTGGGCACTGACACAGGATGATAGGCAAAATTGCGGTGTGACGGTGCATCTGGTAGATAAGGGCATCGATACCGGTGGTATTCTCTATCAGTCGACAATCGAGGTCACAAAAGAGGATAGTTTCAATACCTATCCCTATTTGCAGGTGCTTGAAGCGGTGCCGTTGATGGTGCGGGCGATAGAGGATGTTGCCAAAGGAACTTTGAAAACGCGTTCCCGTGAAGATCTGGAGTCAAAAATATGGACACATCCGACCATCTTGGAGTATCTTAAATACCGTATAATAGCAGGGGTGAAATAATAAATTATCGCTTACCTTGCTTCTAAAGGTAACAAGGGATGCTTTAACAATGGTTTCTTGGTCATAAAAAATATATTTAAGTTAAATTTAATTGCCTATATTATTTAATAAATTAGATTAAAATAAATCACTTTCAAAAGGTAAAAATTTTGATGATCAAAATGATGCATACGACACTGTTTGTATTGATGGCTATCGGCTACAGCGGCTGTGGTGGAACGCCAGAAGGTGTGACACAGGGATCAGAAGATCCGGAAATGGCTGCACTGATAGAGACACAGGAGGATGTCGCCCAAAAAGTAGCGGGAGCACCTGCTCAAATCGATCTGGATGCGTTAAATGCCGTGCAGGAAAAGCTGGCGGAGGAGAGGAAGTGATGAAACGTGCAGTATTGAAGGCTCTGATGCTTGTAACAACACTGTTCGGTGTCGTTGAGGCAAGTGAGACGATATACGAAAATGCTGAAGACAGAGATACCAATCCGTGGTATATCTATGACAACACGCCTGCCGGAGCGTCGATAGAAAATGTCTACGATAACGATAAAAACTCTTATGTCATAGAACTGAACGGAGAGGGAACGGCGAATGGATTCGGTCTGGGGCACTTGCCGAGTCATAGCCACGC